>DATHTV010000138.1:0-9307 GCA_035462845.1 Jiangellales bacterium
GGTCGGTCAACGCCGGCGCCCCACTCACCATGGTCGCCACCTCCACGGCGGACGCGTCCACGTACGCGACGATCGTCCGCCTCGTGCTCCAGGCTCAGGCGACCTCGGCGCCGTTCGTCCGGGCCGCGGACCGGGTGGCCGCGGTGTTCGTGCCCGTGACGCTGCTGCTGGCCGGAGCCGCCTGGTGGGCCGGCGGCGACCCCGTCCGCGCGGTGGCCGTCCTGGTCGTCGCGACACCGTGCCCGCTGATCCTGGCGGCTCCGATCGCCGTCATGTCCGGGCTGTCCCGGGCGGCCAGGGTGGGCGTCGTCGTCAAGGGCGGCGCCGCTCTGGAACGGCTGGCCGGCGGCCGCGTGCTGCTCTTCGACAAGACCGGGACGCTGACCAGGGGTCGCCCCGCGGTGTCGGAGGTCGTCACCGCGGAGCCCGACGTGGCTCCCGACGAGATGCTGCGACTCGCCGGATCCCTGGACCAGCTGTCCCCGCACGTCATGGCCGGAGCGGTCGTGACCGCAGCCCGCGCACGGGGCCTGCGGCTGACTCTCCCGTCGGAGGTGGTCGAGCGACACGGGTACGGGATCGAGGGGATGGTGGCGGGCCACTCGGTCCGGCTCGGCAAGGCCGCGTGGGTGGCTCCGGGTCCGCGCCGCCCCTGGGTGCAGCGCGTGCGCCGCCGGGCCGACCTCGACGGCTCCTCGACCGTGTTCGTCGCCGTCGACGGGGAACCGGTCGGGGCCCTGCTGCTCCAGGACCCGATCCGGCCGGACGCGCCGCGCATGGTCCGGGCCCTGCGGGACAGCGGGATCGAGCGGACCGTGCTCGTCACCGGCGACCGTCCCGACGTCGCGGAGGCGGTGGGCCGGATCGTCGGGGTGGACGCCGTCGTCGCCGACCGGGACCCGGCCCAGAAGCTCGCCGTCGTCCGGGCGGAGTCCGAGCACGGCTCGACGATCATGGTCGGGGACGGCGTCAACGACGCCCCCGCCCTCGCCGCGGCGGACGTGGGAGTGGCTCTCGCGGCGGGCGGTGCCACCGCGTCGTCGGAGACGGCCGACGTCGTCCTCACGGCGGACCGGCTCGACGTGCTCGCCGACGCCATCCTGATCGCCCGAAGATCCCGGCAGATCGCCCTCCAGGCGGTGCTGCTCGGCATGGGGCTGTCCGCGGCGGCGATGCTCGTCGCGGCCGCCGGCCTGCTTCCGCCCACGGCCGGCGCGATGCTGCAGGAGGTCATCGACGTGATGGCGATCCTGGTCGCTCTGCGGGCCGTGCTGCCCGGCCGTCGCCACACGCTGGACGTCCCGGCGGCCGACGCCGAGCTCACGAGCCGGCTGCGGGCCGAGCACGTCGCGACGAGACCGGTCGTCGAGCAGGTCCGGGCCGTCGCCGACGGCCTGGACGACTCGTCGCACGACGTGTCCCCGGTGCACGGCCTGCTCGCGGACATCGACGCGACGCTGCTGCCCCACGAGCACGCCGAGGAGCTGGAGCTCTTCCCCGTGATGGCCCGGCTGCTCGGCGGCCGGGACGCGGTGGCCGGCCTCAGCCGCACGCACGCCGAGATCGACCACCAGGTGTCCCGCCTGCGCCAACTCGTCGTCCTGGTCGGAGACGGGCCGTTGGAGCCCGAGGACCGCATCGAGCTGCGGCGACTCCTCTACGGCCTGTACGGCGTGCTGCGGCTGCACAACGCGCAGGAGGAGGAGAGCCTCTACAGCGTCGTCCCCGACGCGGAGTGACTGTCACTACTCGGGTCATAGGTTGCTCACGTCAGGTCCGGATGTGGTGTTACCCGCGGGTAAGGACCGAAGGGCACGGGCCGACAGGGTCCTTCGGGGTCTTACGACCCGCCGGAGCCGGCCGTAGCGTCGTCGCCACGAGGAGAAAGCCGGCGACGAAGCGGAGCGAAGCCCGATGAAGATCGTGGTCCTGGTCAAGCACGTGCCCGAACCCACGGCCGCCTGGCGGTACGCCGAGGACCTGACCCTCGACCGCGGCGGCGTCGAGGGGCGGCTCTCCGAGCTGGACGAGTACGCGGTCGAGCAGGCCGTCTCGCTGGTGGAGAAGGGTCTGCCCGCCACGATCACCTACCTGACGATGGGCCCGGCCCGGGCCGTCGACGGGCTGCGCAAGGCCCTGGCGATGGGCGGCGACGACGCCGTCCACGTCAGCGACGACGCCCTGCACGGCTCCGACGCGCTGGCGACCTCGCTGGTGCTCGCGAAGGCGGTCGAGCGCATCGGCTTCGACCTCGTCGTCTGCGGCATGGCGTCCACGGACGCGGAGATGTCGGTGGTGCCGGCCATGCTCGCCGACCGGCTCGGCGTCCCGCAGGTCACCTTCGCCGGGGCGCTCGCCGTCGCGGACGGCTCCGTGACGATCCGGCGCGACGGCGAGTCCGCGACCGAGGAGGTCGTGGCGTCGCTGCCGGCGGTCGTCTCGGTCACCGACCAGACCGGCGAGGCCCGGTACCCCTCGTTCAAGGCGATCATGGCCGGCAAGAAGAAGCCGGTCACGACCTGGTCGCTCGCCGACCTCGGCGTCGAGCCGGCTCGGGTCGGCACCGCCGGCGCGGCCACCGCCGTACGAGCCGTGGCACCGCAGCCGCCCCGTGCGGCCGGCACCGTCGTGGTCGACGAGGGGGACGCCGCCGCGCAGGTCGCGGACTTCCTCGTGGCCCAGAAGCTGATCTGACCCGCCCGTCCCGCACGTCATCCGGAGGAGATCCCCGTGGCCGAGGTCCTGGTCCTGGTCGAACGCAGCGACGGCGTGGTCCGCAAGGCCACCCTCGAGCTGCTCACCCTCGCCCGCCGGCTCGGCGACCCGGCGGCGCTCGTCTTCGGCCCCCTGGCCGACGACGTCACCGCCGTCCTCGGCGAGCACGGCGCCACCCGCCTGTACGTCGTCGACGACCCGGCCGTGGACGAGTACCTCGTCGCCCCGAAGGTCGACGCCCTGGTCGCGGTGGTGCAGCAGTCCTCCCCCGCGGTGGTCCTGGTGACCGCCGGCCCCGAGGGCACCGAGGTCGCGGCGCGCACCGCCGTACGGCTGGACTCCGGCATCGTCACCGACGCCGTGGACGTGACCGCGGGTGACGGTGGTCCGGTGGTCACGCAGTCCGTGTTCTCCGGCACCTGGACGGCCCAGAGCCAGGTGGTCCGCGGCACGCCGGTCGTCACCGTGCGGCCGAACGCCGTGACCCCCGAGCCCGCCCCGGCCCAGCCCGCGGTGGAGACCGTGACCGTCGAGCTGAGCGAGGCGTCCCGGGGAGCCCGCGTCGCCGGGCGGACCGCCAAGGCAGGCACGGGACGCCCGGACCTGGCCGATGCATCGGTGGTCGTGGCGGGCGGGCGAGGCATGGGGTCCGCGGAGGCCTTCGGCCTGCTCGAGGAGCTCGCGGACGAGCTCGGCGGCGCCGTGGCGGCGTCGCGAGCCGCCACCGACCTCGGCTGGTACGGCCACGACTTCCAGATCGGCCAGACCGGGAAGACCGTCGCACCGCAGCTCTACCTCGCCAGCGGCATCTCCGGCGCCATCCAGCACCGGGCCGGCATGCAGGGGTCGCGGACGATCGTCGCGATCAACAAGGACCCCAAGGCACCGATCTTCGGCATCGCCGACCTCGGCGTGGTCGGTGACGCGCACCAGGTGCTGCCGGCCCTGCTCGCCGAGGTCCGGAAGCGCAAGGGGTGACCGGCCCGACGACAGGGACCGGCCCGACGACGGACGACGCGGGGGAGGCACCGTGGCACTGCGACTGACCATCGGCCTGGCCATGACCGCTGTCGCGTTCTGGCTGGCCGGGCGTCGGCTGTGGATGCTGTACCGGCTGGGCCGGACCGCCCAGCCGGTCGAGCCGGGTCGCACCGAGGGCGTGGGCGCGCGGGCCAGGGCCGAGGTGGTCGAGGTCCTCGGCCAGCGCAAGCTCCTCCAGTGGACGGTGCCGGGGATCGCGCACGTGCTGGCCTTCTGGGGCTTCATCCTGCTGCTGCTCACCGTCCTCGAGGGTTACGGCGCGCTGTTCGACCGCGACTTCCACATCCCCGTCATCGGGCAGCAGCCGTGGCTGGGCTTCCTCGAGGACCTCGTGGCGGTGCTCGTCCTGGTGTCGGTGGTGATCTTCGCCGTCATCCGGGTCGTCCACTCGCCCCGGCGGGAGGGCAGGCGCTCCCGCTTCTTCGGGTCGCACCTCGACGCGGCGTGGGTCGTCCTGGGGATGATCGTCGCCGTCGTCGCGAGCCTGCTGCTCTACCGGGGCGCGCAGGTCAACTCCGGGGTCTTCCCGTTCGAGAGCGGCGCCTTCGCCTCCGAGTGGGTGGCCGGCCTGCTGGAACCGCTCGGGCAGGAGGCCAACGAGATCATCGAGAGCGTCGGCATCCTCGTCGCCCTCGGCGTGATCCTGGTCTTCCTCGTCATCGTCGTGCACAGCAAGCACCTGCACATCATCACGTCGTTCTTCAACGTGGCGTTCTCCCGCCGCCCCCGCGCGCTGGGCGCGCTGCTGCCGGTGCACTCCGGCGGCCGGCCGGTCGACTTCGAGGACCCCGGCGAGGACGACCTCATGGGGCGCGGCGCCGTCGAGGACTTCACCTGGAAGGGCATGCTCGACTTCGCGACCTGCACGGAGTGCGGCCGGTGCCAGTCCCAGTGCCCGGCGTGGAACACCGACAAGCCGCTGTCTCCCAAGCTGCTGGTGATGTCGCTGCGCGACCACGCGCTGGCCAAGGCCCCCTACCTGCTCGCCGGCAGCGACGAGGAGAGGGCCGCCCTGCCCGGCGCCGTCCGGGCGGAGGCCGGGCGGCCACTGGTCGGGGACGCGGACGCCGGCGGGGTCATCGACCCCGACGTGCTGTGGTCCTGCACGACCTGCGGGGCGTGCGTCGAGCAGTGCCCGGTCGACATCGAGCACGTCGACCACATCGTGGACATGCGCCGCTACCAGGTGCTCGTCGAGGGCGCCTTCCCCGAGTCGGCCAACCCGATGCTGCGCAACCTCGAGCACGCGGGAGACCCCTGGGGACGGGGCTCGGGGGCACGCATGGACTGGGCGGCGGAGCTGCCGTTCGAGGTCCGCGTCCTGGGCGCCGACGGCCAGGACACGCTGCCCGACGAGGTGGAGTACCTCTTCTGGGTCGGCTGCGCCGGCGCCCTGGACGACAAGGCGCAGCGCACCACCCGCGCCGTGGCCGAGCTGCTGCACACCGCGGACGTGCCGTTCATGGTCCTGGGTGAGGCCGAGGCGTGCACCGGCGACCCGGCCCGCCGGATGGGCCACGAGTTCCTCTTCCAGATGCTGGCCCAGCAGAACGTCGAGACCCTCAACGCCGTCGGCGCGCGCACGATCGTCGCCACCTGCGCCCACTGCTTCAACACCCTGGCCAACGAGTACCCGCAGCTGGGCGGCCACTACGAGGTCGTCCACCACACCCAGCTGCTGGCCCGGCTCGTCGCCGAGGGGCGGCTGCGGCCTGTCTCCCCCGTGGACGCCACCATCACCTACCACGACGCCTGCTACCTGGGCCGGCACAACCGGGTGTTCGCCCCGCCGCGCGAGCTGCTCGGCAGCGTCCCCGGCGCGCGCGTGGCGGAGATGCCCCGAACCGCGGAGCGCTCGTTCTGCTGCGGCGCGGGCGGCGCCCGGATGTGGATGGACGAGACGATCGGCCAGCGCATCAACGAGAACCGCACCGACGAGGCGCTCGCGCTGCGGCCCGACCTGGTCACCGCCGCGTGCCCGTTCTGCATCGTCATGCTCACCGACGGAGTCACCCTGCGCCAGCAGCAGGGCACCGCACCCGAGGACGTCGAGGTCACCGACGTGTCCGAGGTGCTGCTGCGCTCGGTCCGCAGCCCCGAACCCGGGCGGCCCGCCACCGCCATCGCCACCCCTCCCGAAGGGACCTCGCCATGACATCGGCCACCGGGACATCGGCCACCACCGCCCACCTCGGCGGCGAGGGGCTCGACCTGGGAACCCTGACCCTCATGCTCGAGGCGCTGGGCGACTTCGTCGAGGCCGAGCTCCCCGAGAGCCGGATGCTCGACCTCGACCACGAGGACACCTGCCCCGAGGAGACCGTCCGGGCGATGTGCAGCGACGCCCTCGGCGTGCAGCTGGTCTTCATCCCCGAGGAGTACGGCGGGATGGGTGGCGGCGCCTTCGACTCGTACCGCGTGTGCGAGCGGATGGCTCGCGTCGACATCGGCCTGGCGACCTCGGTGTTCGCGACCTTCCTCGGCAGCGACCCGATCCTCATGGGCGGTACGGAGGAGCAGCGCAAGGAGTGGCTGGGCCGGATCGCCGAGCAGGGCATGGTGTTCGCGTACGGGGCGACCGAGCCGGAGGCCGGCAGCGACCTGGCCGCGATGACCACGACAGCCGTCCCGCTCCACGGGGACGGGTCCGACGACGTCACCGGCTACCGGATCACCGGCCGCAAGCAGTGGATCAGCAACGGCACCATCGCCGACGCGTGCACGGTCCTCGCCCTCGCCCCCGGCGGCCCGTCGTGGTTCGTCGTGGAGAAGGGCACCGAGGGCTTCTCCGCCGCGCCACCCGA
This sequence comes from Jiangellales bacterium, assembly GCA_035462845.1. Classification (GTDB taxonomy): domain Bacteria; phylum Actinomycetota; class Actinomycetes; order Jiangellales; family Jiangellaceae; genus DASTQL01. The sequence goes on from DATHTV010000138.1 coordinate 6,561, forward strand.
GGACAAGCACGGGATCCGGCTGTCCAACACCGCCGCCCTGTTCCTCGACGACGTCGTCGTGCCCGTCGAGAACCTGGTCGGCGGCGTCGAGGGCCGCGGCCTGGTCCAGGCGCAGCAGGTGTTCGGCTACACCCGGCTGATGGTCGCGGCCTTCGGTCTCGGCGGTGGCTGGGAGGCGATGGACCGGGCCATCCGCTACTCCACCCAGCGGGTGCAGGGCGGCGCCCCGCTCAGCGAGAAGCAGGGCTACACGCACAAGCTGGTCGTGCCGCACGTGGTCCGGCTGGAGGCCGCTCGCGCGTTCGTGGAGGAGACCGCCACGCGCATCGACGCCGGCGAGGGTGACGGCGGCGCGCTCAACACCGAGGGCGCGATCGCGAAGTACCTCGCCAGCGAGGCCGGCGTCGCCGCCGCGGACGCCGCGATCCAGGCCCACGGCGGCTACGGCTACACCCGCCCCTACATCGTGGAGAAGATCCGCCGGGACGTCCGGATCACGACCATCTACGAGGGCACCTCGGAGATCCTGGAGATGACCATCGCCCGCGACCGGTGGCAGCACCACCTCAAGACGCGCGGCGCGCACTACGTCGAGGCGGCCGGGCCGCTGCGGGCGCTCCACGCCGCGCACCCCGACGTCGGGGCCGACGTCGCCGCCCTCGGGCTGGAGTGCCTCGCGGGTGTGCTGGAGGCCTGCCGGGTCGCCCGGCTCACCCGCAACCAGCACGTGCTGCTGCGGCTGGGCGAGCTCATCGCGTACGCCGAGTCCGCGGCGGCCCTCGTCCGGCGCGCCGTCGCCGCGGCGGAAGGCCGGCTGCCCGAGAAGACCGACCGCCGCTTCGACGCTGCCGCGCTGGCGGCGGTCAGCCGGGTGTTCGCGCGCGAGGCGGCGCTCAAGGTCGCCGAGGAGGGCGTGCGCTGGGTCGCCGGCGCCGCCGACCCCGACGCCTCCGGCCGGCTGGCGGCCGGCCTGCCCCTGGACCAGGTACGGGCCGCCCAGGCCGGGCTGCTCGCCGACATGGACGCCGTCGCCGGCGTCCTCTACGACCGCGTCGGCTCCTGACGCACCGAAGGACACTGCCATGAACGACCAGCTCCGCTCCCCGGTCGCCGTCGTCGGCATCGCGGCGATCATGCCCGAGGCCCCGGACGCCGCGGCGTTCTGGCAGAACATCCGCCAGGGCAGGTACTGCATCAGCGAGGTCCCGCCGGAGCGGTGGGACCCGGACCTGTACTACGACCCGGACCACGCGGCTCCGGACAAGACCTACAGCACCATCGGCGGCTGGGTGCGCGAGTACCCCTGGGACCCGCTGTCGTGGCGGCTGCCCGTCCCGCCCAAGGTCTCCGAGCAGATGGACGTGGGCCAGCGGTGGGCTGTCTCGGCCGCGCGGTCCGCCCTGACCGACGCCGGCTGGCCCGACTGGCCGGTGGACCCCGAGCGGGTCGCGGTCGTCATCGGCAACGCCATCGGCGGCGACAAGCACTACCGCACCACGTTGCGCATCCAGTTCCCCGAGTTCGCCCGCGACCTGCGGCACGCCCCGTCCTTCTCCTCGCTGCCCGCCGAGGTACGCGAGGCGATCCTCACCGAGTGGCACGAGCGCTTCCTCGCCCACGAGCTGCCGATCACCGAGGACACCATGCCCGGCGAGCTGTCCAACGTCATCGCCGGCCGGATCGCGAACCTGTTCAACTTCCGCGGGCCGAACTTCACCACCGACGCCGCGTGCGCGTCCGGCCTCGCCGCCATGAGCGCCGCGGTGCACGGGCTGGTCGCCGGCGAGTACGACGCCGCGATCACGGGCGGGATCGACCGCAACATGGGCGTCAACGCCTTCGTGAAGTTCTGCAAGATCGGGGCGCTGTCGGCCACCGGCACGCGCCCCTTCGACGCCGGGGCGGACGGCTTCGTCATGGGCGAGGGCGCCTCGCTGTTCGTCCTCAAGCGGCTCGCCGACGCCGAGCGCGACGGCGACCGGGTCTACGCCGTCCTGCTCGGCCTCGCCGGCTCGAGCGACGGGAAGGGCAAGGGCATCACCGCACCCAACCCGGTCGGGCAGCGGCTCGCCGTCGAGCGGGCGTGGGCCAACGCCGGCGTGAAGCCGGGCAGCGCCTCCGCCGTGGAGGCACACGGGACGTCCACCCGGGTCGGCGACGCCGCCGAGCTCAGCAGCCTGGGCGACGTCTTCGGCGGCGGCGGGGCCGCGCCGGGCTCGATCGCGCTGGGCTCGGTCAAGTCGAACATCGGGCACCTCAAGGCGGCCGCCGGCACGGCCGGCCTGTTCAAGATGGTGATGCAGCTGCACGAGAAGCAGCTCGCCCCCAGCCTCAACTTCCGCGACCCCAACCCCAACGTCGACTGGGCCACCACGCCGTTCCGGGTCAACACCGAGCTGCGCGAGTGGCCCGCCGACCCCGAGGGTGCCCGCCGCGGCGGCGTGAGCGCCTTCGGCTTCGGCGGCACGAACTTCCACGCCGTGCTCGAGGAGTACGTCCCCGGCCGCCACCGCCCGGAGTCGGCCCCGCGGACCTACGCCGCGGCGGTGGTGCCCGGCGGCGCCGTCACCGCCCCGGCGACAGCCCTTGGGCAGCCCCCGGCACGCCCTCCGGCACCGGTCGCGACCGCCCACCGGCCGCCGCTCCGTGGCGCGCTGGTCCTCGGCGGGTCCGACGACGCCGACGTGGTGGCCCAGCTCGAGCGCGTGGCGGCCGACGCTGCGGCCGGCACCACGCCCCCGCTGCGT
>DATHTV010000139.1:0-4511 GCA_035462845.1 Jiangellales bacterium
GCCCGTGACGAAGGCCCCGACCAGCGGGACGAAGGCGCCGAAGAAGACGAGCACGCCCAGCGGGATCGCGAGCGGCACTCCCAGGACGAGCAGCACGATGCCGATGAAGAAGCCGTCGAACAGGGCGATGAGCACGGTCCCGCGGATGTAGGCGGTCAGCGTCCGCCACGCCAGCCGCCCCGCCCGGTCACCGGTGCGCTCGGCGGCCCGCGGCAGCAGCCGCACGAACCAGGCCCAGATCCGCTCCCCGTCGTACAGGAAGAAGATGAGCGCGAACAGCGCGAGCACGAGCCCGGTGACCACCTCGACCGCGATCGTCGCGGTGGACAGCGCGCCGGAGGTCAGCATGTCCTGGTTGTCCTGAGCCGCCGTGGTGATCCGCGCCAGCCACTCGTCGTACTGGGCGTCGGTGAGGTTGAAGGGCGGCCCGGCCAGCCAGAGCCGCACCTCCTCCAGTCCCTCGGTGAACTGGTCCGCGACCTCCTGGAGCTGGGCGCCGATCTCGCCGCCCACGAGGTAGAGGACCGTGACCACGCCGCCGACGAAGCCGACGAACACCGTCGCCGCCGCGGGGCCGCGCGCCCACCCGAGCCGCCGCAGCCGGTTGACCGCCGGGGTGAGCAGGGCGGCGAGCAGCACCGCGGCCGCGAGCGGGAAGACGACCAGGCTCAGCCGCAGGGCCAGCCAGCCGATCAGGGCCACCGCGGCGGCGACCACGAGGATCCGCCACGACCAGTCGGCCGCGGCCCGCATGGCCCACGGGACCGGGTGGTCCCGGTCGGACGCGTAGCTCGCCGGCGCCTGCTCCACGACGACGCGGACGGGTTCCGACCCAGGCTGTCCCTCGTCGGCCAGGGCGAGCTCGGCGGCCGCCTCCGCCTCGAGCATGGCGCGCCGTCGCTCGAGCCGTTCGCGCATCGCCGCGACCCGACGGGTCATCCGGCGCCCAGGAGTCCGCTCGGCCACGGCGCCACCCTGTCACAGTGGGGGGTCCCATTCGTCCCGGCAGGTGGTCCCCCGCTGCCGCGTCGCCGCGTGGCCGCGTACCGTCGTGCGGTCACTTCGTGGGGACGGACGAGCCGGGTGGGCGGCGGGAAGGGCGGCGTGGACGAGGTCGGTCGGGAGCAGGTCGTCGTCGACACCCTGTACGGCCGGCTGGACGAGCTCCGGGCGCGCACGGCCGACCAGCTGGCGCGCGTGCGCCGCTCGCGCGTCGGCGGCCACGCGCAGAACCGCGGCGAACGCGATGCGATGGCGACGCTGTACGAGGACCGGCTGGGCCGGCTGGGGTCGGTCGAGGAGCGGCTGGTCTTCGGCCGGCTCGACCTCACCGACGGGGTGACGCGGTACGTGGGGCGGATCGGTCTCTCCGACGACGAGCAGCGCCAGCTGCTGGTCGACTGGCGAGCGAGGGCGGCGCAGGACTTCTACCGGGCGACGGCCGCGCACCCGGGCGACGTGGTCCGCCGCCGCCACCTCACGCTCAAGCGGCGCCGGGTGCTGGCGATCGAGGACGAGCTGCTCGACATCGAGGCCGCGGAGACCGACGGCGAGCTGGCGCTGAGCGGTGAGGGCGCCCTCATGGCCGCGCTCTGGGAGCGCCGCACGGGGCGGATGCGCGACATCGTCGCGACGATCCAGGCCGAGCAGGACGACGTGATCCGGGCGCCGATGTCCGGGGTTCTCGTCGTCCAGGGCGGGCCGGGGACGGGGAAGACGGCCGTGGCGCTGCACCGCGCCGCGTACCTGCTCTACACGCACCGGGACCGGATCGCCAGGTCCGGCGTGCTGGTGGTGGGGCCGAGCCGGGCCTTCCTGCGCTACATCGACCAGGTCCTGCCGTCGCTCGGCGAGACCGGGGTCGTGATGATGACGCCGGCCCAGCTCGTGCCGGGCATCGAGCCGGAGGGCGAGGACGAGCCGGCGGCCGCGCGGCTCAAGGGCGACCTGCGGATGGCCCAGGCGATGCGCCGCGCCGTGACGGCCAGGCAGCGGATCCCCGCGCGGCCGCTGCCGCTGGCGGTGGACGGCACCACGGTGGTCCTGGAACCGCGTGCCGTGGCGGCGGCACGCTCGCGGGCCCGACGGACGCGGCGGCCGCACAACCAGGCTCGCGAGGTGTTCGTGCGCGAGGTCCTGGCCGACCTCGCCCGCCAGCTGGGCACGCACCGCGGGCAGTCGGTGGATGACGACGACTTGCCCGCCCTGGAGGTCGACCTGCGCGACTCGGTGGACGTCCGGCGCGAGGTCAACCTGGCGTGGATGCCGCTCGCCCCGCAGCGGGTGCTGGCCGACCTCTGGGCCGACGACACGCGGCTCGCCCAGGCGGCTCCCTGGCTGTCCCCGCGGGAGCGTACGGCCCTGCACCGGGACCGCGCGGCGCCCTGGACCACCTCCGACGTCCCCCTGCTCGACGAGCTGGCGGAGCTGCTGGGTGAGTCCGACGACGCGGAGCGGGCCGAGCGCCGGCGGGCCGCGGCGGAACGGGAGGCCGAGCGGCGCTATGCGCAGTCGGTGCTGGAGCACGCCGGCGAGGCGAGCTGGTGGGTGTCGGCGGAGCAGCTCGCGGAGCGCTTCGAAGAGCGGCGCACGGCGGTGCCGGTGGCCGAACGTGCGGCCGCGGACCGCACCTGGGCGTACGGGCACGTGGTCCTGGACGAGGCGCAGGAGCTCTCCCCGATGGCCTGGCGGGCGATCGTCCGGCGGGTGCCGGGCAAGTCGATGACGGTGGTGGGCGACACCGCGCAGTCTGCGTCGGCGGCGGGAGCCTCGTCCTGGGCCGAGGCGCTCGAACCGCACGTGCCCGGGCGGTGGCGCGTGGCCGAGCTCACCGTCACGTACCGCACGCCCGCGGAGGTCATGGAGATGGCATCGGCCGTGCTCGCGGCCGCGGGAGACCCGGCGGTCCCGCCCCGCGCCGTACGGTCCGGGGACGCGCCGGTGGTGCTCCGCGTCCCGGCCGCGGATCCGGCAGCGGTGGCGACCGCCGTACGGGACGAGCTGGCCGGGCTCGACGAGGGGCGGCTCGCGGTGGTCACGCCGCGAGGCACCTCGGCCTCGGTACGCGCGGCGCTGGCCGGGCTGCTGCCCGAGGGCACCGTGGCGCCGGGCGTGGACGCGGCCGAGGCGGCGGTCTCCGTGCTCGACGTCCGCGAGGTGAAGGGGCTCGAGTTCGACGTCGTGGTCCTGGTCGAGCCACTCGACGTGCTCGAGGGCGCCGAGCGCGGGGCGCACGACCTCTACGTGGCGCTGACCCGGTGCACGCGCCGGCTGGTGGTCGTGCACGCTCGGCCGCTGCCGCCGGGCATGGAGCGATCCGGCCGGCCGGACCCGAGCACCCAGGAAGCCGGGTGACGACGCCCTGGCGGACGGCCTGGGAGTTCACCCGTCCGCACACGGTCCTGGCGACCAGCGCGACGGTGGCGACGCTGTGGGTGCTGCGCTGGGCCGGGGAACCGGCCGGCGTCCGCCAGATCGTCGAGCTCGGACTCGTGCTCGTCGTCTGCCTGGCCACCAACGTCTACATCACCGGCATCAACCAGGTCCTCGACGTCGACATCGACCGGATCAACAAGCCGCACCTGCCCCTGCCCTCGGGCGCGCTCAGCCACCGGGCCGGGCTGGTCGCCAGCCTCGGGTGCGCGCTGCTGGCGCTCGTGCTCGGGTACGCGCTCTCCGTACCGCTCGGCGTGACCGCGACCATCGGCGTGGCGGTGGGGACGGCCTACTCGGTGCCGCCGGTGCGGCTCAAACGCTTCCCGGTCCCGGCGGCGCTGTCGATCCTGCTGGTACGCGGCATGGTGCTCACGTTGGGGGTATGGTGGCACCTGGCGGGTGGCTTCGGGCGGGTCCCTGCGGCGGTGGCCGTGCTCGCCGTGGCCGCCACCGTCTTCGGTCTCGTCGTCGCGGTCTTCAAGGACCTGCCGGACCGTGAGGGCGACCTCGCGTACGGCATCCGCACCTTCACCACCGAGGGCGACGCAGCGACGGTCCTCGGCGTCGCCACCGGCCTGCTCACCGCGACCTACCTGGTCATCGCCGTGGCGGCACCGTGGGTGGCCGGGCTCCAGCCCGCGGTGCTGGCGGCCGGCGAGGTCGCCTGCGCGGTGCTCGTGCTACGGCTGCGCGTCAAGACGGACGTGGCGGTGCCCGACTCGGTGCGGCGCGGCTACCAGCGGACCTGGCACACCTTCTACCTCCACCACGCGGCGGTGGCCGGGGCCGCCCTCGCCGCCGCCGGCCTGCCGGCCTGGACCTGACCGCGCCGAGCGCCAGGGTTCGGGGTTCCGCAGGCGCAGCGCCTCGCCTGACCTGCCGAACCCCAAACCCTGTCGACCCGCCCTGGAGACACCTCTGTCGGAGCGCACGGCGCGAGGCTACGTTCGAGTCATGACGGGCGTGGGGCGACGCCCTCCGACCACGATGGGCGACGTGCTCGCAGCCCGCCGCCGTCGCCGGCTGGTCGGCCGCTCCGCGGAGATCGAGCTCGTACGGCGGGCGCTCGACGAGCC
>DATHTV010000140.1:0-14892 GCA_035462845.1 Jiangellales bacterium
ACCTCGACCTCGCCGCGGTCGTGGCCGACCCCACCGTACGCATCGTGGTGTGCTGCGGCTCAGGAGGCGTCGGCAAGACCACCACGGCCGCCTCGCTGGCCCTGCTCGCAGCCGAGCAGGGCCGCCGTACGGTCGTGTTGACCATCGACCCCGCCCGGCGGCTCGCCCAGTCCATGGGGCTCACCGAGCTGGACAACGTCCCCCGGCCGGTGGCGGGCGTCGACACGGCCAAGGGCGGGTCGCTCGACGCGATGATGCTGGACATGAAGCGCACCTTCGACGAGGTCGTCGAGTCGCACTCGACACCCGACAAGGCGGGTCAGATCCTCGCGAACCCCTTCTACCAGGCCGTGTCGTCGTCCTTCGCCGGGACGCAGGAGTACATGGCGATGGAGAAGCTCGGGCAGCTGCGCGCCGAGGACCGCTGGGACCTCATCGTCGTCGACACCCCGCCCTCCAGGTCGGCGCTGGACTTCCTCGACGCCCCGGAGCGACTCGGCTCCTTCCTCGACGGCCGGCTCATCCGCATCCTCACCGCACCGGCCCGGGCGGGAGGCAAGGCGTACCTGCGGCTGGTGACCGCCGGTTTCAGCCTCGTCACCAACACGCTGACCAAGATCCTCGGTGGCGAGCTGCTGCGAGACGTGCAGACGTTCGTGGCCGCGCTCGAGACGATGTTCGGCGGCTTCCGCGAGCGGGCCGACCGGACGTACGCCCTGCTCCAGCGCCCCGAGACGGCCTTCGTCGTCGTCGCCTCACCGGAGGGCGACGCGCTGCGAGAGGCGTCCTACTTCGTCGAGCGGCTCGGCGAGGACCGGATGCCACTGGCCGGGCTCGTGCTCAACCGGGTCCACGGCGGCGGGGTCCAGGGCCTGACGGCCGAGAGCGCCCTGGCCGGCGCCGAGCGGCTCGACGCGACCCGGGGGCACGGCCTCACCTCGGCCCTCCTCCGCCTGCACGCCGAGCGCCTGCAGGTGGTGGCGCGCGAGGAGCGGCTGTACGAGCGGTTCCGGGCCGCCCACCCCCACGTCGCGGTGGCTCGGGTCAAGGCGTTCGCCACCGACGTCCACGACCTGGACGGGCTGCGCGAGGTCAGCGCCGAGCTCGGCCGCGGCTGAGCCGGTCAGACCGCCTCGGCGACCACCCGGACGCCGCGCGCCCCCTCGAAGTCGTCCCGGGCGGCCTCGAGCAGGCGCCGCCACGAGGACACGTTCGGCCGCCGCCGCAGCAGCGCCCGACACTCCCGCTCGGTCATCCCGCCCCACCCGCCGAACTCGATCCGGTTGTCGAGCGCGTCGGCCAGGCACTCCGTCCGTACCGGACATCCCTGGCACACCGCCTTGGCCCGGTTCTGGGCGGCGCCCTGGACGAACAGGACGTCCGGGTCGGTCATCTGGCAGGCGGCGCGCACTGTCCAGTCCTTGCTCCACGTCATGGTCGAACCCCCCTCCCCGCGGAGCACGAGGACCCTCCGGCCCACGCTCACTCTCCGCAGTCCGGACGGTAGAGAAGAAGGAGGGTGTCCGGACAGGACCAACCGTTCCGATTCCGATCCTCCCAATGGACCATGGACAGGGCGCGCCGGATGCGGTATAGCGCCTGGCGGTCGCGGCGTGGGCGAGCGTCGGCCCCGTGACCCCTTACCCTTGGTGACATGGCGTCTCTCCGCCCCACGTCTGTCGCCGGCGCGCTGCGCCGGCTCTTGCTGCTGATCGGGGTCAGCGGCCTGTGCGGCGTCCTGCTCGCCGGCATCGCCCTTCCCTTCGCCGCCAGCGCCGGGCTCGCCGCCCGGTCCGGCGCCGACGCGTTCCTGGACCTCGACGACGACCTCGAGATCGAACCCCAGCCCCAGCGATCGCGGATCGTCGACGAGGCCGGCAACCTGATCGCGACCTTCTACGAGCAGAACCGCGTCTACGTGCCGCTGGACGCCATGGCGCCGGTGATGAAGGACGCCATCCTCGCGATCGAGGACACGCGCTTCTACGAGCACGGCCCGATCGACCTGCAGGGCACCGCACGTGCGCTGGTCCGCAACTTCCAGAGCGGTGGCGTCTCGCAGGGCGGGTCGACCCTCACGCAGCAGTACGTGAAGCTGGTCCTTGTCGAGCAGGCCAGCACCGACGAGGAGCGGCGGGCCGCGACCGAGACGTCCTACACCCGCAAGCTGCGCGAGCTGCGGCTGGCGATCGCCGCGGAACGGCAGCTGACCAAGGACGAGATCCTCGAGCGCTACCTCAACATCGCCTATTTCGGCGCCGGCGCCTACGGCGTCGAGGCGGCGGCCCAGCACTACTTCTCCACCACCGCGTCGCAGCTGACCCTCACCCAGGCCTCGCTGCTGGCCGGGCTGGTGCAGCTACCGTCGGCGTACGACCCCGAGACCAACCCGGAGAAGGCGCTCGGGCGGCGTAACACCGTCCTCACCAGGATGGCCGACCTGGGCATGGTGACCCAGGCCGAGGCGGCCGAGGCTCGCCAGACGGACCTCGGCCTGGTGATCAACCGCACGTCCAACGGCTGCTCGACGGCGATCGCGCCGTTCTACTGCGACTTCGTCTACCGGGAGCTGCTGACCCTGCCCGCACTCGGCGAGACCGCCGACGAGCGGGACCAGACGCTGCGTCGTGGCGGCCTCACCGTGCAGGTCTCGTACAACCCGGCCATCCAGGAGCAGGCCCAGCGCGCGGTCTCCGACTACGTCGCGCCGACGGACCCGGCCATCGGCGCCATCGCCATGGTCGAGCCGGGGACGGGCAAGGTCCGCGCGCTGGCGCACTCGCGCAACTACGGCGAGGGCGAGGGCCGCAGCTACATCAACTACGCGGTCGACACCTCACGCGGGGGCGGCCTCGGCTTCCAGCCCGGGTCGACCTTCAAGGTGTTCGTGCTCGCCGCCGCGATCCAGCAGGGCATCCCGCTCACCAGGACGATCAACTCGCCTCAGACGATCAACATGTCGGGCAAGAAGTTCGAGACCTGCCAGGGCACCGTCTCCGACCCCAACTGGCAGCCGAAGAACTCGACCGGTGCCGGCACCTTCGACCTGCGCAGCGGCACCTGGCGCTCCGTCAACACCTTCTACATCCAGCTGTCCCAGCAGACCGGGCTGTGCGACCCGTGGAAGATCGCCGACGGGTCCGGCCTGACCTCCGCCACGGGCGAGCCGCTGGAGCAGGTGCCGTCCTTCACCCTCGGCGTCAACAACGTCTCTCCGCTCGCGATGGCGGAGGCGTACGCGACGTTCGCGGCGCGCGGCAAGCACTGCGAGTCCTACACCGTGCTGGGCATCACCGACCGGGACGGTCAGCCGGTGGAGCTGCCGGCACGGGAGTGCAACCAGGTCGTCGAGGAGAAGGTGGCCGACGGCGTCACCGACGTCCTCCGCGGCGTCATCGACGGCCCGGACAGCGGCCGTACCGGCGCTCGGATGAACATCGACCGGCCGGCCGCCGGCAAGACCGGGACGACGAACCAGTCGCTCGCCGTCTGGTTCGCCGGGTACACCCCGCAGCTCGCCGCGGCCGCCGTGGTGGCGGACGCGGACCCGCCGCTGCGCCCACTGGACGGCATCCGGCTCAACGGCACCTACTACCGCCAGGCCTGCGGTGGCTGCATTCCGGGACCGATCTGGCGGCAGGCGATGCGCGGCGCCCTGGAGGGGGCAGAGAAGCTCGACTTCGCCCGTCCGGACGCCTCGGTGCTCCGCGGGACGACCGCCGGGGTGCCGGACGTCCGCGGCCTGGGCGTGGGCGAGGCCACGGGCACACTCGAGGGTGCCGGCTTCCGGGTCTCCGTCGGCGGGGAGACGGCGTCCCGGCTCGACGCCGGCCTGGTGGTCTTCACCGAGCCGAGAGCTGGCTCGCAGGCGGGCCCGGGGACCAACGTGCGGCTCTACCTCAGCTCCGGCCGCTCGCCGTCCGACGACAGCACCTCCCGCAGCGGTGACCGCTCCGGTCAACCCGCGCCGGACTCCGGCGGCGGGGGGAGCGGCGGCAGTGGTGGCGGCGGCAACGGCGGTGGGAACGGCAACGGCGGCGGGAACGGCAACGGCAACGGCGGCGGGAACGGACCACCGGGCCAGGACTCCGGCTGACGGGCCGGCCCGCGGACGCGACCTCCTCGCCGGCCCCAGACCCGACGCGAACGACCTGGCGCAGTCGTCCGCTGTCGTCCCCGGCGCAGCGCAGCAGCGGCCGGCACCCGGAGAGGGTGCCGGCCGCTGTGGTGCGTCGGGGTGGCGGGATTTGAACCCACGACCTCTTCGTCCCGAACGAAGCGCGCTACCAAGCTGCGCCACACCCCGCTCACGCGCGAGCAAGCATAACCGAGCGACGCCGGCCTCCTGACCCCGGCCGGAGGCTCCCGGTCCTCAGCCCTGGGCGACGAGCGTGAGCAGTGTCGCCTCGGGCGGGCAGGCGAAGCGCACCGGGGCGTACGGCGAAGTGCCGAGACCGGCGGAGACGTGCAGCCAGGCCCCCCCGTCGTCCCTCGCGGGGTGCCGCGACAGGCCCTTGGCGCGCCGCGGCTCGAGGTCGCAGTTGGTGACGAGCGCCCCCCAGCCGGGGACGCACAGCTGGCCGCCGTGGGTGTGGCCCGCGATCAGGAGCCGGAAGCCGTCGGCGGCCATCGCGTCGAGGACCCGCCGGTACGGCGCATGGGTCACGCCGACCGCGAGGTCGGCGGCCGGGTCGGCGGGACCGGCCACCCGGTCGTACCGGTCGAGTCCGAGGTGGGCGTCGTCGACACCGACGAGCGCGATCCGCCTGCCGTCCACGTCCAGCGTCGCGCGCGAGTGGGTGAGATCGACCCAGCCGGCGTCGACGAGGGCGTCGCGCAGGTCGGGCCACGGCAGCTCCGCCCCGTGGATCCGCCGGCTGCCGCCGGACGGGAGCAGGTAGCGGGCCGGGTTCTTCAGCTGCGGCGCGTAGTAGTCGTTGGAGCCGGGGACGAAGACGCCGGGGCGGTCGAGGAGCGGGCCGAGCGCGTCGAGGACGGCGGGCACCGCGCCCGCGTGGGCCAGGTTGTCGCCGGTGTTCACGACGAGGTCGGGCTCCAGCCCGGCCAGGCCGCGGATGAAGTCCCGCTTGCGCCCCTGGCCGGGCGTGAGGTGCAGGTCGGACAGGTGGAGCACACGCAGCGCCGGCTGGCCGGCCGGCAGCACCGGCACCGTCACCCGGCGCAGCCGGAACGAGCGCACCTCCACACCGGCGGCGTAGCCGAGGCCGGCCGCACTCAGCGCCCCGAGCGCCAGGGTGCTCCGCAGGAGCGTCGGGGTCGCCAGATCCGTCACCGGCCCAGGCTGTCACACTGCGTCCCATGGGCGAGCTCAAGGACCGGCTCCGCAACGACCTCACCGCGTCGATGCGGGAGCGTGACGAGCTGCGCACGGCCACCATCCGGATGGCTCTCACCGCGCTCACGACGGCCGAGGTCGCCGGGGACACGGCGAGGGAGCTCACCGACGCCGAGGAGCTCGCCGTGATCACTCGGGAGTCCAAGAAGCGCCGTGAGGCGGCCGACGCGTTCCGGGAGGGCGGCCGGGCCGACCGGGCCGAGCGGGAGGACGCCGAGGCGGGCGTGCTGGCGGGCTACCTGCCGCCCCAGCTCGACGACGGCGAGCTGGCCGCCCTCGTCGATGCGGTGGTCGCCGAGACCGGGGCGACGTCTCCCCGGGACATCGGCCGCGTCATGAAGGTGCTCAGCCCCCGGGTGGCCGGCCAGGCCGAGGGCCGCCGGGTCGCGGACGCGGTCAAGGCGCGGCTGGCCGGCTGACCTCCGGACGTCCGGCCGCCACGGTCTCCAGGATGCGCGAGGTGGGTGACCCGATGAGGGCGGGGGCACGCACCGGCGAGGACCAGACCCGGGTACGCAGCACGTCGAGGAACCGGGCGGCTGTGGCGGCGTCGTCGAACTCGAGGTCGATCATCAGGTAGTCCGGCTGGTCGACCGGGTGCTGGACCCGGTGGCCGCGGACGCCGGACTCCTCGCGGAGCGGCGCGAAGCGGTCGAAGGCCGACTTCCACAGCTCGACGTTCGTCACCGCGTGCTCGATGTGCAGGGTGGTCATGACCGGCTCCTTCCGCGTGCCGTACCGCTCGTCCGGACGGTAGGGCGGGCTCCGTGCCGGCGGGTATCCCAGCTTCCTGGGGGGAGCCAGGCCGTACGAGGGCGTCGCACCCGGCGGGGATGTGCCTACGATCGCGGGGTGCGCCGCACGCTGGAGCACCGGGCACGAGCTCCTGGCCCGAGCGCTGGGCGGTACCTGACGGGCGCTGAGCCGCCGGCCGAGCTACTGAGCCGTGAGCTCCTGGGCCACGAGCTCGGCGATCTGGGCGGTGTTCAGGGCGGCGCCCTTGCGGAGGTTGTCACCGCACAGGAACAGGTCCAGCGAGCGCGGGTCGTCCAGCGAACGGCGTACGCGCCCGACCCAGGTCGGGTCGGTGCCGACGACGTCTGCGGGAGTGGGGAACTCCCCGCGATGCGGGTCGTCGTAGAGCAGCACGCCGGGGGCGTCGCGCAGGATCTCGCGTACGGACCCGATGGGGACCTCGCGCTCGAAGGTCGCGTGGACGACCAACGAGTGCGTGGTCACGACCGGGACCCGGACACAGGTCGCCGAGACGCGCAGGTCGGGCAGCCCGAGGATCTTGCGGGACTCGTTGCGCACCTTGAGCTCCTCGGAGCTCCAGCCGTCGTCCTTGAGCGAGCCGGCCCACGGCACGACGTTGAGTGCGAGCGGCGCCGGGAACGGCCCGAGGCCGTCGTCGCCGATGACCCGACGCACGTCACCCGGGTGGGTGCCGAGCTCGCGGTTGCCCGCGACCTTCTGGATCTGGTCGTGCAGCGTCTCCACGCCCGGTTGCCCCGCGCCGGAGGCCGCCTGGTAGGACGCCACGACCAGATCGGTGAGGCCGAACTCCGCGTGCAGGGCCCCCATCGCGACGATCATCGACAGGGTCGTGCAGTTGGGGTTGGAGATGATGCCCTTCGGCCGGTGCCGGGCCGCCGGGGCGTTGACCTCGGGGACGACGAGCGGCACGTCGGGGTCCATCCGGAAGGCGCCGGAGTTGTCGACGGCCACCACGCCACGCGCGGCGGCGAGTGGTGCCCACTCGGCCGAGACCTCGTCGGGCACGTCGAACATCGCGACGTCGACACCGTCGAAGCACGCCTCGGACAGCGCGACGACCTCGACCTCCTCCCCGCGGACCGGCAGCCGCCGACCGGCCGACCGAGGCGAGGCGACCAGGCGGATCTCGCCCCAGACGTCGTGCCGGGTTGAGAGGATGTCGCGCATCACCGTGCCCACCGCCCCGGTGGCGCCGACGACGGCGAGCGTGGGCCGGCCGGCGCGGGCGTCGCCGGTCTGGCTGGGGTTGGTGGTGCTGTCGGTCATCGACCGGTCCCTCCGTAGACGACGGCCTCGACGTCGGTCGCGTCGAGGTCGAAGGCCGAGTGCACCGCGGCGACGGCCGCGTCGACGTCGTCGCCGCGGACCACCACGGAGATGCGGATCTCCGAGGTCGAGATCATCTCGATGTTGACCCCTGCGTCGGCGAGCGCCCCGAAGAAGCGGGCGCTCACCCCGGGGTGCGTCCGCATCCCGGCGCCGACCAGCGAGACCTTGCCGATCTGGTCGTCGTAGCGCAGCGACTCGAAACCGACCTCGTCCTGGATCGACGCCAGCGCCTCCATCGCCGACCTGCCGTCGGACTTGGGCAGCGTGAAGGAGATGTCGGTCCGCGCGGTAGAGACGGCGGAGACGTTCTGCACGATCATGTCGAGGTTGGACCCGGCCTGCGCGACCGCCCGGAAGATCGTGGCCGCCTCGCCGACCTTGTCGGGCACCCCGACGACGGTGATCTTGGCCTCGCTCCGGTCGTGCGCCACGCCGGAGATGATGGGCTGCTCCACGACTGCTCCCTCGGTGACCCCGCCGGTGACGATCTCCCCCAGCGGCCGGTCGGAGACGATGGTGCCGTCCAGCGTGGAGAAGCTGGACCGCACGTGGATCGGCATGTCGTACCTGCGCGCGTACTCGACGCAGCGCAGGTGCAGGATCTTGGCACCGCAGGCCGCCATCTCGAGCATCTCTTCGTACGAGATGTGCGGGATGCGCCGGGCGTTCGGCACGATCCTCGGGTCGGCGGTGAAGACGCCGTCGACGTCGGTGTAGATCTCGCAGACGTCGGCGTCCAAGGCGGCCGCGAGAGCCACCGCGGGGGTGTCCGAGCCGCCCCGGCCCAGCGTGGTGATGTCCTTGCTGTCGTGGCTGACGCCCTGGAAGCCGGCCACGATGGCGATCGCGCCCTCGTCCAGCGCTCCGCGGATCCGGCCGGGCGTCACGTCGATGATCCGCGCCTTGCCGTGCGCCGAGTCGGTGATCACACCCGCCTGGCTGCCGGTGAACGAGCGGGCCTCGTGGCCGAGGTTGGCGATGGCCATGGCGAGCAGGGCCATCGAGATGCGCTCGCCCGCCGTCAGCAGCATGTCGAGCTCGCGGCCGGACGGCAGCGGCGCGACGCGGTGCGCGAGGTCGAACAGCTCGTCGGTGGTGTCTCCCATCGCGGAGACGACGACCACCACCTCGTTGCCGGCCTTGGTGGTCGCGACGATGCGCTGCGCCACGCGCTTGATGGCGTCGGCGTCGGCGACGGAGGAGCCGCCGTACTTCTGGACGACGAGGCCCACGGTGGCTGCTCCTCGATCAGCGACGGTCGTCGGGTCGGTGCAGTCTACCGAGGGCACTGCCGGCGACCCCGGGCACGTCCGGCGTACGAGACACCTGCCCGGATGACGGACGGATGCCGCCGGCTCCGGCGTACCGGCGCCGGGGCGGTCAGCGGTCGGCCCCGGTCGCCTCGGACACCACCTCGGCCAGCAGCTCCTGCTCGGCCTCGGTCGCCGGGTCGAGCTCGGCGTCCAGCCGGGTGTGGGCGATGAGGGAGTGCAGGCCCCGCAGGGCTGCCGTGGCGTGGTTGCCCCAGTGGCTGAGGTAGGAGAACTGCCACCACCACAGCGCCTCGACGACGTGGCCGCCCTTGTAGTGCTGCAGCCCGTGCAGGAGGTCCCCCGCCACGTCGGTGAGGTCGTCGGACAGCCGGTACGCCACGACCTCGGGCGTCTGCGCCAGCGGGTCGAACACCTCGGCGTACTCGTCGATGCCGGCCAGCAGCGCCGCGAGGCGCTCGCGCAGCTCGGCGAGGTCGGGATCGTAGCCGGCGTCGGGCTCGTACTCCTCCGGCGGGACGACGTCGGCGATGGCGCCCAGCCGGCCGCCGGCGAGCACCAGCTGGCTGACCTCGAGGAGCAGCAGCGACAGCGTGCTCCCGGGGTCGTCACCGCGGGCGATCTCGCGCAGCGCGACCAGGAAGCTCTCGACCTGGTCGGCGATCTCGACGACGAAGTCGCCGTAGTCGTCTCTGGTCTCAGACATCGAGCAGTCGTCTCCCCTCGAAGGCTCTGCCGAGGGTCACCTCGTCGGCGTACTCGAGGTCACCCCCCACGGGCAGTCCGCTGGCCAGGCGGGTCACGCGCAGCCCCATCGGCTTGATGAGGCGGGCGAGGTAGGTCGCCGTCGCCTCCCCCTCGAGGTTCGGGTCGGTGGCCAGGATCAGCTCGGTGACGGTCCCGTCGGCGAGCCGGGTGAGCAGCTCGCGCACCCGCAGGTCGTCGGGCCCCACGCCCTCGATCGGGCTGATCGCGCCGCCGAGCACGTGGTAGCGCCCGCGGAACTCACGGGTCCGCTCGATCGCGACCACGTCCTTGGGCTCCTCGACCACGCAGATGACGGCGTCGTCCCGTCGCGGGTCCCGGCACACCCGGCACAGCTCGTCCTCCGCGACGTTGCCGCAGACCGCGCAGAACCGCACCTTGTCCTTCACCTCGAGCAGTGCCTGGGCGAGCCGCCGTACGTCGGCGGGGTCGGCGGCCAGCAGGTGGAAGGCGATGCGCTGGGCGCTCTTCGGGCCGACCCCGGGCAGCCGCCCGAGCTCGTCGATGAGGTCCTGGACGATGCCTTCGTACACGCGCGGGCCGCCGGCCGGCTCTCAGGTCCCGAGCCCGCCGGGACCACCCAGGCCGCCGAGGCCCTGCGTGAGCGGACCCAGCCGGTCGGCGGCCAGCCGCTGCGCGGACTCGGCGGCATCACGGACCGCGGCCACCACGAGGTCGGCCAGCGTCTCGGTGTCGGAGGGGTCGACCGCCTGCGGCGAGATCTCGAGCGCCACCAGGTCACCGGTGCCGGTCACGGTCGCCGTCACGAGACCGCCTCCGGCGGTGCCCTGCACCCGCTCGCCCGCCAGCTCGCCCTGGGTCGACTGCAGCTGCTGCTGCATCTGCTGCGCCTGCGCGAGCAGGCCCTGGATGTCGAAGCCGCCTTCAGTGCCGCCGGGGATCACGCGCTCTCCTCGCATCGGGGACCGGTACGAGGCTGAGCCTACGGCCCGGAGGTGACGAGAGCGCCGGGGCGGGGCTCAGCCGTGCTCGATCTCCTCGATGACCTTGGCCCCGAGGGTGCGCTCGAGCAGCTCCCGCTCGGAGAGCCCGGGGTCGGCCACGTGGTCGTCGGGTGCGGCGTCGTCGTCCGCGGGTGCCGCGGACGCAGCGGTGGGAGCTGCGTGGCCGGCAGCCGCCGGGCCGTCCGGCCGGGCACGTGGGGCAGGGTCGGCGGGACCGGCCGACCGGGTCGGCGCGGCACTCCCTCCCTCGTCCACCGTGGCCACGCCGGGTTGGTGCTCGGCCGGGCGAGGGAGCCCGCTCGACGGCCTCGCGTCACCTTGGCCGGCCGCGGGGTCGACGATGGCCTCGACCCGCAGGTCGATGCCCAGGACGTCGGCGATGGCCTGGCGCAGGTAGGTCTGGAAGTCCTCCCGCCGGGCGAAGGTGTCCCGCAGGGTCGGCTGCCGGAACGCGAGAGTCAGGACGCCGTCGCGCACGTCGACCACCCCGCACTCCTGCGAGATCAGGCTCCACGGAGTGCGCTTGATCTCCTTGAGCCGCTCGAGCACCTCCGGCCAGAGCCGGCGTACGTCGGCGACCCCGGGCCCTCCCGCCCGCGACGGCGGGTCGGTGGACGGCGGATCGGGGGACGGCGGATCGGGGGGCGACGGATCGGTGGGCGACGGCTGGACGGCCGGCTCGGTCACCGGCTCGCCGGGGGGCGGCAGGACGGTCGGCCGCGCCACGGGCTCGACCGGGGCGGCAGCGGGCGGCTCCGCCCCGGCCGTGGCGGGGGGCGGTGTGGAGGTAGGGGTGGGCGCCGGGGTGGCGGCGGTCGCCGCGTCCTGGAGCGAGAGCCGCCGCTCCAACCGGTCCAACCGGGCCTGCACGCCGTCGACGCTGTGGTCGGCCCCGGGCAGCAGGAGGCGCGCGCAGACCAGCTCGAGCTGCAGGCGGGTGGGGGTGGCGCCCTTCATCGCGGTGATGCCCGCGTCGACCACGTCGGCCAGGCGCACCAGGTCGGCGACCCCGAAGCGCGACGCCTGCGTGGTCATGCGGGCGGCCTCGTCGTCCGGTGCCTCGATCAGCCCGGTCGTCGCGGCGTCCGGGACCGCCTTGACCATGACGAGGTCCCGGAAGCGCTCCAGCAAGTCGGTGAGGAACCGTCGTGGGTCGTGCCCGGAGTCCATCACCCGGTCCACCGCGGCGAAGAGCGTGGCGCCGTCGCCCTCGCCGACGGACTCGACCACCTCGTCGAGTAGGGCGGCGTCGGTGAACCCGAGCAGGGCCACCGCGAGCTGGTAGGTCACGCCCTCCGGCCCGGACCCGGCGATGAGCTGGCCGAGGACGGAGAGCGAGTCCCTCGCCGAGCCCGCTCCCGCCCTGGCGACGAGCGTGAGCGCCGGCGTCTCGATCGGCACGCCCTCCAGCTCGCAGACGTGGGCGAGGTGCTGCTGCAGCGTCCGCGAGGGGATCAGCCGGAAGGGGTAGTGGTGCGTGCGCGACCGGATCGTGCCCAGGATCTTGTCCGGCGCGGTCGTCGCGAAGACGAACTTCAGGTGAGGCGGCGGCTCCTCGATGATCTTGAGGAGGGCGTTGGCGGCGCCCGGGCCCAGCTGGTGCGCCTCGTCGATGATGTACACCTTGAACCGCGACGCCACCGGGGCGAAGTGGGCCTTCTCCCGCAGGTCCCGCGCGTCGTCGACCAGGCCGTGCGTCGCCGCGTCGAGCTCGATGACGTCGATGCTCCCGGGCCCGTTGGGTGCGAGGTCGACGCAGGACCGGCACTCCCCGCACGGCTCGGGCGTGGGGCCCCGGTCGCAGTTGAGCGACCGGGCCAGGATGCGCGCGCGCGAGGTCTTGCCGCAGCCGCGAGGGCCGGAGAAGAGGTACGCGTGGTGGACGCGGTCGTTCTCCAGGGCCCGCGTCAGCGGGCCGGTCACGTGCTCCTGGCCGACCAGGTCGGCGAAGCGGCCGGGCCGGTAGGTGCGGTAGAGGGCGAGCGACACGCACCGCACCCTAGCTCCGACCGGGGACAGCCCGGGCCGCCCGGACGAGCCGCCGTGGACAACCGGGCACCCCACGGTCGACGACTCGAACCGGCCTCGCCGGGCCTCGCTGCGCGACCGACATCTGGACATGAAGGGACCCCCGCGCACCCGGTAGAGCCCACCTGCCCTTGCTGCCTTCCGGCCCTGGGGGGGTTCAGCGGGATGCCGCCGCACGGGGGTCGCGGACCAGTGTACGGGCCACGCCGAGCGCTCAAGTACCCTCGGCCGCGGAGGATTCGCCTAGTGGCCTAGGGCGCACGCTTGGAAAGCGTGTTGGGGGCAACCCCTCGCGGGTTCGAATCCCGCATCCTCCGCCACTTCTCTC
The DNA here is from genome assembly GCA_035462845.1 of Jiangellales bacterium. Classification (GTDB taxonomy): domain Bacteria; phylum Actinomycetota; class Actinomycetes; order Jiangellales; family Jiangellaceae; genus DASTQL01. Next base: position 12,820 of record DATHTV010000140.1, read on the forward strand.
GGCGCCGGGTCCACGTCGCGGTCCGGCGCCGACGGCGTGATGGCCCTGTCGTGGCGAGGACTCCGGGAGCCTCTGAGCGCTCCGGATCCGGTGTGACGAGGCCGTGCACTTGTGGGAGACGGCCGTCACATGTCATGGTTTGTGACGTTTGCTACCCATCTGCGCCCGGGAGGGGTCCCCGGCCGCACCCCCACGTCGAGAGGACCGACTGCATGCGACACGCACGCAGGTACGGGGTCGTCGCCGCCACCGCGGCGCTGGCTCTGGCCGGAGGCAGCGCGCTCACCGCGCCGGCTGCCGCGCAGGGCCAGGGCAACCCCAAGCCCAAGTTCGCCAACACGATCGCCAAGTTCACGGACAGCGTGACGGCCGACGGCGTCTATCGTCACCTGGAGGCCTTCCAGGAGATCGCCGACGAGCACGGCGGCAACCGCGCGTCGGGGCTCCCCGGCTACGAGGCCAGCGCCCAGTACGTCACCGATCAGCTCGAGGCGGTCGGCTACGAGGTCGAGTGGCAGGAGTTCGAGTTCCCGTTCTACGAGGAGCTCTCCCCCACCGAGTTCGAGCAGCTGGCTCCGACGCCCACTACTTACGTGGAGCAGACCGACTTCATCACGATGACCTACTCCGGCTCGGGTGAAGCCGTGGGGCAGGCCGTCGCCGTGGACATCGACCTGGGCGCCGGCGCAGCCAACACCTCCGGCTGCGAGGCAGCGGACTTCAACGGCTTCCCCGTTGGCGAGATAGCCCTGATGCAGCGCGGCAGCTGCGCGTTCGGCCAGAAGGCCGCCAACGCCGAGGCCGCAGGCGCGTCCGGTGCGATCATCTTCAACTCCGGCGCCGCCGGCGCCACGGACGTCTTCGCAGGCACCCTGGGCGCGCCGGTCGGCATCCCCGTGGTCGGCGTCTCCACCGCGCTCGGCGTGGCGCTGCAGGGCACGACGGTGCGGATCGCGACCGAGACCATCAGCGAGAACCGCACCACCTGGAACATCATCGCGGAGACCGAGGCCGGCCGGGACGACAACGTCGTCATGCTCGGCGCGCACCTGGACACGGTCACCGAAGGCGCCGGGATCAACGACAACGGCTCCGGCTCCGCCGGCATCCTCGAGGTCGCGATCCAGCTGGCCAAGGTCAAGCAACTCAACAACACCGTGCGCTTCGCCTGGTGGGGTGCCGAGGAGCTGGGCCTGATCGGCTCGTACGAGTACGTCGACAGCCTCAGCGACGCCGAGCTGGGCAACATCGCCACGTACCTGAACTTCGACATGATCGCGTCGCCGAACTACATCATCGGCGTGTACGACGCGGACCAGTCGACGTACACCGCGCCGGTGCCCGTGCCGGCGGGCTCGCCCGAGACCGAGGACGTCTTCACCGACTACTTCGACTCGATCGGCCAGCCGTGGGTGGACACCGAGTTCTCGGGCCGCTCGGACTACCAGGCGTTCATCCTGGCCGGCGTCCCGGCCTCGGGTCTGTTCACCGGCGCCGACGGCGTGAAGACCGCCGAGCAGGTGGAGCTCTTCGGTGGCCAGGAGGGTGTCATCTACGACCCGAACTACCACACCCCCGAGGACGACATCACCAACGTCGACATCGAGGCGCTGGAGATCATGAGCAAGGCGATCGCGCACGCCACGATCACCCTTGCCTTCGACACCTCGGCGATCAACGGCAAGACGGCGCCCGGCAAGTCCGGCTGCGCCGGCAAGAGCTGCGACGCCCCGGGCCAGGCCAAGAAGGCCGAGCGCGCCGCGGTCGGCCACACTCACGACGTGGCCGCCTGATCACAGGCACCTGAGCACAACCCGCACCGCAGGGCACGACCCGTACGGCACGCATGACCCGTACGGCACGCACGACTCGTACGGCATGCACGACCCGTACGACCGGAGGCCCCGGCCCGGTGCACCCGCACCGGCCGGGGCCGTCCCCATCGATCACGTCACCTAGGTCAGTGGGTGTCGAGCAGGGTGAATGCACCGCGCTTCGCCCCCAATCACGCGGATGCCGTGATCATTTGGGAGGCGCGGCGCGCAGCGGAAGGCGGGGTCAGCGGCGTCGGCG
>DATHTV010000141.1:0-8086 GCA_035462845.1 Jiangellales bacterium
CCCCGGCGCCGGTGGCCAAGACCGGAGCCTCCGAGCGGGTCCCGTCCCGCCCGCTGGACGCGCCGGCGGCCTCGCCCGACGGATCGGAGGACCGGCACGTCGGGCTGGTCGTGCTCGGCGCCGGACCCGGCGGCTACACCGCGGCGTTCCGGGCGGCGGACCTCGGGCTCGAGGTACTGGTCGTGGACGCCCGCGACGCCCTCGGTGGGGTCTGCCTCAACGTGGGCTGCATCCCGTCGAAGGCCCTGCTGCACGCGGCCAAGGTCATCGCCGAGACCAAGGAGATGAGCGAGCACGGGGTGCGGTTCGCCGCGCCCGAGATCGACCTGGACGCGCTGCGCAAGTGGAAGGACGGCGTCGTCGGCCGCCTGACCGGGGGACTGGCCGGGCTCGCGAAGCAGCGCAAGGTCTCGACGATCGTCGGGCAGGGCCGCTTCCTCTCGCCGCACCGCCTCGAGGTCACCGAGCCCGACGGCGGGACCACCGTGGTCGGCTTCGACCAGGTCGTCGTGGCCGCCGGCTCGGAGCCGGTCCGCCTGCCCTTCGTGCCCCACGACGACCCACGGGTGCTGGACTCGACGTCGGCCCTGGAGATCGCGGACGTGCCCGGACGCCTGCTCGTGCTGGGCGGCGGCATCATCGGCCTCGAGATGGCGACGGTCTACGCGGAGCTCGGCTCGAGCATCACCGTCGTCGAACTGATGGACCAGATCATCCCGGGCGCGGACAAGGACCTGGTCAAGCCGCTCGCCCAGCATATCGGCGGGCGCTACGAGAACGTGTACCTCTCGACCAAGGTCACGGGCGTCGAGGCGACGGACGAGGGCCTCGTCGTGTCGTTCGAGGGGAAGGACGCGCCCGGGTCCGACACGTTCGACGCCGTCCTCGTCGCGGTGGGGCGCCGGCCGAACGGCGCCGCCCTCGGCCTGGACGCGGCGGGGGTCTCGGTGGACGAGCGCGGCTTCGTCGGCGTGGATCACCAGATGCGGACGAACGTGGGGCATGTCTTCGCCATCGGCGACGTCGTCGGCCAGCCGATGCTCGCCCACAAGGCCGTGCACGAGGGCAAGGTCGCCGCCGAGGTCGCCGCCGGGAAGAAGAGCGCCTTCGACGCCCGCGCCATCCCGTCGGTCGCCTACACCGACCCCGAGGTCGCCTGGGTCGGGGTCACCGAGAACGAGGCGAAGGCCCGGGGGCTGTCCTACGGCACCGGCACGTTCCCGTGGGCCGCCTCCGGACGATCGCTGACGCTCGGGCGCTCGGAGGGCTCGACCAAGGTCCTCTTCGACACCGAGACCGACCGCATCATCGGCGCCGGGATCGTCGGTCCCGCGGCGGGCGACCTCATCGCCGAGGCGGGGCTGGCCATCGAGATGGGGGCCGACGCCGCGGACATCGGTCTGACGATCCACCCCCACCCGACGCTGTCGGAGACGGTCGGCATGGCCGCCGAGGCCTTCGAGGGCACCCTCACCGACCTCTACCTGCCGAAGAAGAAGCCGGCGAAGCGCTGAGGCGCCGCGGAGGGGCCGCGCGGGTGGGCCCCTCCTACCGCGGCCACCCACCAGGCCCGTGCATGCCGCCGGGACCCATCCCGCCGGGGCCGGCGGCGCCCGGGAACCAGCTGGTCAGCCAGCCGCGCATCAGGACGATCTCGTCCCGCTGGGTGTCGCGGACGGTGCCGGCGAACGCCGCGACCTCGGGGTGGACGGCCGAGCCGGTGACCAGGAGGCGTTGGGACATCATCACCGCCTCCATGTGGTGGGGGATCATGTCGGTGAGGAACGCCCGGTCGAGGTCGTCGCCGGTCAGCGTCGAGAGGTCGCGCATCATCGGGTCGTACACCGCCGGCGGCTGCTGGGGGTACCAGGTGGCCAGCCAACCGGCCATCTGCTGGATCTCGGCGCTCTGGGTCGTCACGATCCGCTCGCCCAGTGACCGCATCTCGGGCCGTGGGGAGCGTGCGAGCTGTGTCGCCGCGGCGACGGCCTCCTGGTGGTGGGGGATCATCTCGGCGAGATAGCCCGCCTCGTCGAGGGCGGGGCCTCCCCCCATCGGTCCGGGTCCGCCGCCCATGGGCGAACCGGGGGCGGGGGGCGGGGGTGCGGGCACCCCGCAGGCGGCGGCCCCGGACACTGCGAGCAGGACCACCAACAGACCGCCGAGCACGCTCCGGAGCCACCGACTGCCGTTCATGACCCGACGGTGTGCGCGTCCGCGGAGGGCCGACAGGGGCGAACAGCCCGGGTCCGGGCCCCGGTGGGCCCGTGCGGTCGGGCGCATCGAGCCGCCGGACGGGCCGTTCGGCCCTGGGACCGGAGACGTCGCGGCGCGATCGTCGGGGCGGGAGCCACGAGCCGGGACGACACGAGGAGCGCCATGACGACGAGGGCGGACGAGGCCCGGACACCGCTGGGAGAGGAACACCGGCCGACCGTGGTGGTGGGGGTCGACGGGTCGCCCGGCTCCCGCGCCGCCCTGGCCGAGGCCATGCGGTCCGCGTCCTCCCGCGGGGCCCGCCTGCGGGTGATCGCGGTGTACGAGCCGCCCGAGTGGCGCCTCGGGCCGGTCCCGGGGGCGCCGCTCCCGAGCCGCCGGGAGCTCGAGACCGAACTGCTCCACGCCGTCCGCGGCATGGTCACCGACGTCGCCTACGAGCTGGGCGGGGAACACCGCCGCCGCCCCGAGATCGACGTGGAGGCCGTCCCGGGCGACGCCGGCGAGCTCCTGGGCGACGCGGCACGCGGTGCCGACGAGCTGGTGGTCGGGCACCGCGGCCGGGGTGCGGCGGCCAGCGCACTGCTCGGGTCCGTCGGGTGGGCCTGCGTGCTGCACGCCCCGTGCCCGGTGCGCGTGATCCCGGCCGGGCCACCGGACCCGTCGGCGACGGGCCTGTGATCGTCAGGACGTTCGGCCCTCCCCGTCGCGCCCGGTGGGGCACGATGCTGGGGGCGTGGACCTCGACCCCGTCGATGGGAGTGTGCCGTGACCACGGTGTTCCTGGTGGATGATCACGAGGTGGTGCGGCGGGGGGTGGCGGACCTGCTCGATGCCCAGGACGACCTCGAGGTGGTGGGGGGTGCCGGGTCGGTGGCGGAGGCGCTGGCGCGGATCCCGGCGTTGCGCCCGCAGGTGGCGGTGCTCGACGTGCGGCTGCCGGACGGCACCGGGATCGAGCTGTGCCGGGAGCTGCGGTCCCGGATGCCGGAGCTGGCGTGCCTCATGCTGACCTCGTTCACCGACGAGCAGGCGATGTTCGACGCGGTGCTGGCGGGGGCGTCGGGCTACGTGATCAAGGATGTGCGGGGCAACGACATCGTGAACGCCGTGCGGGAGGTGGGAGCGGGGCGGTCGTTGCTCGACGGCCGGGCGGCGTCGGCGCTGATGAACCGGTTCCGGGCCCGCAGCGAGGCGCCGGATCCGTTGGCGGAGCTGACGGCCAAGGAGCGGGAGGTGCTGGGCTACATCGGGGAGGGGCTCACCAATCGCGAGATCGGTGCGCGGATGTTCCTGGCGGAGAAGACGGTGAAGAACTACGTGTCGGCCCTGCTGGCGAAGCTGGGGATGCAGCGTCGTGTCCAGGCGGCCGTCCTCGTCAACAAGGTCCACGAGGACGAGCGCGCCTGACGCCGCGCGGCCCTCACGCGCCGCCGGCCGCGAGCGCGGAGAGCACGGACAGCTCCGCCTCGATGCCGCGGGCGAGCACGTCGAGGTCGTCCACCGACTCGTCGGCGGTGAGGCCGACGGCCAGCGTGTCGCGGTAACTCATGATCGACACCCCGATCCGGGCGGTGCTGCCGATCGGGACGTAGGGGAGGATCTCGAGGAGCTCGCGGCCGAGCCCGTAGAGCGTCTCCCGCGGACCCGGCACGTCGGTCGTCACCGTCACGACGGCGCGCTGGTCGGTTCGGGAGGCCCACCGCACCCACCGGGCCACGAGCGGGTAGGGCCCGTAACGCGCCAGCTCGGTCAGCAGCACGCCGGCCTCGGCCTCGTGCGCGCTCTTGCACCCCTCCAGCTCGGCGACGGTCCGTGCGAGTCGTTCACGGGGATCGGCGATGTGGACGGGCAGCCGCGGCAGCAGCAGCGAGACCTCGTTGCCGCCGGAGGCCTCGTCCCCGTGGACCCGCACCGAGACCGGGACGAGGGTGCGGACGAGGTCGGGCGCCGGTTCCTCGCCGCGGGCGAGGAGCAGCGCGCGGAACCCGGCGGTGACCGCGGCGAGCACCACGTCGTTGAAGGTGCCGCCGTGGCGGTGTCGGATCCCCCGGACGTCGGCGACCCGACCGCGGGCCACGGCGAAGTGACGGGCTCGGTGACGGGGCCCGGTGAGCGACGACGCCCCCGCCGGCCACGAGCTCCCCAGCAGGGCGCCGCCGCCCCCGACCAGCGCGGCGAGCCGTTCCCAGCCCTCGCGCGGACGGGCCAGCAGGGCGCCGGCGCCCCGCACGGCCGCCATCGGCAGCCCGAGCAGATCCCGCACGCCGTGCAGGAGGAGCTCGGCGGCTGACGGTTCCCGCTCCGGCGGCGGTGCCGCGGGAGCCGGTGGCCGGGGCACGGGCCCGGGGTCGAGGACGATCCGGAAGAGGTCCGTGCCGGCCACGCCGTCGACCATGCAGTGGTGGACCTGGGAGATCAGCGCCCATCGCCCGCCGGATAGGCCCTCGACGAGCCAGTAGCGCCAGAGCGGCCGGTCGCGGTCCAGGCGCGTGGCCATCACGCGCCCCATCAACCCGGTCAGTTCGGCGTCGCCGCCCGGCGCGGGCAGGGCGACGCGGACCAGGTGGCGCCCGAGGGCGAAGTGCGGGTCGTCGACCCAGACGGGTGCGGCCAGGTCGAGCGGCACCCGGCGGACCTTCTGCCGGTAGCGGGGGAGGAGCGGGATCCGCCCCGCGAGGTGCGCCGCGAACTCGTCGGCGCCGGGGGCCGGTCCCGCGAAGACCGCGATCGCGGCGATGGCCATCGAGACCTCGGGCTCGGCGTCCTCGAGCTCCAGGAACGCGGCGTCCAGCGGGCTCATCGCGACGGCGTTCACCGCGCCCGCCGGGGGAACGCGGCCTCGTGCTCCCGGACGGCGGCGGCCAGCTCCTCGCCGAGCGCACCGACCAGCACCCGGGCGTCCCCGACCCGGCAGCGGTCGGCGCCGAAGCCGATCCGGACCCCGCCGGCGTAGCTGACGATGCAGGCGGTGAGCACCTGGTCGGCGCTGCACGGCGCCCAGCCGACGATGCCGGTGACCTCCGCGCCGGCCAGGGCCATCCGCGTGCGGGGGCCGGGCACGTTGGTGACGACGCCGACGGCCTTGTTGGCGAGGAGGTCGCTCATCGTGCTCGCGACCGGCTCGGGTGCCCGTCCGAGGAGCTGCTGGAGCCCGTGGGTCAGGGCCGGTTCCCAGCTGTGCCGGATGCGCTCGACGCGGGCGTGGACCTCGGCCAGCCGGGCCCGGAACGGACCCCGGAGCGGCAGGACCACGAGGACGAGCGCGAAGTGGTTGCCGAGTCGCTCGGGGGGCCCGGCCTCGAGGGGATCGAGGTTGACCGGCACCATCCAGGCCAGGTCGGACGGGGTGGCGCCGTTGCGCTCCGACCGGTGGGCGCGCCCGACGGCGCCACCGAGCAGGGCGAGGCAGGCGTCGTTGACCGTGCCCCCGTCCCGGTGGGCCAGGTCGGCGAGCAGCTCGAGGGGGATCTCCCCGCTCCAGGCCGCGGTCTTGGTCGCTCCGGGCGGCCCCGACCACGCCGTCCGCGGGTTCACCCAGCCCAGCAGCTCGACGACGTCGACCGCGGTGTTGAGCGCCGACACCGCCAGCCGCAGGCCGGTACCGACGGCGTGCCAGGGGTGCCGCAGGGCGTCGAGCACGGCCGGCAGGACGGCGTCCACGCCGTGCGTGGCCACGGGCCGGGCATCGGTGGGCTCGCCGGCGATCGGGTCGAGCAGGGCGAGCAGCAGCCGGATCATCCGCACGCCGTCGGCCAGGGCGTGGTGGGTGCGCACCACGATCGCGCTGCCTCTGCCGTACCCCTGCAGGAGGTGGACGGTCCACGGCGGTCGCGACAGGTCGAGCGGGGTGCTGCGCAACCCTCCCACCCGCTCCTGCAGGACCCTGTCCGGCCGGCCCGGGGCCAGGGACTCCACGCGGACGTGGCGGTCGAGGTCGAAGTCGGGGTCCTCCTCCCACGATCCCCCGGGCAGCCACCCGCCGTCGAGCACGGGGCGGCACCGGAAGACGGGGTGGCGGTCGACGACGCGCTCGGTGAGCAGCCGGCGCAGGTCGGCGGGCTCGACCGGTGTCGCCGTCCACAGCACCGAGACGATCCCGAGCGCGTTGGTCGGACGGTCCAGCCGGAGCCACAGGCCGTCCTCGGCCGCCATCGGGATCGTGTCGCCCATCCCTGCACGGTCGGCGCGACCCGGATCCGCGACCAGGTGCCGACGACCCGGTTCGCGTACCCGGGCGGGTCCCACGGGGACGACCGAGGTCCCCTCCGCGCGGCCCGTTCGGCCCGGTCGTGGGGCCGCCGCCCACGGCAGGCTGCCCCCGCACCCGCGAGGAGGAGCCCATGGACAGCCTGCTGGTGGTCGCGCTGGCCTTGCTGGTGGTGCCGGTCGGCTCGTGGGCCCTGCTCCGCTTCGGCCGCGACCCGGCGGTGCGTGGGCAGCGGACCGCGGCGGGGTCGTTCGTCGTCCTCGTCGTCACCCTCGTCGCCCTCGTGACGACCGGTGTCCTGCTGATCGTCGCGGGTGTCGACGCCGGCGTGGCGGACCCGGTGCGCCGGACCGGCCTGCGCGTGGGCGCCGTCCTGATCGCCGCGGGTGCCTTCTACGCGGCCGCCGGCTGGTGGATCCAGCGCGTCCTCGCCCGGGCGCCGGAGCCGGACCGGGCGCCGCGTCCGGCCCCTCGGCCCGCGCAGTCGCCGATCGCCGTCGGCCCGGCGCCGGAGACCGACCGCGCGCGGTGACCGGTGGTCAGCTACCGGACGAGGAGGAGCACATGGGACCGGAAGGCACCTGTCGGAACGCACTCGGGGCCACCATGACCCTGATCGCGACGCCGGACGGCGTGCTGAGCGGGAGCTACGAGTCGGCCGTCGGCCCGGTCGCCGGCCGGTACGCCCTCACCGGGCGCTTCGACGCGGCGCCACCGGCGGATGCGCACGCCGCCGTGGGGTGGGTGGTGGTGTGGGACAACGCGTCGGGCAACCACCACTCCGTCACCACGTGGTGCGGACGCTACGACCCCGACGCCGATCTGGTGCACGCCACGTGGCTGCTGACCGCCGAGGGCTCGGAGCACACCGGGTGGTGCTCGACCCGCGTGGGCCAGGACCTCTTCACCCGGGTCGGGGCGTCCGCCGAGGCGAACCACCTCGCGGGGCGCGCCCGGGCCACCGCTCGCTGACCGCACGGGAGCGGGGTGGACCGTTGGCCCTCCCGCGGTCGGGACCTGGGGCCCGTGTCAGGCGCGTGGGGACCGGACACGGTGGCGCCACCGACGAGGGTAGGAGCGAGAGATGACGGTTCTCGAACGAACCAGGACCGGCTGGGACGTGGTGCTGGGAGCCCTGCTGCTGCTGGCCGGGTTGTTCGTGCTGGGCAACGCGGTGCTCGCGACGATTCTGTCCGTCCTGTTCCTGGGATGGTTCGCGATCGGGGCGGGCGTGGTGTCCCTGGTGGGCGCGTTCGCCCGTCGTGCGACGGGTGTCTCCTGGTCCGCCGCACTCGGCGGGGCCGTGCTCATCGTGCTGGGCGTGTTCATCGTGCGCGATCCCCTGGCGGGCGCCGCCGGCCTCACGCTGCTGGCCGGCTCGCTGTTCCTGGCCGTGGGCCTGACGCGGTTGTTCGCCTCGGCACAGGTGCCGCAGGCCCGGGCCCTGCTGATGGTCTCCGGAATCCTGTCGGTCCTGCTGGGCCTCGTCGTGCTCTTCAACCTGAGCGCTGCGGCTCCCACCCTCCTCGGAATCCTGCTGGGCATCCAGATCCTGATCGAGGGCATGACCATCATCGTCGCCGGACGCCTGCACCCGAGCTCCGCACGGACCGGCTGAGGTGAGCGCCGGCGGCGGGCCGCCCGTGCAGGTCAGGGACT
>DATHTV010000142.1:0-9154 GCA_035462845.1 Jiangellales bacterium
GCGCACCGGCGTCCTGCACACCGGTGTCCTGGGCCGCGCGGGCGAGGAAGCGGTCCCGCTCGACGACGACCCGGGTCACCCGCCCGTGCCCGACGACCCGGCCGTCCGGGTGCGGGTGCTCGGCCGTCACCTCGAAGGACACCAGGCGACCGTCCACGGCGCGGACCACCGCCCGGACGTCGACCCGGGTGCCCACCGGGCTGGGGAGCAGGTGCTGCAGCTCGACCCTCGTCCCCACCGACGTCTGGCCCGGTCGCAACGCCCCCGCGAGGGCTGCGACGGTGGCGGCCTCGGCCAGCGCGAGCAGCCGCGGCGTCGCGAGCACCGGGACGTCACCCGACCCGACGGCAGCCGCGGTGTCCTCGTCGGCGACCAGGTGCGACACCGCGCCGACGGCACCGGTCCGCACGCCCGCCGGCCCCTGACCCTGCTGCGGCACGCCCTCTCCTTCCCTCGCCGGAGTGAGCGCCGATTCCACCACGACCCGAGCCGGCCCACGGGCGTGGCGCGCGCGCCGGGGGCGGCCGCGGGGAGAGCATGGAGGCGTGACCCTCGTGATCATCGCGCTGGCCGGCGGGCTGCTGGTCGGGTACGCGCGGGGCGGTCGCCTCGCCCACGTGACCTCGCTGCGGCTGCGGCGGGGGCGCCTGGTCGGCAACGCGCTCGCCGCGCGGGTGCTGGGAGTCGTGGGCGCCTCCGTGTGGGAGCCCCTGCTGCCGCTGCTCACCGGGGTCGCGGTGGGCTTCCTCGCGCTCTTCGGGTGGGTCAACCGCCGCGTGCACGGCGTCGCCCTGGCCGCTGTCGGCGTGGTGCTGGACGCGGCCGGCCGGGTCGGCTGGGCCGGCGGGACCGCCTGGCTCGGGGAGTGGGTGCCGGTGGCCTTCCCGCCCCGGCCGGAGACGGTGAGCCCGGGCCAGGTCGTGCTCGCGGCCGGGCTGGGGCTGCTGCTGACCACGGCCATGGCCGGGCCGCCGGCGGTCCCCGACCGCCATGAGAGGATCCCCGAAGGCGCGGAGCGGCTCTCCGCGCGGACGTGACCAGCAGCCGGACCAGAAGGAGCCCCGCATGGGCAGGCGAGCCCGCAAGCGCAAGGCGCGCAAGCGCAGCAAGAGCAACCACGGCAAGCGCCCCAACGCCTGAGCCGGCGCGACGCCGACTTCCTGGCGCAACGCCCGCGACCCCGGCCGGAGGCCGGGGTCGCGGGCGTCTCGTCGAGACGGGTCAGGCCTCGGTGATCTCGACCCGCACCTGCTGGATGCGAGTGAGCACCTTGGCCCGCAGCGCCTCGGGGGCGTGCTCGTCGCGGCAGGACCGCGCGACCAGGTCCTTGACCACCCGCTCCAGGTCGAACTTGCGCAGGCACGGCGCGCACTCGTGCAGGTGCCGCTCGATCTGGGTGGAGGTGAGCGACCCCTCGCCGCTGCCGTCGATCTCGTCGTCGATGAAGACGTAGATCCGGTCCAGGACCTCGACGCAGTCCACCTCGTGGGGCTGTCCGCAGCTCATGCGTCCCCCTCCCCACCCGCGACGGGGGCGAGCCCGCGCTCCCGCGCGTAGTCCTCCAGCAGACCGCGGAGCTGGCGCCGACCCCGGTGCAGCCGGGACATCACGGTCCCGATGGGAGTCCCCATGATCTCTGCGATCTCCTTGTAGGCGAAGCCCTCGACGTCCGCGAGGTAGACCGCGATCCGGAAGTCCTCGGGGATCTGCTGGAGGGCGTCCTTGACGTCGGAGTCCGGCAGGTGCTCCAGCGCCTCGGCCTCCGCCGACTTCAGCCCGGACGAGGTGTGGGCCTCGGCCCGGGCCATCTGCCAGTCCTCGACCTCCTCCGACGCGGACTGCTGCGGCTGCCGCTGCGCCTTGCGGTAGGAGTTGATGAAGGTGTTGGTGAGGATCCGGTAGAGCCAGGCCTTGAGGTTGGTGCCCTCGCGGAACTGGTGGAACGACGCGAACGCCTTGGCGAAGGTCTCCTGGACGAGGTCCTCCGCATCGGTGGGGTTGCGCGTCATCCGCAACGCCGCGGAGTAGAGCTGGTCGAGGAACGGCAGGGCGTCGCGCTGGAAGCGCTCGGCGCGCTGCTCCGGTGTCTCCTCGGTGTCGCTCATCGCTCGCGAGGATAGCCGCGCGGGGTCCTCGTCGCGTCCGGGCGTCCAGGCCGGCCAGCCGAGGACCTCGGCGCCGACGGTCCGCCTCGCGGCACGCTGGGCGAGCACGATGGCACCCTCCTCGGGGCTGGGCAGTGGTCCGACGGGGAGAACGCCGGCACGTCCGGCCGTCATTCCCGCAGGCCGCGAAGCCAGGTGGCCACCTGGTCGACGAGCGTCTCCAGCACCTCGGCCCGGCTCAGCGGCGCCGACCTCGGCACCGCGAACGAGTGGTCGGACGCCGGGACCGTCACCACCTGGTACGGGCCGGGTGGGAACTCGGCGGGACGGCCGAACGCGTCACGTTCCCCCTGGACCACGAGCACCGGGACCCCGGCCCCGGCGAGCTCCGCCAGCCGCGAGCGCTCGGGCCGGCCGGGGGGGTGCAACGGGAAGGCGAGGGCCAGCACCGCTGCGGCGCCGACCCCGGTCGCGGTGCGGCAGGCCACCCTCGCACCGGCGCTGCGGCCGCCGACGACGAGTGGGCCCACGACCTCGATCTGCGGGACCACCGCCTGCCAGGCCTCGTCCAGCCGCGGCGGGGCCGGCGCGAGCCGGCGGCCCGCGACCCGCCACGGCTGCTCCACCCGGACGACGGTGGTCCCGGTCCTCGGCGGCAGCACCTGCGCCAGCGCGACGAGGTCCGCCGCCGTCGCTCCCCCGCCGGCGCCGTGGCCCAGCACGAGGGTCCGTCGGGCTCGTACCGCGCGGTCGACCAGCAGCCGGGCGGGGCCGAGCGGGGTGGGTACCTCCCGCTGCTCGGTCACGGAGAGCAACGGTAGACGGGTGGCCGCTAGAAGAGCAGGTCCTTTGCCGACCCGGACCCCGGCACCGCGTCCGAGCCGGAGTCCGGCCGCGCGTCACCCTCCGGCTCGGCGGGCAGCGGCTCGACCAGCTCGGGACCGTTGACCCGGACGTCGTTGACCAGCGTGGCGACGGGGAACGCCTCGAGCCGTCCCGGCGCGGCCGGGACGAGCAGGCCACGCAGCGCATCGGGGTTCGCGCCGGCGGCGGGGTCGAGCCACTGCGCCCAGTGGTCGCGCTCGACGGTCATCGGCATCCGGTCGTGCAGGTGGCCCAGCGCGTCCTCGGCGGTGGTGGTGAGCACCGTCGAGGACCACACGAACGCGGCCGGGTCGTCGTCGTCGGGGACGGCCGGGTCCCGCCAGATCTCGTAGAGCCCGGCCATGGCGAGCACGCCGCCGTCCCGGGGCCGGATGAAGAACGGCTGCTTGCGGCCACGCACCTCGCCGTACCACTCGTAATAGCCGTCGGCCGGGAGCAGGCAGCGCCGGGCGGCGAAGGCCCGGCGGAACGCGGGCTTCTCGTGGACCGTCTCGACCCGGGCGTTGATCAGGCGGCTGCCGATGCGGACGTCCTTCGCCCACGACGGGACCAGGCCCCACCGGACGACGGCGAGCCGGCGGGCGACCGCCCCGGTCGCGCGGTCCCGGCGCTCGAACACGGCCGGGACCGGTTTCGTGGGGGCGACGTTCCAGTCCGGCTCCAGCCGCTCGCGCACGTCGACTCGGTCGACCTCGAACTCCTCGGCCAGGTCCTCGGGGCTGCGGCTCGACGCGTACCTCCCGCACATCCTCGTCAGCCTGCCACGCCCGGCCGACGGGTCGGCGCCCGCAGTCGTCCACCGGCAGCGTGGACGACGCCGGCGAGCGGGGGGGTTGGTCCCGGGCAGGGCGTGGTAAGCAGGGACCATGAGCCTGGTCCGTCTGCTCGCCCGTCCGATGCTCGCCTCCGTGTTCGTCGTGGAGGGTGCCCGCGCTGTGCGTGACCCGGAGGACCGGGCCACTCGCGCCAAGCCGGTGGCCGACCGGCTGGTGCCGCTGCTCGAGCGGTACGTCCCCCAGGCACCGACCGAGACGAGGACTCTGGTCCGGATCAACGGTGCCGTCCAGCTCGGCGCGGGCCTCGCCCTCGCGTCCGGGCGTGCCCCGCGGCTGGCCGCCACCCTGCTGGCGGCGTCGGAGGCCGCGAGCACCGCGGCCCAGCACCGCTTCTGGGAGGTCAACGACGTCGAGGAGCGGCGCCGCGAGCGGCGCGAGTTCCTCGCCGGCGTGGCGCTCTGCGGCGGGCTGCTCATCGCCGCGGTGGACACCGAGGGCCGGCCGGGGATCCCGTGGCGGGCCCGGCGCGCCGCCAAGGACGCCCGCCGTGCCGCGCGGACCGCGCGACGGGAGGCACGCCTGGCCACCCGCACGGCGCGGGCGGAGGTCGGCCGCCAGGCCAGCTCGCTGATGCACTGACCCGGTCGCCGACCGGCACGGGCTGCTCACCGCCGGGCACGCGTCCCCGTACCCTCGCCGGGTGACCGCAGAGCTCTGGCCGGCCCCGTACGCGGCGGGGCCCGTCCACGCCCGGCTGGTGCTGCCCGGGTCGAAGTCGGTCACGAACCGCGCGCTGCTGCTCGCTGCGGTGGCCGAGGAGCCCTCGCGGATCGGGTCACCGCTGCGGGCCCGGGACACCGAGCTCATGGCGGGGGCGCTGCGGGCGCTCGGCGTCGGGGTCGACGACGAGGGAGCCGACTGGGTCGTCTCGCCCGCGCCGCTGCGCGGACCCGCGGACATCGACTGCGGCCTCGCGGGCACCGTGATGCGCTTCGTCCCACCGGTCGCCGCCCTGGCCCACGGCCCCGTACGGATGGACGGGGACGCCCGGGCCCGCGAGCGCCCCATGAGCGCGTTGCTCGCGGCCCTGCGCACGCTGGGGGTGGTCGTCGACGACGGCGGCCGGGGACGGCTGCCGGTCACGCTGCACGGGACAGGGTCCGTGCGGGGGGGCGAGGTCACCCTGGACGCCTCGGCCTCGAGCCAGTTCGTCTCCGCGCTCCTGCTCGCGGGCGCGCGATACGACTACGGGCTGGACGTGCGGCACGTCGGTCCGCCCGTCCCGTCCGCCCCGCACCTGGCGATGACGGTGCAGATGCTGCGCGAGCGCGGCGTGGAGGTCGACGACTCGACCGCCGACAGGTGGGTGGTCCACCCCGGCCCGGTGCAGGGCCTCGACACGGCGGTGGAGCCGGACCTCTCCAACGCCGCCCCCTTCCTCGCCGCGGCGCTCGTCACCGGCGGTCGCGTCCACGTCCGGGACTGGCCGGCGCGCACCACCCAGGCGGGCGACGCGCTGCGGGACCTGCTCACCCGACTCGGTGGTCGCTGCACCCTGGACGGGACGGGCCTCACGGTCGAGGGCGGCGCCGGCGTGGCCGCGGCGGACCTCGACCTGCACGACGTCGGGGAGCTGGCCCCCGTACTCCTCGCCCTGACCGCGCTGGCCGACGGGCCGTCGCGACTGCGCGGCATCGGTCACCTGCGTGGCCACGAGACGGACCGGCTCGCCGCACTGGCCCGGGAGGTCACCGCGCTGGGCGGCGACGTCGTGGAGACGCCGGACGGCCTGACCGTCTCCCCGCGACCGCTGCACGGCGGGACCTTCCACACCTACGGGGACCACCGGATGGCCCACGCCGGCGCCGTGCTGGGCCTGGCGGTCCCCGGCGTGCTCGTCGAGGACGTGGCGACGACCCGCAAGACCATGCCGGACTTCGTCGGCCGGTGGCGGGACCTGCTCGCCGGCGGCGTGGCTGCATGACCCGGCGCCGGGGCGGGCGGCCGCTGGACGAGTCCGACGTCCGCGTGCGCCCGGGTCGCGGCACCCGCCCACGCTCCAAGCAGCGCCCCGCGCACGACGACGCGGTGAGCGGCCGGGTCCTCACGGTCGACCGCGGTCGCTACACCTGCCTCGTCGAGGAGGACGGGCCCGCCCGCCAGGTCATGGCCATGAAGGCGAGGGAGCTCGGCCGCCAGAGCGTGGTCGTGGGTGACCGGGTCTCGCTCGTCGGCGACGTCAGCGGTGACGAGGGGAGCCTGGCCCGGGTCGTCCGGGTGGCTCCTCGCGCCACCCTGCTGCGCCGCTCGGCGGACGACACCGACCCGGTGGAACGGGCGATCGTGGCCAACGCGGAGCAGCTCGTCGTCGTCACCGCCCTGGCCGACCCCGAACCGCGCCCGCGCCTCGTCGACCGGTGCCTGGTCGCCGCCTTCGACGCGGGCCTCGTGCCGCTGCTGTGCCTGACCAAGGCGGACCTCAGGCCGCCCGACGACCTGGTGGCGATGTACGCACCGCTGGGCGTGCCATGGGTGGTCGCCGGCCGCGGCCGCGACCTCGGCCCGCTGCGCGAGCGGCTGGTCGGGCGGACCCGCGTCATGGTGGGGCACTCGGGGGTGGGCACGTCGACCCTCGTCAACGCGCTGGTGCCCGGTGCCGGGCGGGCGACCGGCTCGGTCAACGTCGTGACCGGGCGCGGCCGCCACACCTCGAGCAGCGCCATCGCCCTCGTCCTGCCCGAGGGCGGCTGGGTCATCGACACGCCCGGCATCCGGTCCTTCGGCCTCGCGCACGTGCGCCCGGAGCACCTCATCACGGCCTTCCCGGACCTGGACGCGGCGGCGGCCGACTGCCCGCGCGGTTGCACGCACGGCGCCGGCGAGCCCGAGTGCGCCCTCGACGACGCGGTCGCAGCCGGCACGCTCGACCCGTCGCGGATCGAGTCCTACCGCCGGCTGCTGTCCAGCCGGGACAAGCAGGCCGACGACTGACGACCCGGCGGTGACCCGGTCAGCCGCCGGGGTTCCACACGGCGGTGGCGCCGCTGTGGCCCGCCAGCACCGCGGCTCCCGTGGCCGCGACTCCCGCGACGGCGGCGAGGACCGCCACCGCCCGAGTGACCCCGTCCGGCCCGCGGCGGCGGTGCACGAGGTACGTCGCCACGGCGAGCACGGCGAACGGCAGCGAGGCGACGAAGGTCCACAGCCCGAACCGCCCGTGGATCTCCACCTTCTCCGCCGCCGCGCCACCGAGCGTCAGCGTCTCCTCGAACCGCTCGCCGGTCTCCCGCGCGACGAACGCCGTGACCGCCCCACCGAGGGCGCCGAGGGCGACCAGCGGCGAGTACGGGGCCAGCCAGCGGGCCACGGCCGCCACCGCCACCGCACCCAGCGCCGACAGCGGGAGCAGGACGACGACCGCGTGGACGACGAGCGGGTGCACTGGCAGTCCCAGGACGGTCTCGGGCATGGTGCCTCCCTTCCGCGGTCAGCGTGGCACAGGGAGGGCTCGGTGCGCCGTCCACCGCGCTAGGTTTCGCGCGTGCCTCACGACGACGACCTGCGTCTCGCCCACGTCCTCGCCGACGACGCCGACTCCCTCACGATGGAACGGTTCCGTGCGCTCGACCTGCGGGTCGACACCAAGCCGGACCACACCCCGGTCACCGACGCCGACCGCGCCGTGGAGGAGGCCTTGCGGCGGACGCTGTCCCGGACCAGGTCGCGGGACGCGGTGCTGGGCGAGGAGATGGGGTCGACCGGGCACGGGCCGCGCCGATGGGTCGTGGACCCGATCGACGGCACCAAGAGCTTCCTCCGCGGCGTCCCCGTGTGGGCCACGCTGATCGGCCTCATGGTGGAGGACGAGGTCGTGGCCGGCGTGGTGAGCGCGCCGGCGCTGGGCCGCCGGTGGTGGGCGGCGCGCGGCAGCGGGGCCTGGTGCGGGCGTTCCCTGACCAGTGCCACCCGGTGCCGGGTCTCCGGCGTCGCCTCCGTGGACCACGCGTCGCTGTCGTACTCCTCGTTGAGCGGGTGGGAGGAGTCCGGTCGCCTGGAGCAGTTCCTCGACCTCGCCCGCGCCTGCTGGCGTACCCGGGCGTACGGCGACTTCTGGTCGTACGTGCTGCTCGCCGAGGGAGCGGTGGACGTGGCCGCGGAGCCGGAGCTGGCGCTGCACGACATGGCGGCGGTCTCGGTGGTGGTGCAGGAGGCGGGCGGGCGGTTCAGCGACCTCCAGGGCCGGGACGGCGTCCACGGGGGCAACGCGCTGGCCACCAACGGCCTGCTCCACGACGAGGTGCTCAGCCGGCTCTGGGCCTCGGCCGGCTGAGCCCCGTACCGGGCCCGCCGTCCATCACCACCGAGGCGCACCGCGCAGCCGCTGGCAGCGGGCGACGACGGCCGGCGCGAGCGTCACCGCGGCGAGGTCGAACCAGCCGTAGCCGCCCGCCGCGCCGCTCGGGGGGTTGCCGATCGGCACCAGGCCGGTGGGGTCGTACGGTTGCCACTCCCACGTCCCGACGGCGGTGCCGAGCACCTCGAGGTACGAGACCACGACGAAGGCCCCGACGTAGAGCATCGGGGAGCGTCCCCAGCGCAGGAAGCCCAGCAGGCAGAGGTACCAGAAGGCGCCCAGCACGTCGGTCCGCTCGGCGAGCAGGCCGTGCAGCGCCCAGGCGCCGCCGACGACCACGGTGGCCACGACGAGGACCCGCGCGTGCCGGCGAGCCAGCGGGGTCCGGCCGATCGCGAGGGCGGCGAGGTAGACCAGGCCGTGACCCGGCGGCACGTACCAGGGCACGTTGTCGAAGCGGTAGACGTAGACCTCGAGCAGCGGCGAGAAGGTGTACTCCACCGCCGTCGCGAAGACGACGACCACCGCCGTCTGCACCCGGACCGTCAGTGTCTCGCGGTGCAGCGCCACGACGAGGGCGATCCAGGTGAGCACCCCCAGCGCGCGCTGCTGCGGCAGCCCCGCCGTGGCGTCGGCCAGCAGCACGACGCTGATCCAGGCCATGACCGCGCCCGCGAGCGCCAGGTCGGCAGCCGAGCTTCCGAGCACGCCACCGGAGCGCGCACCAGCCGCCGGAGCGGGTGCGGCCACGCGCGGTCGGGTGTCAGGCCTGGTCGGCAAGGTAGTTCCCCACCACGTTCATGACCGCCACGATCGGGACGGCCACCACCGCGCCGATGATCCCGGCGGTGAGCGCGCCGACGGTGACGGCGATGACGACCGCGAGCGGGTGGATACGAACCATCCGGCCGAGCACGGAGGGCTGGAAGACGTTGCCCTCGAGCTGCTGCACCAGGATGATTCCGGCGAGTACCAGCAGGGCCGTGACCAGCCCGTTGGTGACCAGGGCCACCAGGACGGCGATCGCCCCGGTG
>DATHTV010000143.1:0-5952 GCA_035462845.1 Jiangellales bacterium
CGCATCAGCATGTCGGCGAAGTCGGCCGCGTCGACCCCCCCGGCCTCGGCGCGGATCGTCACGACCGCCTCGCGCGGGTCGTACTCGCCGGAGAGCAGCGTGCGGACCTCGAGGTCGCCCATCGCGCGGGTGACGTCGGCGAGCTCGCGCTCGACGTCGGCGAGGTCGTCGGCGTCGCCCTCCTCCCGGGCCAGCTCGAGGTGGAGGGGCAGGTCGTCGATGCGGCGGCGCAGCTCGTCGAGCTTGCGTAGATCGGCCTGCAGGGCGCTGAGGCGGGTCGTGACCTGCTGGGCGCGCTCCTGGTCGTCCCAGAGCTCGGGCGAGGCAGCCTGCTGCTCGAGCTCGCCGAGGTCCTTGCGCATCGTCTCGGGGTCGAGCACCTGCTCGATGGTCGCGAGGGTCTGCGCCAGGCCGGCGATCTCGGCGTCGAAGTCACGTGCTGCCACGCCTGCCAGGGTACGCGGGCGGAGTGCCGGGTCGTGCTCTGCGGCCGTGCGGCGCCGGGCTCAGCGGAGCGGCGCGAGGGCGCTGGCCGAGCCGACGACGGGGACAGCGCTGCCGGGGGCGACGGTGTTCACGAAGACCATCGGCACCCGGGCGGTGAAGGCCACGGTCACCGCGCCGTCGCCACGCACCGATACCTCGGCCACCCGGAAGCCCTCGAACCGGCCCGCGAGCCCCTGCCGGGCGACGTACCCACCGACCGCCTCCCGGGCCGCAGCCTGGGACAGCGGCAGCACCTCGCCCACCTGGCCCGTGTAGACGGCGTCCTCGGCCACACTCTGCGCGGCCAGCACAGCGGCACCGTCTGCCCAGGAGGACAGCGAGCGCCGGGCCAGGAAGGCCGCCGACGCGTTGACCACGACCGTCACCATGAGCAGCGCGATCACCGCGAAGCCGATGATCATCAGCGTGGTCTGGCCCCGCTCGTCCCCGCGGTCGAGCCGCGGACCGACGGCGCTCACCCGAGGTCCCGGAAGCGGTCGACCACCGTGCCGTGCGTGGCCGAGACGGGGATCCGCGCGTTGACCGCGTCGGCGAGGACGTCCGGCAGGAACGGCAGGCGTACGGTCGACGTCACCGTGACGGTGACCTCGGCACCCGGCGAGTAGCAGGGCCGGGCGCTGCAGGCGAAGGAGACACCGGCGCTCCCCTCGTCCACCCCCTGGTCGCTCAGGGCGATGCCGGCCGCCGCCCGGGCGGCGGCCTCGTCCCCGGTGGCCACGAAGAGCCGTCCCGCCTCGCGAGCCGCCTGCGTCACGCCGTACGCGGCGGCCTGCACCTCGAGCACCGACAGCAGTACGTACACCAGAGGGACGAGCAGCAGGAGGCCCAGGAAGTGGAACTCGACGATCGCGCTGCCACGCTCGTCGCGGCGCACCACAGGGCTCACAGGACGGACTCGTCGACGGCGTGGCCGCGTACGGTCAGCGCGCGCTCGATCCCCAGCAGTCCGAACACGGGAAGGGTCGTCGTCACCTCCACCTCGACCAGGCGGCTCCCGCCGCTGGAGACGTAGCGCGAGGAGATCCCGCGTGCCAGGCGCGGCGACAGCGACTCGGCCACCAGCTGGGCGGTGCGGGCCTCCCCGTCGGCCAGGCTGCGGTCGGCGTTCGCCGCGTGGCGTGCCCCCTCCGCCGCCGAGGCGACCAGCGTGTTCCTGACGTGGATCACCAGGCCGATCTGGAGGATGGCCAGGAAGAGCGTGACCAGCACGATCGAGACGAGCGTGAACTCGGCCACCGCCGAGCCCCCCTCGGCCTCGGCGGCCGCCCGGCGACGGCCTCCGGCCACGGTCAGCGACGGGTGACGCTGTCCAGCGCGGTCTGCAGCACGTCGCGGAGGTACGGCTCGGCGAACTGCCACAGCACCGCGACGATGCCGGCGGTCATGATCGTCACGAGCACCCAGCCCGGGACGTCGCCACGCTCGTCCCGGGCACGCGCCGCGAGCGTGCCGAGCCGCGCGTGGACCGCCGCTGCGGCGCGGGCGGAGCGGTCGGTCGTACGGGCCATGGGCTTGCCGGTCATGCGGGTTCTCCTCGGGCTGGGTGGTCGGGCGAGGCGGCGCGGTGCTCACGGCACCGTCGCGCTGATCTGGAGGAAGCCGGGGTAGAGGGCGAAGAGGATCGTCACCGGCAGCACGAGGAAGACCACCGGGATCATCATGGCAATCTCTTTGCGCCCGCCGATCTCGAGCAGGTTGCGCTTGCGGGCCTCGCGGACGTCCGCCGCCTGGGCGCGCAGCACGTCGGCGAGCGGCGTGCCGCGCTCGACGGCGACCGCGACACCGTCGACGAAGCGGGCGAGCGCCGGCAGGCTGGTGCGTTCGGCGATGCCGTCGAGGGCGCGCACCAGAGAGGACCCGGTACGCGCGTCGCCGAGCGCTCGACGCAGCTCGTGCGCCAGCTCGCCGGTGGAGATGCGGGCCACCCGCTCCAGCGCGCCCACCGGGCCCTCGCCCGCGGCCACCGACAGGGCGAGCAGGTCGGCGACCGTGGGGAACTCGGCGAGCATGCGGGCCTCGCGGTCGCGCACCGCCTTGGTGAGGCGGTTGTCCCGGAGCAGCACCCCGCCGACGGCCGCCGAGACGCAGAACATCAGGAGCACCAGCGGGGAGCGCGCCGACCCTCCGGCCAGCATGAGCAGGCTCCCGGCGACGGCGAGGCCGAAGCCCGCCGCGGCCCAGAGCAGCTGCTCGACCCGGAACTCCTGGACGGTGCGCGAGCTCCCCGACTGCTCGAGTCGCCGCCGTACCGACGTCGTCCCGCCGAGCACCCGTTCGAGCACAGCGGCGCCGTCGGTGAGGTAGGGCCGCAGCAGGCGCTCCAGCGTGGGGAACGGCGTGGACGTCCGGTCACCGAGCAGCTCCCGGCGTCGGGCGGAGTCGCTGCGCTCGCCGAGGTAGGGCTCGATCCGGTCCGCGAGCCGCGGCCGCCGGCCCGGCAGCCGGGTGAGGACCGCGAGCACGCCGAGCCCGCAGAGCAGGCCCAGCAGCGCCCCGGTCGCCGCCGTGGCCGTCACCGCAGCACCCGCTGCTCCTCGGGCAGGCGCCCGAGCCGGAGCATGAGGCGGTACGCGACGAGGCACAGCCCCGCCCCGATGCCGAGCACCACCCAGCCGCCCGGCTGGTCGTACGCCTGGATCGCACTCGTCCGGAACGACAGGAGCGCCAGCAGCACCCACGGGGCCGCGACGGCGAGCCGGGCGGCGTTGACGGTCCAGCCTTGCCGGGTCTCCAGCTCGGCCCGGGTACGCGAGTCGTCGCGGAGGAACGCCGACAGCGTCCGCAGCAGCCGCCCGAGGTCGGAGCCGCCCACCTCCCGGGCGATCCGCAGCGACTCGACGATGCGGTCCCCGGTCGGGTCGGCGAGCCGTTCCTTGAGCCGGTCCAGGCAGTCGTGGAAGCGTCCGGTGGCCCGGTAGTCCTCGCCGAAGCGCAGGAACGGCCGGCGCAGCGGCTCGGGGCCGCGAGCCCCCAGCTGGGTGAGCGCCTCGGGGAGGGACAGCCCCGCCCGTACGGCGGAGGCGAGGTTGTCCACGGCGTCCGGCCACAGGTCACGGAGCTCGGCCCGCCGCTGCCGCACCCGGTAGCGGACGAGCGCCACCGGCAGGTACGAGCCGAGCAGGCCGAACGCGACGGCGATCGACCACGTCCGGGACACGACCAGGAAGGTCAGCGCGACGAAGCCCCCGAGGCCCGCGCTCGACCACAGCAGCTGCGCGGGCGTGACCGACTCCAGGCCGGCCTCGGCGATCAGGTCGGCGAGCCGCGACCGCAGTCCCGCCCGGCCCGCGCGGCGGCCCCGGTCGCGCCCCGGCTCGGCGCTGCGCAGCGACTGCCAGACGAGGAGCAGGCCGGCACCGAGGGCGAGGCCGAGCAGGGCACCCATCAGGCGGCGCCGTCCTGGCGGTCGTCGTCCTGTCCCAGCAGCTGCCCCAGGTCGTAGCCGGCCTGGGTGAAGCGCTCGCCGTGCGGCGGGTAGCCGTCGCCGCGCACCAGCCGGCCCCCGCGGCGCAGGAAGATCGGCTCGAGCTCGACCACCTCGCCCTCGACCCGGCCGGGCACGCCGACCACCTCGCGGACGCGCCGTGCGCCGTCGTGGTCCGTGCCGGTGTGTACGACCAGGTCGACGGAGCCGGCCACGGTGGGCACGACGAAGCGTGAGCCGATGTTCTCGCCTGCCAGCAGCGGCAGCGTGCACATCTTGGTGATCGCCTCACGGGCCGAGTTGGCGTGGATCGAGCACATCCCGGGCAACCCGGAGTTGAGCGCGATGAGCAGGTCGAGGCACTCCTGCTGACGGACCTCGCCGACGATGATCCGCTGCGGGCGCATCCGCAGCGCCTCCTTGACCAGGTGCCGCAACGTGATCTCGCCGGTGCCCTCGAGGCTCGGCTGGCGGGTCTGCATCGCCACCACGTCGGGCAGGGGGATCTTGAGCTCGAAGACCTCCTCGCAGGTGACGACCCGCTCGCGGGCGGGAACCGCGGCGGCGAGGCAGTTCAGCAGGGTGGTCTTCCCGGCCTGCGTTCCGCCCGCCACCAGCACGTTGAGACCGCTCACCACGGCGGCCTCCAGGAACGCCGCGGCCTGCGGGGTGAGCGTGCCGAGGTCGACGAGGTCGTCGAGGTGCGTGGCCCGCACGACGAACTTGCGGATGTTCACGGCCCAGTGGGTCCGAGTGATGTCGGGGATCGCGACGTGCAGACGGCTGCCGTCGGGCAGCATCGCGTCGACGAACGGCGAGGAGAAGTCGATGCGCCGGCCTGAGGACTTGAGCATGCGCTCAACCAGGTCGCGGACCTGCTCGGCGGTCAGGATCGTGGTGGTCAGCTCGCTGCGGCCGTGCCTGGCCACGAAGACCTTGCTGGGCTCGTTGATCCACAGCTCCTCGACGGTCGGGTCGTCGAGGTAGGGCTGGAGCGGCCCGAAGCCCGCCACCGCGTCGTACACCGTCCGGGCGGTGGCCGCCGGGTCACCGAGCGGCGGCAGGGCGGCGGAGAGGCTGCGGACGTCGTACGCGCCGACGACGTCGTCGACGATCCGGCGGACGGCCAGCGGCTCCAGGACCGGGTCCAGGCCCTGGCTGCGCACGAGATCGCGCACCTCGGCGTCGATGATCTCGACAGCGGTCATGACCGGCGGCACCCCCGTGCGTGGACCCGTGCAGGCACCCGGCCGCTCCAGGTGCCCGGGGGATTGTGCCATCACGTGCGATACCGGCCGAACCCGCCGTCCACAGCAGTCGGGCGGAAGACCTGGAATCGCGCGCCCCGCCGTGCCAGGCTTCCGCACAGCCACCACCTGGCCCGACGCCGTGCCGCAGGAGGACGAAGGATGCCCGCACAGCAGAGCCTGACGGCGGTCCGCTCCGCCGTCGACCAGCTCGAGGCAGCAGTCGCGCGGCTGCGCCACGCCTACGGGGACACGCTGGGCGTGCGCCGGCTCTCCAGCGACGTGCGGCGCATCGCCGAGGACCTCGACGAGCTGGGCGATCCGCTCCCGGGTCACCGCCCGCCCGGCGAGTCGGCGCTCGAGGAGATCCCCGATACCCCGTACGACCGGAGCATGTGGCACGACGCCGAGGACGAGGGATTCGGCGCCCCCGACCGGCACGCCCCCTGAGGCCGGGTCGTGGCATCCGGGGTCCGCTCCCCTTCCCGGGCCCGGCTCGACGCCGGGACCCTGCGCCGAGACCGCTGGTGGGTCCAGCCCGGCATCACCATGGCGGTGCTGCTCGGCTTCGTCGTGTACGCGACGTGGCGGGCGTTCGAGGACGCCTACTACTACGCCGACCCGTACCTCTCGCCGTTCTACTCGCCGTGCCTGGCGACCCGGTGCGAGGACGGCGCGGCGCACTTCGGCACGCCGGTCGGTGACTGGTGGGGCCTCTCCCCCGCGCTGATCATCCTGGTGGTGCCGCTGAGCTTCCGGATGACGTGCTACTAC
>DATHTV010000144.1:0-9546 GCA_035462845.1 Jiangellales bacterium
GGTCGGTCCCACGACCGCTCCGTCGACCCCGTCCACGACTGCACCGGCGGCCGACGCGGACGGGGACGGAGCCAGGCCCGCCCGCCGGCGCCGCGGCGGCCGGTCGGCACGCTCCGCCTGCGGCCCTCCGCCCAGCGAGGCGGCCCGCGAGAGCGAGCCGGCCCCGACCGGCGCCTGACCTGCCCGCACGAGGGGCGGGGCCGGTTTGACCGGCGGTCACCCGGCTCCGTACCCTTGTGCGTCGGCGCGGTTCGCGCCGCCTTCCCGCGTGCCCGGCCCCCGGGCCGGCGCGCGCCCGACGTTCCACACGCGAGAGCGAGTCCGCGGTGTACGCGATCGTCCGCAGCGGCGGCAGGCAGCACAAGGTGTCCGTCGGCGACGTCCTCGAGGTCGACCGGCTCGACGGCGAGGTCGGCTCCAGCATCACGCTGCCGGCGCTCCTGCTCGTCGACGGCGAGTCCGTCACGACCGACGCGGACGCCCTTGCCGGCGTCACCGTCACCGCCGAGGTCCTCGGCGCGACCAAGGGCCCGAAGATCGACATCCTCCGGTACAAGAACAAGACCGGCTACCGTCGTCGCATGGGTCACCGCCAGCGCCACACGCAGGTCCGGGTCACGGACATCACCGGCTCCGACACCAAGTAAGGGGGTTCCCTCATGGCTCACAAGAAGGGCGCCTCGTCCAGCAAGAACGGGCGCGACTCCAACGCGCAGCGGCTGGGCGTCAAGCGCTTCGGCGGCCAGATCGTCGGCGCCGGCGAGATCATCGTCCGGCAGCGGGGCACGCACTTCCACCCCGGCACGAACGTGGGGCGCGGCAACGACGACACGCTGTTCGCGACCGCGGCCGGTGCCGTGGAGTTCGGCGTCCGGCGCGGCCGCAAGGTCGTCAACGTCGTCCCGCAGGGGAGCTGACCCCCGCCGGGCGCTGACGCACCCCGAGGCTTTCCACCGAGGGCGGGCCGGTCTGCTGACCGGCCCGCCCTCGTCGTACGCCGGCCCATCGATCCACCAGCCCAGCCCAGCCAAGCCAGCCAGCCAGCTCAGGAGGCCGTCCGTGGCCATCCCCTCGTTCGTCGACCGCGTCGTCCTGCACGTCTCCGCCGGCGACGGCGGCAACGGGGCGGCGTCGGTGCACCGCGAGAAGTTCAAGCCGCTCGGTGGCCCGGACGGCGGCAACGGGGGCCGCGGCGGCGACGTCGTCCTCGAGGTCGACCCCGGCACGACCACCCTCCTCGCCTACCACCGCTCGCCGCACCGCCGGGCAGCGAACGGCACGCAGGGCCAGGGCGGACACCGCAACGGCGCCGACGGCGGCGACGTCATGCTCCCGGTTCCCGACGGCACGGTCGTCTCCACACCGGACGGCGAGGTCCTGGTCGACCTGATGGGCGCCGGCACGCGCTACGTCGTCGCGGCGGGTGGTCGCGGCGGGCTCGGCAACGCGGCCCTGGCGAGCTCCAAGCGACGTGCCCCGGGGTTCGCGCTGCTGGGGGAGCCCGGGGAACAGCTCGACGTCGTGCTCGAGCTCAAGAGCGTGGCCGACGTCGGCTTGGTGGGCTTCCCGAGCGCAGGCAAGTCCAGCCTGGTGGCCGCGATCTCCGCCGCCCGCCCGAAGATCGCGGACTACCCCTTCCCGACCCTCGTCCCCAACCTCGGCGTCGTCGAGGCCGGGGACGTCCGGTTCACGGTCGCCGACGTGCCGGGCCTGGTCGAGGGGGCGAGCGAGGGCCGAGGGCTGGGCCACGAGTTCCTCCGCCACGTCGAGCGCTGCGCCGCACTCGTGCACGTCGTCGACTGCGCGACGCTGGAGCCCGGCAGGGACCCGGTGAGCGACGTCGACGTCGTCGAGGGCGAGCTCGCGGCGTACGGCGGGCTCGCGGACCGGCCACGGCTGGTCGCGCTCAACAAGGTCGACGTCCCCGAGGCGCGCGACCTGGCCGAGATGGTGCGCCCGGACTTGGAGGCGCGCGGCTGGCCGGTGCTGGAGGTATCCGGGGCGACCCACGAGGGCTTGCGGGAGCTCACCTTCGCCATGGCCGAGGTCGTGGCGGCCGCGAGGGCCGCCGCGCCGCCGCCCGAGCGGACCCGCCTCGTCCTGCGGCCGCAGCCGGTGGACGACGCCGGGTTCCGGGTGGTGCGCCAGGGCGAGCGCTACCTCGTGCTCGGGCCCAAGCCGACCCGCTGGGTGGCCCAGACGGACTTCAGCAACGACGAGGCCGTGGGCTACCTCGCTGACCGGCTCGCCCGGCTGGGCGTGGAGGAGGCTCTCGTCGAGGCGGGGGCGCGGCCCGGCGACGAGGTGGTCGTCGGCGACGGGGACGGGGTCCTGTTCGACTGGGAGCCCACCGTGCAGGCGGGGGCCGAGCTGCTCTACGGCCCGCGCGGCTCGGACCCCCGTCTCGAGGGGCGCTGAGCGTCGTGCCGGGAGGCCCGGACGCCCGGACGCCGGTGGCGACGGCCGGACGCGTCGTGGTCAAGGTGGGCTCGTCCTCGCTGACCAGCCCGGCCGGGGGAGTGGACGACGCCCTCATCGACCACCTCGTCGGAGCCCTGGCGTCGGCCCGCGCCCGGGGTGCCGAGGTGGTGCTGGTGTCCTCCGGGGCGATCGCCGCCGGATTGGCGCCCCTCGGTCTCACCCGGCGCCCGCGCCAGCTGGCGACGCAGCAGGCGGCGGCCAGCGTCGGCCAGGGGCTGCTCGTCGCCCGCTACACGGCGGCGTTCGCCCGCCACGGCCTGCGCGTCGGCCAGGTGCTGCTCACCGTCGACGACGTCACGCGGCGCTCCCACTACCGCAACGCCTATCGCACCCTGCACCGCCTGCTCGAGCTCGGCGTGGTGCCGGGCGTCAACGAGAACGACACGGTCGCCACCGACGAGATCCGCTTCGGCGACAACGATCGGCTGGCCGCCCTGGTGGCCCAGCTGGTCCACGCCGACGTGCTCGTCCTGCTCTCCGACGTGGACGGGCTCTACGACGGGGACCCGCGCCGGGACGGCGCCCGCCGGCTGGACGTGGTCGCGAGCCCCGCCGACCTCGACGGGGTCGACCTCGGCCGGGCCGGTGCGGCCGGCATCGGGACCGGCGGCATGCGGACCAAGGTCGAGGCCGCCCGGATCGCGACCGGCTCGGGGGTGGAGGTGGTCCTGGCCGCCGCCTCGGACGCGGAGGCGGTGCTCGCCGGGCGGGCCCTCGGCACGCGGTTCCTGGCCCAGGCCGCCCGCCGCTCCACCCGGCTGCTGTGGCTGGAGCACGCAACGGAGGGCAAGGGGTCGTTGCTGCTCGACTCCGGGGCCGTACGCGCGGTGGTGGAGCGACGGCTGTCCCTGCTCCCCGCGGGCGTCACCGGGGTGGAGGGCAGCTTCGCGGCGGGTGACCCGGTCGACCTTCTCGACGAAAACGGCCACGCGGTGGCCCGCGGACTGGTCAACTACGACTCGACGGAGCTTCCCGGCCTGCTGGGGCGCTCCACGAGGGAGCTGGCGCGGGATCTGGGGCCCGCGTACGAGCGCGAGGTCGTCCATCGCGACGACCTGGTGCTGCTGCGGCGCTGAGCGAGAGGCGGTGGCCCAGGTGCGCGACCCGGGCTCGGCCGTTCCCGCGGCGCTGTGGCACGTCACGCTGACCGTCGCCGGCGTGCCGGTGAGCGACGCCGACATCCGTGCCGCGCTGGAGCGGCTCGCGCACGAGCGGCCGTTCCTGCACGCGGGCCGCTACGCGGCCGACCGCGCCGAGGTCCGCTACTGGGAGGAGGCCGCGACGCTGCTCGACGCCGCGTCGCTGGCCCTCCGCCTCTGGCCGGAGCACCGCGCCACCGCACTGCTGCCGGCCTGGGACGTCGTCGGGCTCGAGGTGCTCGACCGCGACACCTACCACCATCGACACGAGCACGCGGGCGACTGGCCGGTGCTGGTCGGGCGCAGCGAGATCCGGCCCTTCTAGCCGACGCTCGGCCGGGCGGCCGGGCGGCCGGGCGGCCGGGATCCCGCCGTCCACAGGGTCGGTTCGGCCCCCGGGCGCGAGTTTGTTACGGTGAGGTCACGAGCCGTCGCCGCTGTCGCGACGGACGCACCCAGGGGGAACCTGCGACGCGGACGCGTCGCAGGCCGTTCGTTGCCCTGCCGTCGAGTCATCGGAGGTCACCCCCGCATGCGTGCCCGTTCCCGTCGGCTGGTGACAGCACTCGCTCTGAGCCTGGTGCTCGCGCTCGTCCCGACCGGGACGCTGGTGACCGCGAACGGCCAGGACGCCGAGGGCGGGAGCAGCGTGCAGGAGCTCAGCCGAGAGCTGGCCGCCGCCGCCGAGCGGTTGGAGCAGGCCCGGGCGAGCGCCGACGCCGCCGGTCAGGAGGTCGGCGCGGTGCAGGCGCAGCTGGCCGAGACCAGGGTGCAGCAGGAGGTCACCGCCCAGCGCCTCAAGGCCGCCCAGCTGCAGGAGAGCAAGGCCCGCGCGGAGCTCGGGCGCGTGTCGACGCGGATCTCCGGGACCCAGGAGTCCCTCGGCGCGATCGCCCGGCAGGCCTACCAGGAGGGCGGAATGGCCGAGTGGACGCCGCTGCTCGACGCCGACTCCGCGCAGGATTTCACCGACGACACGATGCTCGTCAACTCCGCCATGCGCTCGCAGGGGTACGTGCTGGGAGAGCTGTCGGAGGCCAAGGCGGAGATCACGGCGACGACCACCACCCTGGAGGCCAAGCGCGAGGAGGCGGCGGCGCTCGCCGAGCAGGCTGAAGCCGAGGTGCAGCGGGTCGCCGAGCTCGAGGCCGCTGCCGTGGCAGCGCGGCAGGAGGCCCAGGCGACGCTCGACGAGGCGACGGACGCGCAGCAGGCGCTGGAGCGCGAGCTGGCCGCGGAGCGCGAGCGCGAGGCGGCCCGGGAGGCGGAGGCTGCCCGGGTGGCCGCCGAGCTGGCGGCCCGGCAGAAGGACGCCGAGCAGACGGTCAGCCGGGGCACCGCCCGCACGGAGGTCCAGGCCTCGGGCGGGGCGCTGCTGCGCCCGGTCGGCGGTCCGGTGACCTCGGTGTACGGCATGCGGCGCCACCCGATCACGGGTGTCGTCAAGCTGCACGACGGCACCGACTTCGGGTCGCCGTGCGGCACGCCGATCCGGGCCGCGGCGGCGGGCACGGTCGTCGAGGCCGGCTGGGCCAACGGCTACGGCAACTTCACGGTGATCGACCACGGCGTCGTGGACGGCCGCTCGCTGTCGACCGCCTACGCGCACCAGTCGCGGTTCGCCGCCCGGGCCGGTGCCCGGGTCGCGGCCGGCGAGGTGCTGGGCTACGTCGGGTCCACCGGCTACTCCACCGGCTGCCACCTGCACTTCATGGTGTACGTGGGCGGGTCCACGACCAACCCGATGGGCTGGCTCTGACCACCGGTCGTACGCTCGTGGCATGAGCGACGACACCGCGCACGGCGTCCTCGAGGCGGCTCGGCGCGCCCGTTCGGTGGCCGGCGACCTCGCGGTGCGCACCCGCGCCGACAAGGACGCCGCGCTGGCCGCGATGGCCACCGCCCTCACCGCCCGTACCGACGAGGTCCTGGCCGCCAACGCCGGGGACGTCGAGCGGGCCGAGCAGGCGGGCACGCCCGCGGCGCTGGTCGACCGGCTCCGGCTGGACGTCCGCCGGGTCGAGGGCATGGCCGACGGCCTCCGCCAGGTGGCCGGGCTGGCGGACCCGGTGGGCCAGGTGGTCCGCGGGTTCCGGCTGCCCAACGGGCTTCAGGTCGAGCAGGTCCGGGTCCCGCTCGGCGTCGTCGGCATCATCTACGAGGCCCGCCCCAACGTCACCGCCGACGCCGCGGGGCTCTGCCTCAAGAGCGGCAACGCGGTGCTGCTGCGCGGTTCGTCGAGCGCCGCCGAGTCCAACCGCGCGGTGGTCGAGGCACTGCGCGAGGGCCTGACGTCGGCTGGGCTGCCGGCCGACGCCGTGCAGTTGCTCGGCGGCGGCCGCGAGGCGGTCAAGCACCTGATGCGTGCCCGCGGTCTCGTCGACGTGCTGATCCCGCGCGGCGGCGCCGGCCTGATCCGCAGCGTCGTGGAGGAGTCCACGGTGCCGGTCATCGAGACGGGCGTCGGCAACTGCCACGTCTACGTCGACGCGGACGCCGACCTTGACCAGGCGCTCGCCATCCTGGTCAACGCCAAGACCCAGCGGCCCAGCGTGTGCAACGCCGCCGAGAGCCTGCTCGTGCACGAGGCGGTCGCGGACGCCTTCCTGCCGCGCGCCCTCGCGGCTCTGGCCGAGGCCGGCGTCACCGTGCACGGCGACGAGCGCGTGCGGTCCGTCGACCCGGCCGTGGTCACCGCCACCGACGAGGACTGGGCGGCCGAGTACCTCTCGCTCGACCTCGCCGCCCGGGTCGTGCCGGGGCTCGACGAGGCCGTCGCGCACATCCGGCGGTGGGGCACCGGCCATACCGAGGCGATCGTCACCCGGTCGCTGCCGGCCGCGCGCCGCTTCGCCGCGACGGTCGACGCGGCAGCGGTGATGGTCAACGCCTCGACCCGGTTCACCGACGGTGAGCAGTTCGGCTTCGGGGCGGAGATCGGCATCTCCACCCAGAAGCTGCACGCCCGTGGGCCCATGGGCCTCACCGAGCTGACCAGCACGACCTACGTGGTGACCGGGGACGGCCAGGTCCGGTCCTGACCAGGTCAGGTCCTGACTCCGGCGGCCGCTACGCTTCGCTCCCATGACCGCGATCCTGCTGGCCGCCGAGGCCGCCGAGGAAGGCCAGGTCCCGGCGTGGGTCTGGGGGGTGGGTGCGCTGGTGGCCCTCATGGGCCTTCTGGTCCTGATGCTGGTGTTCGGCAAGGGTCGTCCGCACTCCTGATCCCCTTGCCCCTGGCGCTACCGTCGGACCGTGGAGCGTCGCGGGAGGCTGGGGGTGATGGGCGGCACCTTCGACCCCATCCACCACGGCCACCTCGTCGCTGCGAGCGAGGTGCAGGCGTGGTTCGACCTCGACGAGGTGCTGTTCGTCCCGACCGGCCACCCGTGGCAGAAGTCCGAGCGTGAGGTCAGCGCCGCCGAGGACCGCTACCTCATGACGGTGATCGCCACCGCGTCGAACCCCCGGTTCTCGGTCAGCCGGGTCGACATCGACCGGGCCGGCCCCACGTACACCGTGGACACCCTGCGCGACCTGCGCGCCCAGCGCGGCTCCGACTGGGACCTGTTCTTCATCACCGGCGCCGACGCCCTGCGCCAGATCCTCACCTGGCGGGACTCCGCCGAGGTCTTCGACCTGGCCCACTTCGTGGGCTGCACGCGTCCGGGGCACGAGCTGTCGGACGTCGGCCTGCCCGAGGGCCGGGTGACCCTCGTCGAGGTGCCGGCGCTGGCGATCTCCTCGACCGAGTGCCGGGAGCGCGTGCAGCGGGCCGAGCCGATCTGGTACCTCGTGCCCGACGGGATCGTGCAGTACATCAGCAAGCGGAGGCTGTACGGAGGTGGGTCGGGGTGAGCCGCAAGCGCGAGCGGGACGAACGCATCGACCTCTCCCGGCGGCTGGGGCTGACGCCCGCCGAGCCGGCGGACCAGGGTGCCGGGACCGGCGGGGACGACCAGCCGCTCGCGGGGGAGTCCGGCTCCGAGGCGGTCCGGGAGACCGTCAGCCTCCGCCGCGCCCAGCGCGCCTACCGGCGGCGGCGCCGGCTGTTCGCCCTCCTCGTCGTCGTCCTCGTCGTGCTGTCGCTCGTCGCACTCGGCGTCGTCCTGTGGTCGTCGGGTGTCGTCGGCGGGTCGTGACATCCTGGGGCCCACGAGTCCGCCGAGGAGAGGTCTGTCCTTGCCCGCATCCGAACGAGCCGTCGAGCTCGTCGTCGCCGCCGCCGAGGCGGCCGCCGACAAGCTCGCCGACGACATCGTCGCGTACGACGTCTCCGAACAACTGGTGATCACCGACGCGTTCCTGCTGTGCTCCGCCCCCAACGACCGCCAGGTCCGCGCGATCGTCGACGCGGTGGAGGACCGGCTGCGGGAGCTGTCGGCCAAGCCGGTCCGGCGCGAGGGCGAGCGCGAGGGGCGCTGGGTCCTCCTCGACTACGTCGACGTGGTGGTGCACGTTCAGCACGCCGAGGACCGCCAGTTCTACGCCCTGGAGCGGCTCTGGAAGGACTGCCCGGCCGTGCCGCTCCCCGAGGCCGTCCGGGTCGGACGCGGCGGCCACGACGGCGACGGCTCGTACGGCCGGTGAGCGCGCCCCCCGCGCGCCGGGTCGTCCTCTGGCGGCACGGTCGGACGGAGTGGAACGCCGCCGGTCGGTTCCAGGGTCAGAGCGACATCGAGCTCGACGACGCCGGCCGGGCGCAGGCGGAGCGGGCCGCCCGGCTGCTCGCCGCCCTGTGGCCCACCCTGCTGGTCTCGTCGGACCTGCGCCGCGCCCATGACACCGCGTCCGCGCTGGCGCGGCTCACCGGTCTGGAGGTCGAGACCGACCCCGACCTGCGGGAGATCTACGCAGGTCGCTTCCAGGGTCTCCTCGGTGCCGAGATCGCCGAGCGGTTCCCCGAGGACCACGCCCGCTGGCGCGAGGGGGACCCGCTCGAGCCGGTCGGTGGCGGCGAGACCCGGCTCGAGGTGGCCGAGCGGGTCGCCCGTGCGGTCGAACGGGTCGCGGCGCGGCTGCCCGAGGACGGCCTTGCGGTGCTGGCCACTCACGGGGGTGCCGCCCGGCTGGGCATCGCTCGGCTGATCGGCCTGCCCGTCGAGCACTTCGGCTCCCTCGGCGTCCTGTCCAACTGCTCCTGGTCCATGCTCGCCGAGGACCGCAGCGGCGGGTGGCAGCTGGTCGAGCACAACGCCGGCACCCTGCCGGAGCCGGTCGAGCTGGTCGAGGGGTGAGTGCGCTCACGCCGCGTAGGGGCGATTGGCCCTGCGCGGCGGCCGTCGGCTACGCTCGTCCAGCCTTCGGCACGGGGCTGTGGCGCAGCTGGTAGCGCACCTCCATGGCATGGAGGGGGTCAGGGGTTCGAGTCCCCTCAGCTCCACCGAGACGACGACGGCTCGCGGCTTCGCGGGCCGTCGTCGGCGTCTCCGGGGGGGTGCGACGCCGGGTTACGTCCTCATGATCGCCGAGGCGGTGGTCGACGCGCGGGTGGCCGGCCGGCCGGTAGCCTCCGGCTGTGTACGGCGGCCGGCTGCTGGTGATCGGCGACTCCCTGTGCTTCCACGGACCGGAGCGCGCCGAGCTGCTCACCGAGCCGCGGCTGTGGCCCAACGTCGCGGCGACCGCGCTGGGCCTGCGCGCCGACGTCGTCGCGCGGGCCGGCTGGACCTCGCGCGACGGCTGGTGGGCGGTGGCCAAGGACCCGCGGGTGTGGACGGGGCTCGCCGACGCCGCCGTGCTGGTCGTGGCCGTCGGTGGCATGGACCAGCTGCCCGCCTCCCTGCCGGTGTGGCTGCGCGAGTCGATCCCGTACGTGCGCTCGGGCCGGCTCCGGCGGCGGGTGCGCGCCGGCTACCTGGCCGCGCACCCGCCGGTGGTGCGGGCGACCCGGGGCTCGCGGCGTCAGCTGCCCCAACGGGTGACC
>DATHTV010000145.1:0-12188 GCA_035462845.1 Jiangellales bacterium
TCGTCACTCAGCGGCAGCAAGGCGTACCAGTGCCCGGGCGCGGCCCCCGGCACGCCGGCACCGGCCAGCCGCGCCAGGTGACGGGCGGCGTCGGCGCGGCGGTCGGGAGCCGAGGTGGCGTCCACCACGCCGCGGCGCAGCTCGGCGACCAGGCCCGGGAGGTCGAGACCCCGGCGCACGGGAAGCAGCGGCCGCTCGCCGTCGACCACGGGGTCGATCTCGTCGAGGAAGCGGGACGGCTCCTCCTCCTCGCTCACCAC
This sequence comes from Jiangellales bacterium, assembly GCA_035462845.1. Lineage (GTDB taxonomy): Bacteria > Actinomycetota > Actinomycetes > Jiangellales > Jiangellaceae > DASTQL01. The sequence continues at coordinate 261 of DATHTV010000145.1, forward strand.
GGCGGTCACGACGAGCCGCCGGCGAGCCCGGGTGGCAGCGACGTAGAAGAGCCGGCGCTCCTCGGCGAGCAGCGCCGACAGCCGCGCCCCCGGGACGGCGTCCCGCCCGGCGACGACGTCGACGAGCTCCTCCGACCCGAGTAGCGAACCCCGGGGACGCAGGTCCGGCCAGACGCCCTCCTGGACTCCGGCGACCACGACGACGTCCCACTCCAGGCCCTTGGCAGCGTGCGCCGTCAGCAGCGTCACCGCGTCACCCTCAGGTGCGCGAGGGGCCAGCGTGTCGGCCGGGACCTGCTGGCCGGCCAGGTGGTCGAGGAAGCCGTCCAGGCCGGCTGCCGGCAGCCGGTCGACGAACCGGGCGGCCGCCTCGAAGAGCGCGACGACGGCGTCGAGGTCGCGGTCGGCCGCCGCCCCCTCCGGCCCGCCTCGCACCGCTCGCCGGCTCCAGCGGGCCGCCAGGCCGGAGCGCTGCCACACCGCCCAGAGGACGTCCTCGGCGGTCGCCCCGGTCCGGCCGGCCGCCGCCTCGGCCACCGCGACGAGGTCCGCGGTCCGCGCCAGCGGCGCCACCGCGGCGTCATCCAGCAGGACGAGCTCCGCCGGCGAGCGGACCGCCTCCACGAGCAGCTCCGCCGAGGACCGCGAACCCCCGAGGGACAGCTCGTGCCGCCGCAGCTCCTGGCGCAGCCGACGCAGCGCCAGCGGATCGGCGCCGCCCAGCGGCCCGCACACGAGGTCCGTCACGAGGTCGGCGTCGAGGTCGCGCCGTCCGGCCGCCACGGCCAGCACCGAGAGCAGCGCCCGGACCGGAGGCTGCTCGACCAGGGGCACCTCCTCGAGCCGCACGGCGACCGGCACGCCCGCGGAGTGGAGGGCGCGGCGCAGCACCGGCAGCGGTCGCGCCCCGCGCACGACGACCGCCATCCGCGACCACGGCACACCCTCGAGCAGGTGCGCGGAGCGGAGGACCTGGGCGACCGAGGCCGCCTCCTGCGACACCCCGCGCAGGACGCGCACCTCGAGCTCGCCGTCGCCGGTGCCGGCGGGGGGTGCGGCGACCAGCTCCCGGTGGCGCCCGGCGCCTCCCAGGCCGGCCGCCACCCGCCGCGTGGCGGCCAGGAGCGCGGGCCCGCTGCGCCTGGCCGTGCTCAAGGCGACCACGGGTGCCGGCTCGCCCGCCGCCGTGCGGAAGCGCTCGGGGAACCGGTGCAGCCCCTCGACCTCGGCCCCGCGGAAGGCGTAGATCGACTGGTCGGGGTCCCCCACCACGACCAGCTCCCGCCCGCCCCCGGCGAGCAGGCGGAGCAAGGCCTCCTGGGAGGGGTCTGAGTCCTGGTACTCGTCGACGACGACCACCGCGCGACTCCCCTGCTCCTGCTCGAGCAGCCCGGCGTCGGCCGCGAGCAGGTCGACGGCCGCCCGGACGAGCTCCGCCGGGTCGAGGGCGGGCGGGCGGCGCAGCGCGGTGACGGCGGCGTACTGCTCCGCGAAGCCGGCCGCGGCGACCCAGTCGTCGCGACCGAGCCGCTCGCCCATCCCGCGCAACGCGCCCGGGTCGATCCCCCGCTCGGCGGCCCGCTGGAGGAGGTCGCGCAGCTCGCCGGCGAAGCCGCGGGTCAGCAGGGCCGGCCGCAGCCGCTCCGGCCACCCGGCCGCGCCGAACTCCTCGACGTCGCCCCGGAGCAGGTCCCGGATCAGGAGGTCCTGCTCCGCGCCCGAGAGCAGCCGGGGAGGCGGCTCGCCCGCCTGGGCCGACTCCCGCCGCAGCAGCCCGAAGGCGTACGAGTGGATCGTGCGGGCCAGCGGCTCGCGCAGCGTCCGGCCGAGCCGGGCGGTGACCCGCTCGCGCATCTCGGCGGCGGCGCGCCGGCTGAAGGTCAGCATCAGCACCGTCGACGGGTCCACGCCGTCGTCCTCGACCCGGGAGACGACGTGCTCGACGAGCGCGGTGGTCTTGCCGGTGCCCGGCCCGGCGAGCACGAGCAGCGGCCCCCCGCGGTGGTCGACCACCCGCTGCTGGGCCTCGTCGAGCACGGGGGCAGCGGGCGCGCCCGACGACCTCCGCACGAGGCGGAAGGCGGGGTCACCGGGGCGCTGCAGCACCCCGGCATCTAAGCCCAGGGCCCGGACACGACGTCCCCGGGCTCCGGGTCACCGGGCTCCAGGCCACCAGCCTCCGTCTACGGGATTCGGGTCACCTGGCGCGGGCCACCAGCCGGCCCGGGCGAGGTCGACCCGGCGGCCGTCGGCGGTCATCGGACAGCCCTCGGCCACCAGCGCCCGCCGAGCCGCGACCTCGTGCCCGGGCGGGAGGCGCCCGACCGCGTTCACCACCCGCCACCAGGGCACGGCCCCGCCGTGCAGGGCCAGGACCCGCGCGACCTGCCGGGGACCGCCGCGGCGGAGCCGGTGGGCAACCGCCTCCGCCACTGCCCCGTACGACATGGCCCGGCCGGGCGGCACCGCCTCGACGACGGCGAGCACGGCCTCCACGTACTCGTCGTCCACGGGCCAATCCTGCCCGGCCGGCCATCCCGGCTGTGCCGCCGGCCTTCCAGGGCCGCTCCGCGGGGCGCCGGGTTGGTGACGGTCCGTCGTGGCAGCATCGGCGGCGATGGCCGGCGAGGAGGCGGACGGGGCGGCGCCGCGGGAGGCTCCCGCCGGCGTCTCGGGCGACGACATCCGCGTCCGGCCGTTCTCCGTGCACGAGGCGCCGCTCCCGTCACGCACCCGCCGCCCGCTGGACGGCCTGCGCCTGCTGCTCGCGCTGCTCGCCGTGCTCGCCGTGACGGTGGTGGGGGTCGTCGCCGAGCGGACGCTCCAGGGCCTGGGCCGCGACCTGGCCGTTCTCGGCGACCTGATCCCGGCCGGCCCGGTCGAGGTGCTCTCGGTGGCGACCGCGCTGGTCGGGCTCCTGCTCCCACCGACCCTGGTCGTCACGCTGATGATCCGCGGCAGGCTGCGCGCGACCGGCGAGGTGCTGCTCGCCGGGGTCGTGGCGGCGGTGGTCGCCGCGACCGTCTCGCTGTGGTTGCTGCGCAGCGCCCCCGACCAGCTGCAGCAGGCGGTCCTGCCGGCCGGCCGCACCGACGCGTCCTCGCCGGTCCCGCCCTACCCAGCCCTGCTGGTCGCGGTGGTGAGCGTGGTCGGCTGGCAGGACCGCCCGCGCATGCGCCGGGCGGCGATCTTCGCCGTGGGCGGCGGTCTCGCGGTGGGCCTGCTGGAAGGCGTCTCGACGGTGGCCGGGACGCTCGTTGCGCTGGGCATCGGCCGGGCGGTGGGTCTCGCCGTCCGGCTCGTCAGCGGACGCCCGTCGGTGACCCCGGACGGCTACGCGGTCGGCGACGCCCTCCAGGCGGACGGCACCCCCGTGACCGCGATCCGGGCCGTCGTCGGCGCCGAGCCCCGCCGCTACGTCGTGGACACCACCGACGGCCCGCTGGATGTCCGCGTCCTCGACCGCGACCGGGAGGGAGCCGGCTGGCTCGGCCGGACCCTGCGCCGGCTGCAGCTGCGCGAGGAAGCGCTGCCCCGGGAGGCGGTGACCATGCGGGCGAGTCTCGACCGCGCGGTCCTGCTGTCGCTGGCGCTCGACCGGGCCGGAGCACGTACCCCGCGCCTGCTGCGCGCCGTCCGCCTGGGTCCGGACGCGGTGCTGCTCGTGTACGAGCACGTGCCGGGCCGGACGCTGCGCGAGCTCGACGGCGAGCTCGGCGAGGCCGCGCTCAGCGATCTGTGGTCGCAGCTGCGCCGGCTGCAGCGGGCGCAGGTCGCGCACCGTCGCATCTCGGCGCGGGCGCTGCTCGTCGACGAGGCGGACCGGGTCTGGCTGCTGGAGCCCGCCGGTGGCGAGGTCGCCGCGCAGGAGCTCGCGCTGCGCCTCGACCTGGCGCACGCCCTGGTCGAGGTGGGCCTGGCCACCGGCCCCGACCGGGCAGTCACGACGGCCGTCGAGGCGATGGGCGCGGCGGAGGTCGCCCGGGCGGTACCCCTGCTGCAGCCGGTGGCCCTCTCCCGTGGCACCCGGCACGCCCTCCGCGAGCACCGGGACCTGCTGCCCCGGCTGCGGGACGGCCTCGTCGAGCGGGCCGGCACGCCGCCCGAGGAGCCGGTACGCCTGCAGCGCCTCACCCCGCTGTCGCTGCTCACCGGTCTCGGCGCCGTGGTCGCCCTCTACCTCGTCGGCACCCAGCTGGTCGCGGCACCGCTGGACGAGCTCCCCCGGGACACCGACTGGCGCTGGCTCGTGGTGGCGGTGGCCGCCATGGCGGTCACGTACGTGGGTGCGGCACTGGCGCTGCTGGGCTTCGTGCCCGAACGCGTGCCGTTCGGGCGGGCGGTGGCCGCACAGGTCGCCCTCGGCTTCGTCCGGCTGATCGCCCCGTCCACGGTGGGGAACGCCACGGTCAACATCCGGCTGCTGACCCGCGCCGGCGTGCCGGGGGCACTGGCGACCGCCAGCGTCGCCGCGACCCAGGTCGGTGCCGTCGCGGTGACGCTCCCCCTCATCGCGGTGCTCGCCGTCCTCACCGGGTCGTCCGCGTCCGCCGGCCTGGAGCTGCCGACCACCGCGCTGCTGGTCGCCGGCGGCCTGGTCGGTGTCGCCGCGCTGCTGGTCCTGGTGCCGCGGGTGCGGTCCAGGGCCGTCAGGGGCTGGCGGGACTTCGCCCAGCGCGGCCTGCCGCGGCTCCTGGACGTGCTGGGCAGCCCGCGCAAGCTGGCGCAGGCGATCGGCGGGATCCTGCTGCAGACGGCCGCGTTCGTCCTCTGCTTCGAGGCGTGCCTGCTCGCGCTGGGCAGCTCCGCCCCGGTCGCGGCCCTGGCCGTGGTCTTCCTGGCGGGCAACACGGTGGGCACCGCGGTTCCCACCCCGGGCGGCCTCGGCGCGGTGGAGGCCGCCCTCACCGCCGGCCTCACCGCGATCGGCATCCCCGCGGCGGTCGCCGTCCCGGGCGTGCTGCTCTTCCGGCTCGTAACGTTCTGGCTGCCCATCCTGCCGGGCTGGCTGGCGTGGACCCGGATGCAGAAGACCGGCGCTCTCTGACCCGGCACCTCTGACCCGGCACCCGCGGACCCCGGCGCCCCCTGCCCGGCGAGCCGGGCGTCGGAGGGCCGGTGGTCGGAGGGCCGGTGGTCGGAGGGTCAGTACGAGGGCTGCGAGGGGTCGACCTGGTTGACCCAGGCCACGACACCGCCGCCGACGTGCACGGCGTCGGCCAGCCCGGCACCCTTGACCACCGCGAGCACCTCGGCCGAGCGCTGGCCGGACTTGCAGTGCAGCACGACCGGCCGGTCCTGGGGCAGCCGGGAGAGCGCCTCGCCGGTGAGGAACTCCCCCTTCGGGATGAGGACTGCGCCGGGGATCCGGTTGATCTCGTACTCGTTGGGCTCCCGGACGTCGACGAGCTCGAAGTCGCGCTCACCGCGCTCGCGCTCGGCCAGCCAGGCCTCGAGCGTGCGGACCGAGATGGTGGAGTCCGCTGCGGCCTCGGCCGCTTCGTCGGAGATGGCGCCGCAGAAGGCGTCGTAGTCGATCAGCTCGGTGATCGGCTTCGCGTCCGGGTCCTTGCGCACCTTGACGGTCCGGTACGACATCTCGAGCGCGTCGAACACCATGAGCCGGCCGACCAGCGGCTCGCCGATGCCGGTGATGAGCTTGATGGCCTCGGTGGCCATGATCGAGCCGATCGACGCGCACAGGACGCCCAGCACGCCGCCCTCGGCGCAGGAGGGCACCATGCCGGGGGGCGGTGGCTCGGGGTAGAGGTCGCGGTAGTTCGGCCCGTACTCGTCCCAGAAGACCGACGCCTGGCCGTCGAAGCGGAAGATCGACCCCCACACGTACGGCTTGCCGAGGATGACCGCGGCGTCGTTGACCAGGTAGCGGGTCGCGAAGTTGTCCGTGCCGTCGACGATGAGGTCGTACCGGCCGAAGATCTCCAGCACGTTGTCGTTGTCCAGCCGGGTGTCGTGCACGACCACGTCGACGTACGGGTTGATCTCCTTGACGGAGTCGCGGGCCGACTCGGCCTTGGGCCGGCCGATGTCGCTCTGGCCGTGGATGATCTGCCGCTGCAGGTTCGACTCGTCGACGACGTCGAACTCCACGATGCCCAGCGTGCCGACACCCGCGGCAGCGAGGTACATGAGGGCGGGCGAGCCCAGGCCGCCCGCTCCGACGCAGAGCACCTTGGCGTTCTTGAGCCGGCGCTGCCCGATCATGCCCACGTCCGGGATGATCAGGTGGCGGCTGTACCGGCGGACCTCGTCGACGGTCAGCTCGGGTGCGGGCTCGACCAGGGGGGGCAGGGACACGCGTCTTCTCCTCGTACGGCTCCAGGTGGCCGGACCTGCCGACCACAGGCGGCAACCGCGCATCCGCCGCCGTCATTCCCGCGGGACGAGCGCCCCCTCGGCGGCCGTCACGTGGTCCGCGACCAGGCCCGCGACCAGTGCGGGGCGCTCCATCATCGCGACGTGCCCGGTCGTGGGCATGGTCACGACCGCTGCGGTCGGCAGGACCGTACGCCAGCGGCGAGCCGTGCGGTGCGCGACGAGCTGGTCGCGACCGCCGACGACCACGAGCGTCGGCACGGCGATCGAGCGCACCTCGTGCCATACCGACCGCCTCGGCAGCGGGGCGAAGTGCGCCACGATGGACCGCAGCGACTGGAGGAAGACGGTGTCGGCGTACGGCTGCTCGAGCCGCCGGCGACGCTCGGCGGCGGCCAGCTCCAGCTGCTCGTCGGTCAGGACGTCGGGGTCGCCGTAGATGGCCTGGACGCTGCGCTGCACCTGCTGGTCGACCGGTGCGGCGTTGCCGGTGGCGAGAAGTCGCTCGCCCAGCCTCGGCAGGGCGAGCAGGCTCAGCCAGCGCGAGGCGGTGGGGACGACCAGGTGCGGCATGGCGGGCGAGACCAGGGTCAGTGAGGCGACCAGCTGCGGTCGCCGGGCGGCCACCAGCACGCACACCAGGCCGCCCATCGAGTTGCCGAGCAGGTGGACGGGACGCCCGAAGGTCCCGAGGTAGTCGGCCACGGTGACGGCGTGCGCTCCCACCGTGTGCGGCCGCTCGAGCGGCGGCGACTCCCCGAACCCGGGGAGGTCGGGCGCGTACTGGTCCAGCCTGCCGCGGAGCTCGCCCATGAGGGCGGTCCAGTTGGTCGACGAGCCCCCGAGGCCGTGGACGAGGACCGCCGGCGGCAGGCCGGGCGGCTCCGGAGGCGCGTGGCGGACGTGCAGGACCCGGCCCCGCGGGGTGGTCACCACCTCCCCGGGCCACCGGTCCGACGGCGACGGCACGCGCTGATGGTAGGTCGCGACCCCTGGGTACCCTCAGGCAGTCCGAGCGACAGGAGGCCACCCGTGAACGGTGACGAGGAGTACGACGCCGACCCGACCGAGGTGACCCCTCCGCTGGAGGCCGATCCCGCCGACGCCCTGGAGCAGGTGCGTGACCTCGCACCCCACGAGAGCGAGCCGCCCGCAGAGGTGCGCGACGACGTGGACCCGGCGGACGTCGCCGAGCAGCACCGGGTGGTCGAGCTGGACGAGGACGACTACCGCTGACGGCTGCCACTGACCGCCTGGGCCGCCGACCCGGGCGGGTACCATCCCGCAACGTCGTCGTGAGGGAGCGCTCGTGAGCCTTCCGGACCTGCCCACCGTGCCGGCCCGCGGAGCGAGGATGCCGCGGGTCGAGCGGCGGGTGCAGCTGCTCGCGGCCGCCCGCGAGGTGTTCGTCGCGAACGGCTACCACGCCGCCGCCATGGACGAGATCGCCGACCGGGCGGGCGTCAGCAAGCCGGTCCTCTACCAGCACTTCCCCGGCAAGCTCGACCTCTACCTGGCCCTGCTCGACCAGAGCGCCGACGGTCTGCTGTCGCGCATCCACGAGGCCCTCGCGGCCACCGAGGACAACAAGCTGCGCGTCGCCGCCACCATCTCGGCGTACTTCGCCTACGTCGACGACCCCGACGGCTCGTTCCGCCTGCTCTTCGAGTCCGACCTCACCAACGAGGCAGCCGTCCGGGAGCGGCTGGACCGGCTGAACCGCGCGTGCGCCCAGGAGATCAGCCACGTCATCGCCGAGGACACCGGCTTCCCCGAGGAGGAGTCGATGCTCCTCGCCGCCGGCCTCGTCGGGCTGGCCCAGGTGTCGGCGCGCTACTGGCTCGTCGCCCGCGGGTCGATCCCCCGGGACGCGGCCGCAGAGCTGGTCGCATCGCTGGGCTGGCGGGGCATCCGCGGCTTCCCCCGCAAGACCGACGAGGGCCCGGCGCAGCCGTAGCGACCGCCGCGGCGGCGGCTGATCGCGTGAGCGTCCTGCCACGTGCGCGGTGGCCCTTCACTGCCCGAACCCGCCCTCGGCGCCCCGCCGACACCCGCCGAAGGCGGTTCCGAGCCAGCAAGCGGGCCCCATCCGCCCCACCACGGTGCGCGGTGGCCCTTCACTGCCCGGACCCGCCGTCGGCGCCTCGACGACACCCGCCCGTCGACACCCGCCCGCCGACACCGAGGCTGCGACTTTCACCCTGGGCGTAGCGCGCGCCCGGGCCCGGCCGGAGGCCCTCGACTAGCCTGATCGTGCGCGGGCCTCCAACCGGTCCCGCCCTGACCGACGACAGCCTGACGACTCAGCAAGGGGTGACCGTGGAGGTCAAGATCGGCGTGCAGCACGCCGCGCGCGAGCTGGTGCTCGAGAGCGCCCAGACGGCGGCGGACATCGAGAAGACCGTGGCCGACGCCCTGGCGGCGGAGCGCGGGCTGCTCTCGCTCGCCGACGAGCGCGGGCGGCGCGTCATCGTCCCGGTCGACCGCCTCGCCTACGTCGAGATCGGCGAGACCGCGGAGCGGCGGGTGGGCTTCGGCACGATGTGAGCCCGGCGACCAGGCACCCGGCGACCAGGGACCCGGCGAACAGGCGCCCGGACGCCGAGACCGTCCACGGCTGCGTGTCGGTGATTGCAGCCCGGGCTGATGACCGGGACAGTGACCTCCGTCCGGTCCCGCACAGGCGGGACCGCCGCCTCGAGGAGTAACTCGTGGAGATCATCGGCCTGATCATCGCCGGCCTCGTCATCGGCGCTCTCGCCCGCCTCGTGCTGCCGGGCAAGCAGAGCGTCCCGATCTGGTTGCACCTCATCGTCGGCGTGGTCGGCGTGCAGGTGGGCTACTGGATCGCCGCCGCGCTGGGGGTCGAGGAGACCGCCGGCATCGACTGGATCCGCTGGATCATCAGCATCATCGTCGCCGTCGTCGCGCTGATCCTGGTGGACCGGCTCTGGGCGTCCCGCAACCTCGGCACCCGCTGACCCCCTCCCCAAGGATCACGGCACCCGCGTCATGGGGGGCCGAGCGAGGTGAAGTCACCGCGCTCGGCCCCCACATGCCGTGTCCGCGCCGGGCAAGATCGGCAGCGGCCGGCGCTCGTCAGACCGACAGGCCCAGGGCGCGCATCCGCCGCGCGTGGTTGTCGGTGAGCTTGGCGAACACCCGGCCGATGGCGGCGAGGTCCATGGCCGGGCGGTTCTCCCCACCGACGATGAGGGCGGACAGGGCATCACGGTCGGCGGCCACCCGCTGCGCCTGGGCGAGCGCCTCACCGACCAGCCGGCGGGCCCAGAGCGCAAGGCGCCCCCCGACCCGGGGGTCGTCCGCTACCGCGGCGCGGACCCGGTCGACGACGAACGCCGAGTGGCCGGAGTCGGCGAGCACCTCGAGCACCAGGTCGCGGGTCTCCTGGTCGAGGTAGGCGGAGACCTCGCGGTAGAAGTCGTTGCCGATGCCGTCCCCGACGTAGGCCTTGACGAGCCCCTCCAACCAGTCGGCCGGGGCGGTGTTCTCGTGGAACGTGTCGACCGGCGCCCGGAACGGTGCCATCGCCGCGTCGGCGTCGGCCCCGAGCTGCTGCAGGCGGTCGCGCAGCCGCTCGAAGTGGTGGAACTCCGCGGTGGCCATCGACGCCAGCGCGGCCTTGTCCGCCAGGGTGGGGGCCAGCTCCGCGTCCATCGCCAGCCGCTCGAACGCGGTCAGCTCGCCGTAGGCCAGGACGCCCAGCAGCTCGATCACCGCCGCCCGGTACTCCGGGTCGTCGAGGGCCTCGGGCGGCACCGTGGCGGGCGTGCCGGGCTCGTCGGCCGGCGCGTCGAGGGCTGGGTCGGCGTCGGTCATGGCGGGCAGCGTAGCCGCGCGCGAACCGGCGGCGACGGGCCGACCCGGTAGGATGCGCGAGGTAGAGGTGTCCGTCCGGCGGGCGCCCGTTCCCGACAGGTCCGCGACGCGGCCCCGTCGCGTGCTCATCGAGCGCGCGACGGCGCGCCCCGCGGCGGACCGGGGTCCGACCGTCAGCGACCGACGACAGAAGAGGCGAGACGCCCTGACCAGCACCGACACCACCCCCACGCCCGGCGAGACCCCGCCGCACGACACGGCCGCCGAGGTCGCCGCGCCCGACGACGCCACGCCCGACCGGGCCGGTGCAGACGAGACCGGGCCCGCCGAGACCGAGGCCGACGTGACGGAGACCGTCGCCGCCGGCACCACCTTCCGTACGCTCGGGGTCCTGGCGCCGATCGCGGAGGCGCTCGAGCGGGTCGGCATCGTCGAGGCCTTCCCCATCCAGGAGATGACCCTCCCGGTCGCGCTGGTCGGCAGCGACGTGATCGGCCAGGCCCGCACGGGCACCGGCAAGACGCTCGGCTTCGGGATCCCGCTGCTGCAGCGCATCGTGGCGCCGGACGACCGGGACTACGCCGACCTGGTCGAGCCCGGGCGCCCGCAGGCACTGGTGGTGGTGCCGACCCGCGAGCTCGCCGTGCAGGTCAGCAAGGACCTGCAGACCGCGTCGAGCGTTCGGCGGGTCCGGGTCCTCACCGTGTACGGCGGCCGGGCCTACGAGCCGCAGGTCGCGGCGCTGCGCAGCGGCGTCGACGTGGTCGTCGGGACCCCGGGTCGCCTCCTTGACCTGATGGGCCAGGGCGAGCTGGTGCTGGCCCACGTCAAGGTGCTCGTCCTCGACGAGGCCGACGAGATGCTGGACCTCGGCTTCCTCCCCGATGTCGAGAAGCTCGTCGCGGCCACGCCGGAGCTGCGCCAGACCATGCTGTTCTCGGCGACCATGCCGGCCGCCGTGGTCTCGCTCGCCCGCCGCTACATGCGGCACCCGCTCAACGTCCGCGCCGAGGCCGCAGACGACGCCCAGACGGTGCCGGCGACGGCCCAGTTCGTCTACCGCGCCCACAACCTGGACAAGGACGAGATCCTCGCGCGGGTGCTGCAGGCGGAGGGCCGGGGGCTGGCCATGATCTTCTGCCGGACCAAGCGACAGGCCCAGCGGGTCGCCGACGAGCTCGACAGCCGCGGCTTCGCCGCCGCGTCCGTCCACGGCGACCTCGGTCAGGGCGCGCGCGAGCAGGCCCTGCGGGCGTTCCGCAGCGGCAAGGTCGACGTCCTCGTCGCGACCGACGTCGCCGCCCGCGGCATCGACGTCGAGGGCGTCACCCACGTCATCAACATGGCCTGCCCCGAGGACGAGAAGACGTACCTGCACCGGATCGGCCGCACCGGCCGGGCCGGGGCGTCCGGCGTCGCCGTCACCCTCGTCGACTGGGACGACATGGCCCGCTGGAAGATGATCAACACGGCGCTCGACCTGCCCTACCCCGAGCCCGCCGAGACCTACTCCACCAGCGAGGACCTGTACCACGACCTCGGCATCCCGCCCGGCACCACCGGCGTGCTCCCGAGGGCCCAGCAGACGCGGGCCGGCCTGGACGCCGAGGCCGTCGAGGACCTCGGCGAGACCGGCCGGGGCCGCCGAGGTGGGCGGGACGCCCGTGGCGGCCGGGGCGGGCCCGGGAGGGGCGACCGCCGCGACCGCGGCCGCGAGCGGCGGTCGTCCGGGGCGGCTCGGGGCGACCGCGA
>DATHTV010000146.1:0-11010 GCA_035462845.1 Jiangellales bacterium
GTGGTGCAGGCGGCCACCTCGACCGTGTCGGTGTCCGCACTGGGCGCGCTGCTCACGGTCGCGCTGGCCGTCCCGGTGGGCGTGCTCGCCGTCCGTTACCGCGGGCGGCTCGTGTCGGGCATCGAGCAGGCCTCGTACGCCGGGCACGCCCTGCCCGGGATCGTCGTCGCGCTCGCCCTGGTCTTCTTCGCCGTCAGGTACGCGTTCCCGGTCTACCAGCGCACGCCCGTGCTCGTGCTGGCGTACGCGGTGCTCTTCCTGCCCGCCGCGGTCGGGGCGGTACGCGCCTCGGTCGCGCTGTCGCCCCCGGCCCTCGAGGAGGTGGCGCGTTCGCTCGGCCGCACCCCGCTGCAGGCGCTACGTGAGGTGACCATGCGCGTCGCCGCCCCGGGCGTCGCCGCCGGCGCGGTGCTGGTGTTCCTCACCTGCATGAAGGAGCTGCCGGCCACGCTGCTGCTGCGGCCGACCGGCATGGACACCCTCGCCACGGAGCTCTGGTCCCGGACCACGGTCGGGGCGTACGCGGCGGCCGCCCCTTACGCCGCGCTGCTCGTGCTGCTCGCGGCGGTCCCCACCTTCCTGCTGACCACACGGTCGGCGACACTGGACCCCGGAGGTGAGCGGTGAGCGAGCTGGTGGTCCGGGGGCTGGAGAAGTCCTTCGGCGACGTGTCGGTCCTGCGGGGCATCGACCTCGCGGTGCCGGAGGGCGCGCTCGCCGCCGTCCTGGGGCCGTCCGGCTGCGGCAAGACGACCCTGCTGCGGATCGTCGCCGGCTTCGACACCGCTGACCGCGGCATGGTGCGCCTGGGCGGGACGGTCGTCTCGCTGCCGGGCACTCACGTGCCCCCGGAGCGCCGCCGGGTCGGGGTCGTCCCGCAGGAGGGTGCCCTGTTCCCGCACCTGACCGTGGCCGGCAACGTGGGCTTCGGGCTGACCCGGGCACGTCGCCGCGGGCCCCGCGTCGACGAGGTGCTCGAGCTGGTCGGGCTGGCCGGGTACGGGCCGCGGATGCCGTACGAGCTCTCGGGCGGCCAGCAGCAGCGCGTCGCCCTGGCCCGCGCCCTGGCCCCCGAGCCGGCCCTCGTCCTGCTGGACGAGCCCTTCAGCGCGCTGGACACCGGGCTCCGCGCGTCGGTCCGCGACGACGTGCGGGCGGCGCTGCGCGCAGCCGGGGCGACCGCGGTCCTGGTCACCCACGACCAGGAGGAGGCGCTGTCCATGGCCGACCTGGTCGCGGTCATGGACCAGGGCCGGATCGCCCAGGCGGCGCCTCCCGGGGACCTCTACAGCGCGCCCGCCGACCTCGGTGTCGCGACGTTCGTCGGCGAGGCGGTCGTGCTCGACGTGGTCGCCGCCGGCGCCTCGGCGACCAGCGCCCTGGGCCCGCTCGTCCTGCGCGGCCCGGGCCACACCGGGCCTGGGCGGGTCGTCGTGCGCCCGGAGCAGATCACCGTCGAACGCTGCCCCGTCAACGGCGGGGACGTCCGCGGCAACGGGGCTCCCGGCGTGCCGGCGCGGGTGACGGGCACGGTCTTCTACGGGCACGACGCGCTCGTGCGGCTCGAGCTCGACGGGCTGGCGGGCGTTCCGGTCGCCGCCCGGCGGCAGGGGGCCCCGAACGACGTGGCCGTCGGTGACCCCGTGGCCGTGCACGTCGTGGGCCCGGTGTCCTTCTACCCGTCGCCGTGACCCCCACGGCGACCGGGCCCGACCAGCGTGCCCGTCTGCTGCTCGTCGCGGCCGTCGTCGTGAACCTGCTCGTTCTCTACCTGCCGGACCCGCCGTCGGTCGGAGGCGGGGACGGGCTGCTGTCCGCCGACACCCTCGTGCACGTCGCCGTCTTCGCCGCCGTCGCCTGGACAGGACGCGCGGCCGGGGTCCCAGTCGTGCTCCTCGTGGCGGCGCTCGTGGTCCACGCGGTGGCGAGCGAGGTGGTCCAGCACCTGCTGCTGCCCGGGCGTACCGGCGACGTGAGAGACGTGCTGGCCGACCTGGCCGGTGTCGGCCTGGGGCTGCTCCTCCCGGTCCGGGAACGGGTGCCGGCATGAGCTCGCTGGCCGGCCGGCTGCTGGTCGCGACGCCGGCGCTGACCGAACCGAACTTCGCGCGCTCCGTGGTGCTGCTGCTCGAGCACGGCGACGAGGGCGCGCTCGGGGTGATCGTCAACCGGCCGACCGAGATCCCGGTCTCCGAGGTGCTGCCGGAGTGGCAGCCGGTCGTGAGCCGGCCCGGCGTGCTCTTCCAGGGCGGGCCGGTCAGCCTCGACGGTGCCCTCGGCCTGGTCGCGCCCGCCGGGGCCGGCCTGCCGCCCGGCGCGCGGGCCGTCCCGGGCGGCTTGGCCCTCGTGGACCTGGACACCCCCACCGAGGAGGTGCTGCCGCAGATCTCCGGGGCGCGGATCTTCGCCGGCTACGCCGGCTGGGGCGCGGAGCAGCTCGAGGGCGAGATCGAGGAGGGCGCCTGGTACGTGGTCGACGCGCTGCCGGTCGACGCCTTCCGCGCCGACGCCGCCGACCTGTGGCGGCTGGTCCTGCGCCGGCAGCGCGGACCGCTCGCGCTGCTCTCCACGTACCCGCCCGACCCGACGCTGAACTGAGCACCGCTCCGTACACTCGGAGGGGTGAGCACCCAGCTGAGCCCCGGTTCGCAGACGGTCGAGGACCGCCGCACCCAGCCGTCCACCGGCGACGGCGACCACGAGCGGTTCTCGCACTACGTGCCCAAGGACAAGCTGATGGAGGCGATGGTCAACGGCACGCCCGTGATCGCCTTGTGCGGCAAGGTCTGGGTGCCCTCGCGAGACCCGCAGAAGTACCCGGTCTGCCCGCAGTGCAAGGAGATGTGGGCCAAGATGCCGCCCGGCGGCGACAACGGCGGCGGGGGCGGCGACCAGGGCTGAGCCCGCTCGCTCAGCTCAGCGCTCGCGGGTGACCACCACCGGCACCCGCTCGACGGCGTTGTTCGCCATGCCCTGGCGGTTCCACTCCTGCTCCACCGGCTGCGCCCCGCCGTCGTCGTGGGCCCGCGCGCACAGCTCGTACGAGCCGGGCGCCGCCGCCCACCGCCAGGTGAAGCGCCGCCAGGCGTACGGGTGAGCCGCGTCGGCCGGGTCGAGAGCCGCGTCGGACCACGTGGCGCCGCCGTCGGCGCTGACCTCGACCCGGGTGACGGGCGGCCGGCCGGTCCAGGCGCGGCCGACGACCTCGCACTGCCCGGGGGGCAGCACGCGACCTCGCGACATGAAGTCGGGGAAGCCGGGCGGCGCCAGCAGGGCGCGCGGCCGGATCCGCGAGACGGGCTCGCCCGGGTCGGCGGGGTCGTCACCGGCCACCCGGTACGCGACCGCGTTCTGGTAGCCGTCGAACGGTCGCTCCAGCACCTCGACCGACGTGAGCCACTTGACGTGAGCCATCCCGTACCAGCCCGGCACCACCAGTCGTACGGGGAAACCGTGCTGCGGCGGCAGCGGCGAGCCGTTCATGGCCCAGGCGAGCAGGACGTCCTCCCGCAGGGCCTCGGCCACCGGCAACCCCCGGGCGTAGTCCTGCTCGACGCCGCGCTCGACACCGTGGTCCGCCCCGGTGAAGGCCACGTCGACGGCCGACGACGGCAGGCCGGCCTCGCGTAGCAGCGGCGCGAGGGGTGTCCCGGTCCACTCGGCGGTCCCGACCGCCTCGGTCAGCCACGGCTGGCTGACCGGGCGCGGGCTCAGCCGGGCCCGGCCGTTGCCGGCGCACTCGAGCGTGACCCGCTGCGTCACCGCGGGCCGGCCGCGCAGGTCGTCGAGGCTCAGGCGCACCGGCCGCTCGACGGCGCCGCCGATCTCCAGCCGCCAGGAGGCCGCGTCGAGGAACGGGACGTCGTAGTGGGTGAGCAGGTAGTGCATCCCCGGAGGCGTCACGTCCAGACGCAGCGCCTCGAGGAGCAGGCCGTGGTTGCGCGTGGCAAGGCCGAGCTCGTCGAGCCCGACGCCTTCTCCGGCCGCAGCGACCCGCGAGGGCCCGCTCACGGCCGCCGGGCCCGTACCGTCGCTCATGGTCCCGGTCTACCGGACGGCAGGGGTGAGCGGAACCACCTCGACCACCGTCAGGACCGTCGGTAAAGTTGGGTGGTGACGACGACGGAGCCCTCGAGCGGCGGCGGCGCACCGGCGGGGACGGTCGAGGGCATCCTCGGCCCGCTGCGCAGGCGGCTGACGATCGGCATCGTCGCCACCATCCTGCTCGTCGCCTTCGAGGCGATGGCGGTGGCGACCGCCATGCCGATCGCCGTCCGCGACCTCGACGGGCTGCCGCTGTACGCCTGGGCGTTCTCGGGCTTCTTCACCACCAGCCTCGTCGGCATGGTCGTCGCCGGCGAGCTGTGCGACCGCCGGGGCCCTCGGCTGCCGCTCCTCGCGGGCGTCGCGACCTTCGCCGGCGGACTCGTGGTGGCCGGGCTCGCGCCGTCGATGTGGCCGTTCGTGCTCGGCCGGGCCACCCAGGGCCTCGGTGGCGGGCTGGTCATCGTCTCGGTGTACGTGGTGGTGGCCCGCGCCTACCCGGAGGAGATCCGGCCCCGCATGTTCTCGGCGATGGCCGCGGCGTGGGTGCTGCCGTCGATCGTCGGCCCACTGGTCGCGGGTGCCCTCGCCGACCGCGGGCTGTGGCGGGTCGTCTTCCTCGGCATCGTGCCGCTCGTCCTGCTGCCCGTCGCCATGGTCGCCCCCTCGCTGCGTGCCGTGGACGGTCCGCCGCCGACCGGCCCGGTCGTCCGGCGGGGCCGGCTCCGGCTGGCGCTGGCGGCCGCCGCGGGCATGGGTCTGCTCCAGTACGCGGGGCAGCGCCGCGACCTGGTGGCGGTGGGCCTGCTGGTGGTCGCCCTGTCCCTCGTCGTGCCCACCGTGCCGCGCCTGCTCCCGCGCGGCACGCTGCGCTTCGCGCGTGGGCTCCCGACGGTCGTGGCCATGCGCGGCGTGCTGGCCGGAGCCTTCTTCGGGGCGGAGGCGTTCGTCCCGCTCATGCTCGTCGAGGAGCGCGGGCTGTCGGCGACGCTGGCCGGGCTGGCGCTCACCGGCGGCGCCCTCGGCTGGGCGGCCGGCTCGTGGTACCAGGGCCGGCCCCGGCTGCACGTCCCCCGATACCGGCTCGTGCAGGTCGGCTCGGGCATCGTCGCCGCGGGCATCACCGGGATGGCGTTCGTGCTGCTGCCGGTCGTCCCCGTCCCGGTCGCCGCTCTCACCTGGACGCTCGGGGCGGTCGGCATGGGCATGAGCATGGCGAGCATCGCGGTGCTGCTCTTCGAGCTGAGCCCGCCGGAGGACCAGGGCGCCAACTCCGCCGCCGTGCAGATCTCCGACGCGCTCTTCTCGATCACCTTCGTCGGCCTCGGCGGGGTCATCTTCAACGCCACGCACCGGCCCGGCGGTGACACCGAGCCGGCCGTCTTCGCGACGATCTTCGCGGTGATGATCGCGCTCGCCCTGCTGGGCGCGGCGGTCGCCGGCCGGATGCGCCCGGCGCGTACGGGCGTGGGCTGACCCGCCCGGCGACCACCGGCCCTGCGCTCAGCGGCGCAGGTGGTGCCCGCTGAACGCGGGGTCGTACTTCTTCGCGTTGGTGCTCGCCTTGGCCGTGCCGTTGACGGCCGACGTGGTCATCGCGTACGTGAGCGTGGCGTGCGCGATGGCGTCGGACATCTGGTCCAGGCCGGTGTCGCTGTTGTTGGCGTAGGTGTCGCAGGCCTCGTGGTAGCAGGGGTCGTAGGCGACGCCCGCGGTCCCGCCGTAGATCGCGGCCTGCTCAGGCGTCTTGATGCCTTCGGCCCCCGTGAACAGCCCGCCCGCCGGGATGCCCGCGAGGATGAAGGCCTCGTAGTCGGAGCGGCCGTCGAACTCCGTCGGCTCGCTGGGCAGGCCCTGCGAGGCGAAGTACGACGTGAACGTGTTCTCGATGTGCGCGCTGCCGTTGGGGCCGCTGCTGCCGAAGGCCGAGCCGTCCCCGTCGTACACGAAGCGGACGAAGTTCGGCGAGCCGACCATGTCGAAGTTGAGGTACGCGGCGATGTTCTTGAGGTCACGCGCCGACAGCTGGTCGACGTAGTACTGCGAACCGATGAGCCCGGACTCCTCCGCGCCCCAGAAGGCGACCCGGACCGCGTTGCGCGGCGTGATGCCGAGCTCGGACATCTGCAGGGCGGTCTCGAGGATCGCGGCGCTGCCCGAGCCGTTGTCGTTGATGCCGGGGCCCTCGGGGACCGAGTCGAGGTGAGCGCCGATCACGACCGTGCGGTCGGTGCGGCCGCCCTGGGAGTCGGCGATGACGTTGGTCGTGGTCTGCTCGACCACCTCGACAACCGCGTCGATGTGGACGACCAGGCCCTGCCCGACGAGGCCGGCCAGCTCGGCACCGGTCGCGAACGGCACGTCCAGCACCGGGATGGCGAGCTGCGGCGGGTCGAGGGTGCCGAAGATCAGGTCGGTCCCGCCCTCCTGGCCCTCTCGACGGCCGTGACCGCTGCGGTGACGGTGCCCCCACCCGAGAACTCCATGTAGCTCACCTCGGTGTACGCAGGCAGGTCGGGGGAGGTGGGGTCCAGCACCGGCGGCGCGATCTCGGCCCCCGAGCCAGTGCAGACGCGCCCTGCCGTCGGCGGATGCTGCAACCCGGACTCGGGCGGAGTCAAGAGGTCTCACCAGATCGGTGGGACCCCAGGCGTGGACATGCGCCCGCCGGGGTACTGAGCGGGGGTGCCGGTGCCCCTCGCCACCGGAGCCGACGCTCCGGGGGACCAGAACGCCGCCGCCGCGTCCGCGGCCGGCGGCCTCCCTGACCGTACGCCCGAGGAGCTGGTCCGACGCCTGCGCGCCGACCTGGCATCCGGAGCACTCGACCTCCCGCCCGCCGGGCGAGGGCGGACCGCCGAGCGCTGGCGCGCCGTCTACGCGTGGGGCGCGGAGGACCTGGTGCTCGCCAAGCTGCGGGAGAGCCACACCGACGCCGTCGGCATCCTCACCGACGCCGGCGAGTCCCCCGTCCCCGGAGCGCTGTACGGGGTGTGGGCCTCGGCGTCCGGCGGCACCGGGCTCACCGCACAGCCGGACCCTGGGCGGGAGGGCTGGCTGCTCCACGGGCGGCAGCGGTTCGCCTCCGGCGCCCACCTGCTCGACCGGGCGCTGGTCGCGGCGCCCGACGAGGACGGGGTCGTCCGGCTGCTCGACGTCCCGCTCGGCGAGACCGGCTGGTCCACCGTTGCCGGCTCCTGGCCGTCGATCGGCATGGATTCCTCGGACAGCGGTGAGATCGTCGCCACCGGAGCCCCCGCGGACCGTGAGGTGGGCGATCCTGGCTGGTACCTGTCACGCCCGGGGTTCTGGGTCGGAGGGATCGGGGTGGCGGCCGTCTGGGCCGGGGGAGCGCGCGCCGTCGCCGAGTCCCTGCGGGCGGGGCTCGCCGAGCGCCAGCCGGACGACCACCAGCTGGCCCACCTGGGAGCAGTGAGCGCTCGCCTGCTCGCCCTCGAGTCCACCCTGGACCGCGCCGCGGTGCGCGTGGACGCCGACCCCGGCGCCGAACACCGGGCCCTCGCCCTGGCCGTCCGGGAGCTGGCCGAGCGGACCGCCGCCGAGGTCGTCGACCGGGCCGGCCGGGCAGCAGGGCCGGCGCTGCTGAGCCTCGACCGCCGGTACGCCCAGCGGGTGGCGGACCTCGCCGTCTTCGTCCGGCAGAGCCACGCCGAACGTGACCTGGCGCGGCTTGCCGCGGATGCCCTGCCCGAGCCGTGGGGGGAGCTGCAGTGGCCGCTCCCGTGATGCGCGCGCAGGTGCCTGCGGACGTGTGGCTCGGCCACCCGTCCGTCGCCGCGCTGCCCCCGGCCCACCTGCCCGGTCCGGGGGCGCGGGTGCTCGTGGTCGTCCCCCATCCCGACGACGAGACGATCGGGGCCGGGGAGACGCTCGCGCTCCTGGCGCGGCGCGGGGCCCGGGTGAGCCTGGTGCTGATCACTGACGGGGAGGACGCCGCGCCCCAGGCGGACGACGACGCCCGCGCCGCCCTCGTGGCCACCCGGCAGGCCGAGCTGGCCTCGGCCCGCGCCGCGCTCGGCCTCGCCGACGCCACGGTGCACCGTCTCGGCCTGCCCGACCGCCGGGTCGAGGAGCACGAGGACTCCCTGGCCGCCCTGCTCTGCGGTTTGCTCGACAGCTCCGGTGCGAGGGGCACCGTGCTCCTCGCCCCGCACCCGCAGGACGGCCACCGCGACCACGAGGCGGCCGGCCGAGCCGCCGCCACCGCGGCAGCTACCTGCGGGTGCCCGCTCGTCACGTACGCCGTCTGGCTGTGGCACCGCCGCGAGCCCGGCGAGGTGGACCTGACGGGAGCGGCCCGCGTCGACCTCGACCAGCAGGCGCGGCTGGCCAAGGCGCAGGCGGTGGCCGCGTACGGGTCGCAGACCGGCGGGGCAGCTCCGGTGGTCGCGCCCGCGCTGGTCGAGCTCGCGACCGCCGGCGTCGAGGTCCTCTGGGGCGCCGCGTCGTGACCACGGTGCCGCCCGAGCACTTCGACCGGCTGTTCGGCTCGGGCCCCGACCCGTACGGCTTCCGCACCCGCTGGTACG
This sequence comes from Jiangellales bacterium, assembly GCA_035462845.1. Classification (GTDB taxonomy): domain Bacteria; phylum Actinomycetota; class Actinomycetes; order Jiangellales; family Jiangellaceae; genus DASTQL01. The sequence goes on from DATHTV010000146.1 coordinate 8,595, forward strand.
AGCGGCGCAAGTACGCGCTGACGCTGGCCGTCCTCTCGCGGCCTCGGTACGCGAGAGGGCTGGAGGTCGGGTGCGCCGAGGGCGCGCTCACCGAGCAGCTGGCCGGTCGCTGCGACCGGCTCGACGCCGTCGACGGGTCCGGCGTCGCGGTCGAGCGGGCGGCCCGTGCCATGGCCGCCCATCCCGAAGTGCACGTCAGTCGCGCCGTCGTGCCCGGCGAGCTGCCGCCCGGCCCGTACGACCTGGTCGTGCTGAGCGAGGTCGGGTACTTCCTCTCCGCCGCGGACCTCGACCGGCTGGCCGCCCGGATCACTGCTGCGCTGGCACCGGGCGGCGAGCTGGCCGCGGTGCACTGGCGGCACCCCAGCGACCTCTACCCGCTGACCGGCGACGAGGTCCATGAGCGGCTGGACGCCGAGCCCCGGCTCGACCCCCTCACCCGGCTCGTCGAGCCCGACGTCGTCATGACCACGTACCGGGTCCAGCCGTGACGGTGCCCTCGGCGGCGGGCGTGGTCGTGCCGGCCAGGAACGAGGCGGGACTCGTCGGCGAGTGCCTCGCTGCCGTGCGCGCGGCGGCCGGCGCCGTGGGGCCAGGCGTGCGCATCGCGGCGGCCGTGGTCGCGGACAGGTGCACCGACGCGACCGAGTCCGTGGCGGCAGCAGCCCTCGCCGGGGCCGACTTCCCGTGGGTGGTGGTGCCGGCCACCGTCGGGAACCCGGGAGCGGCCCGCCGGGTCGGCGTGGACGCCGTGGTGCGGCTGCTCGGTGAGCCCGACGCGGCCGGCACGTGGATCGCGACGACGGACGCCGACACCCGGGTGCCGCGGGCTTGGCTGACCCGGATGCTCGACCTGGCCGCGGCCGGGCACGACGGGGTGGCCGGGGCGATCACCGTGGACCGGTGGGACGAGCACCCGCTCTCGGTGCGCCGCCACTACCAGGCGATGCTGCGCCGCCGCCGGCTGCCCGGCGGGTCCCACAGCCACGTGTACGGGGCCAACCTCGGGGTCCGGCTCAGCGCGCTCCGTACGGTCGGCGGCATGCCCACGCCGCCCGCCGGGGAGGACGCGGAGCTCTGGTCGGCGCTGCGCCGGTACGGCTTGCGGCTGGCCTCCCCGGCCGACCTGCTGGTGGTCACGAGCGGCCGCCGCCGCGGTCGCGCGACGGGTGGGCTGGCCGACCTGTTGACCGCCCTGGCCGGGTAGGCTCGCCCGCCGGAGACCCGGTCCCGTACGGCCGTACGGACCGGGTGTCGCACGTCCGGACCGGCTGCGCGCCGGCGCTACCGAAGGGAACCGTGAGCAGCTCCGCCGCGCACCACCTGTCCCCGGCCTACCCGAGCCGGGCCCCGTGGGGTACGGCCGGGGCCCTGCGCGCCTGGCAGCAGGCGGCGCTGGCCGACTACCTGTCTCGGAGGCCGCGCGACTACCTCGCCGTGGCCACCCCGGGCGCGGGCAAGACGGCCTTCGCGCTCCGCGTCGCCGCCGAGCTCCTCGAGCGGCGGGTCGTTCACCAGCTCACTGTCGTCGCGCCGACCGAGCACCTGAAGCGGCAGTGGGCCGACGCGGCGCACCGGGTGGGGATCTCGCTGGACCCGGCGTTCAGCGGCCGGCGCGGGCAGACCAGCCGGGACTTCACCGGGGTGGTGGTGACGTACGCCGGCGTGGCCTCGCACCCGATGCTGCAGCGCGCCCGCTGCGAGAACCGCCGCACGCTCGTCGTCCTCGACGAGGTCCACCACGCCGGGCACTCGCTGTCGTGGGGCGACGCCGTCCGCGAGGCATTCGACCCGGCGGCGCACCGGCTCGCGCTCACCGGGACACCGTTCCGGTCGGACACCAACCCGATCCCGTTCGTCACTTACACGCCCGGCCCGGACGGGATCCCGGTCTCCCGCGCCGACCACACCTACGGCTACCCGGACGCGCTGCGCGACGGCGTGGTGCGACCGGTCATCTTCATGGCGTACTCCGGGGAGATGCGCTGGCGTACGCGGGCCGGCGACGAGGTGGGCGCCCGGCTGGGCACCGAGATGACCCGTGACCTGGCGGCCCAGGCGTGGCGTACGGCCCTCGACCCCGAGGGGGAGTGGGTTCCGGCGGTGCTGCGGGCGGCCGACACCCGGCTCACCGAGCTCCGCCGGCACGTCCCCGACGCCGGCGGCCTGGTCATCGCGTCGGACCAGGACTCCGCCCGCGCGTACGGGCGCCTGCTTGGCCGGGTGAGTGGCGAGCGTCCGACCGTGGTGCTCTCCGACGAGGCGCGGGCGTCGAAGCGGATCGCGGAGTTCGCCGCCGGTGACTCGCGCTGGATGGTCGCGGTGCGGATGGTCTCCGAGGGCGTCGACGTGCCCCGGCTGGCCGTCGGGGTCTACGCGACGTCGACGTCGACCCCGCTCTACTTCGCCCAGGCGG
>DATHTV010000147.1:0-2481 GCA_035462845.1 Jiangellales bacterium
TCGGCGCGGATGGCGGCGGCGGCCGCCCGGCCGTCGAGGATCGTCGCGGTCACGGGCGCAGATACTCCCACGGGCGCTCGCGGGCGGACTCGGAGGAAGGCCCCCGTGCGTCCGGCCCCGTGCGTCCGGACCTGTGCGTCCGGCCCCGCGAGGAGGAGGGGCTGGCCCCCACCCGCGGATCGGCGGATGCTGGGCGGGAGAGATCACGCTGAGCGGTGGACCAGCCACTGCGGTGTGGTCGCGCTCGGGGAGAGGGGCAGGACCCATGAAGCGACGATCTCTCCTGACCGCGGCAGTCCTCACGGGGGTGCTGGCCGTGTCGGCCGCCGTCGGGGCCGTCGGCACGCCGGCGACGCACGTCGCCACGCTGTCCGGCGCCGAGGAGGTCCCGGCGAACGACTCCCAGGGCCGCGGGGTCGGGATCGTGCGACTCAGCGCCGACGGCTCGACCCTGGAGTACCGCCTGAACGTCGCCAACATCGAGAACGTCACCCAGGCGCACATCCACCTGGCTGCCGCGGGCGCCAACGGTCCGGTCGTCGCCTGGCTCTACCCCGCGGCCCCCCCGGCGCAGCTGATCCCCGGCCGGAGCAGCGGGCCGCTCGCGACCGGCGCCATCACCGCGGCCGACCTGGTCGGGCCGCTCGCCGGTCAGCCGCTGTCGGAGCTCGTGGAGGCAATCCGGTCCGGCCGCGCGTACGTCAACGTGCACACGTCCCAGTTCCCGCCCGGTGAGATCCGCGGGCAGCTGAGCGACGGACCGGCGGCCCACGGTCACCACTGACCGGCCGGCGCTCAGGACCTCCCCGCCACCACGAGGCTCGTGGGGTCATCCCGAGGCGTCGACACCTGGTGATGGCCCCACGCGGGTCGTGAACGTGGTCATCCGGGGTCAGTGGAAGAAGTGGCGGGTCCCGGTGAGGTACATCGTCACGCCCGCCGCCCGGGCGGCCTCGACGACCTCGGCGTCGCGGACGGACCCGCCGGGCTGGACGACCGCCCGTACCCCGGCGTCGAGGAGCACCTGGAGCCCGTCGGCGAACGGGAAGAACGCGTCGGAGGCGGCCACCGACTCGCGGGCGCGCTCGGGTCCGGCCCGCTCCACCGCCAGCCGGCACGAGTCGACCCGGTTGACCTGTCCCATGCCGACGCCCACCGATGCGCCGTCGCGCGCCAGCAGGATCGCGTTGGACTTCACCGCCCGGCAGGCCCGCCAGGCGAAGGCCAGGTCCGCGAGGACCGCCCCGCTGGCCGGCTCGCCCGCGGCCAGCGTCCAGGCGGCGGGGTCGTCGCCCGGCGCCTCGAGCGAGTCGACCACCTGCAGCAGCAGGCCACCGGAGATGCGGCGCGCCTCCGCCCCGCGGCGCGGCCGGTCGGCGCAGCGCAGCAGGCGGACGTTCTTCTTCCGGGTGAGGACGGCGAGCGCGGCCGGCTCGAAGTCCGGGGCGACGACGACCTCCGTGAACACGTCGGCCACCTGGCGAGCCATCGCCTCGGTCACCGTCCGGTTGGCGGCGACCACGCCACCGAAGGCGGACACCGGGTCACACGCCTGCGCCCGGGCGTGGGCCTGCGCCACGTCGTCCCCGATCGCGATCCCACAGGGATTGGCGTGCTTGACGATCGCGACCGCCGGTGCGTCGTGGTCGTACGCCGCCCGTTGCGCGGCGTCCGCGTCCACGTAGTTGTTGTACGACATCTCCTTGCCGTGCAGCTGCTCGGCCGCCGCGAGGCGCCCACCGGCCGAGCCGTCACCGGAGGTGTAGAGCGCCGCCGCCTGGTGGGGGTTCTCGCCGTACCGCAGCACGGCCGCCCGGTCCCAGGTGCCGCCGACCCAGGCCGGGAAGCCGCTCCCGTCGTCGGTCGGCGACACGACGTTGCCCAGGTAGGACGCCACGGCCACGTCGTACGTCGCGGTGTGCACGAACGCGTCGGCTGCGAGGCGTTGCCGCTGCGCCAGGGTGAAGCCTCCCGCGCCGACGGCCTCGAGTACCTCGCCGTACCGGCCCGGGTCGACGACCACCGCGACGCTCGGGTGGTTCTTGGCCGCGGCCCGCACCATCGAGGGCCCGCCGATGTCGATCTGCTCGACGCACTCGTCCGGCGTCGCCCCCGAGGCCACCGTGGCGGCGAACGGGTAGAGGTTCACCACGACGAGGTCGAACGGCTCCACCCCCAGCCCGGCCAGCTGCGCCACGTGCTCGGGCCGGCGCAGGTCGGCGAGGATCCCGGCGTGCACCCGCGGATGCAGGGTCTTGACCCGCCCGTCCAGGCACTCGGGGAAGCCGGTGAGCTCCTCGACGGGCGTCACCGGGATGCCGGCCGCCTCGATCCGGGCCGCCGTGGACCCGGTCGACACCAGCGCGACCCCGGCCGCGTGCAGACCCCTGGCCAGCTCGTCCAGACCGGTCTTGTCGTAGACGGAGACGAGCGCTCGCCGCACAGGTCGCCGGTCGGCCGGTGGCTGGTCGGCCGGTGGGT
>DATHTV010000148.1:0-15499 GCA_035462845.1 Jiangellales bacterium
CGACGAGCAGCTGTGACAGCTCGTGGGTCCGGGCGGCGACGCCCTCGGCGCGAGCCGCGAGCGCCTCGTCCCCGAACCTGCGGGCGACCATCGCGTGCTGGTGGTGCACCGACCCCACGCAGGACCCGGACGGTGCCACCACCGCCTCGTACGGCTCGAACTGCTGCACGAACCGCCGGACGAGCGGCAGCGCCTCACGCTGGTAGCCGGTGTTGACGTGCATCTGCCCGCAGCAGGTCTGGGCGGGCGGGAACGCGACCTGGTGCCCCAGCCGCTCGAGCAGGGACACGGTCGCCCGGCCGACCGAGGGGAACAGGGTGTCGGCGAGGCAGGTCACGAACAGTGCGATGCGCACGCCCTACCTCACCACGTCGCGTGCTCGGTGCCCAGGTACTGCGTGCACGGTCAACCCAGCAGGCCGCGGGCGAGCGCCGAGGCGAGGCTCGGCGCCGGGGGCAGGCGGGGCAGCAGGGTGGCCTGGACCGCGTGGTAGGCGTCCGGCTTGCCGGCCCACACGCTCGCCGCCGGCCGGTTGGCCGGGTCGAGCTCGTGCCGCCAGGAGCCACCGGCGCGGTCGACGAAGAGCCGCTCGGCGTGGTCCCACCAGGTGGCGGCCCACTCGGCGAAGCGCCGCTCCCCGGTGACCTGGTGGAGCGTCGCGGCCGCGGCGATCGCCTCGGCGACGACCCAGTGGAGGCGGTCACGGACGACCGGCGTGCCGTCCCAGTCGACGGTGTAGACGAACCCCTCGCGGCCGTCGACCGCCCAGCCCTCGCGGACGGCGGTGTCGAAGAGGTGGACGGCGTCGTCGAGCAGCCACCCCGGCGCGTCGACGCCGGTCGCGGCCCGCACGTGCAGCGCGAGGCGCGACCACTCGAGCAGGTGCCCGATGGTGACGCCGTACGGCCGGAACGGGTGCGCGCGGTCCTCGGTGTTGTACCCGGGCAGCGGCCGCCAGGCCGCGTCGAAGTGCTCGGGCAGGTGCCACCCACCCTCGCGCGCCCAGCCGTGCACCACGCGCTCGGTGACGCGGGCGGCGCGCTCGCGCCACCGGACGTCCCCGGTGACGTCGGCGGCGGCGAGGAAGGCCTCGACGCCGTGCATGTTGGCGTTGACCCCGCGGTAGGGCTCCAGGTCCGTCCAGGTGCGGTCCCACACGTCGACGAGGAGACCGTCCGCGTCGCGCCAGAAGCGGGTCTCGACCACGTCCAGGGCTGTGGCGAGCAGGTCCTCCGCTCCCGGCCGGCCGGCGGCGGCCGCGCTGCTCGCGGCGAGCACTACGAAGGCGTGCTCGTACGCGCGCTTGTCGGCGCCCACCGGCCCCGTGGCGGTCGCGGACGCGTACCAGCCCCCGTGCCGAGGGTCGCGGAGGACGCCGCCCTCGAGGGCTGCGACCCCGTGGTCGGCGAGCGCCGCGGCGCCGGGCCGCCCGAGCAGGTGGCCGAGGGAGAACACGTGCGTCATCCGGCAGGTGATCCACGCCTCGATCGGCCGGTCGAGCTCGGGCCGGCCCGCGTCGTCCAGCCAGGCGAAACCGCCGTCGGGGTGCCTCGACCCCTCGGCGAAGTCCAGCAGACGGTCGAGCTCTGCCGCCAGCCAGGCGTCGTCGGGGCCGCTCACCGCGTTCCGCCGTCCGCCGCGGCCCCGGCGGACGGCCCCCCGGCGGACGGGCCCCCGGCGGCCCAGACCACCTCGGTCCGCCACCGGTCGGGCGGCCCGTCCGCCTCGGCGACCACGGCCGCGTACTCCGCGGCGATCGCCTCGACCTCGAAGCCGGGCCGGCCGAGGACACCCATGACGGTCACCGTGGCGACGTGGACCCCGGCGGGGCCGAGCTCGGCAGCGAGGGACAGGACCAGGTTGCGGACGGCCGCCTTCTGCACGCCCACCGCCGCCGACCAGGTGGAGCCGACCAGAGCCGCCTGCGACCCGGTGACGACGATCGTGCCTCGCCCGGCCGCCCGCATCGCCGGCGCGACCTCCTGGGCCGCAACCAGGAGCGACCCGACGCTGGTCCGGAACGCCTGCATCAGTCCGTCGTACGGCGTCGCGGTCGCGGGCGCCTCGATGGTCACCGACGGGTTGTGCACGACGACCGTCGGGTCGCCGAGCCGCTCCCGCACCGCGGCGAAGGCGTCGCGCAGCGCCGCCTCGTCGGCCAGGTCGACCGCCACCGGCAGTGCTGCCGCACCGCCGGCCCCGGACGCCTTCCCAGAGGTCCCCCTGGATACCTCCCCGGACACCTCCCTGGACACCTCCCTGGAGACCTCCCTGGAGACCTCCCTGGACACCCCCTTGGCGACCTCGTCGGCGAGAGCTGCCAGCCGGTCCGCCGACCGCGCCATCAGCGCCACCGGGGTCCCGCTCGAAGCCAGGGCGAGGGCGACCGCCCGGCCCAGCCCCGGCCCGGCGCCCAGGATCACTGCGACCTCACCCATGAGTCCTCCCGGGTCTCTCTGCTCGCCCCTGCTGCCCATCGTCGGGCCCGTCCCGTCACGGTCAGGCCCTCCGCCTCATGTGCGGACGAACCGGCACGACTAGCCTGTGAGGTGGAGGCGAGTGGCCATGACTACCATCCTGACTCCCTCTGGACCCCCAGACACAGGTTCCCCCACGTCGGCACGCCACGACCGTCGCCGGATCTGGTTCGTCCTCCTGGCCGTCGCTCTGGCTGTCGCCGTCGCCTTCGGCGTGTGGGCGTTCCGCTCGAGCGGCGGTGACGACGTCGCCGTGCCGGAGCCGGCGGCACCCGTGCAGCCCGCTCCCGGCGGCGCGGAGGAGCCCGGCAGTGCGGACGAGCCGGCGGTCGTCCCGCAGCCCTCGGCACCCGGGCAGCCGTCGAGTGCCGCCGCGGACTGCGCTGTGGCACCCGGCCGCGAGTACTACACCGTGGGCGCGAGTCACCCGTGCTTCCGTGATATGGGTGAGCGCTTCCTGGTCTGGCTGGGTGGCGCGGCCTACCACCAGGGCGGGTCGTACGAGCCGTCCACCGTCTTCTCAGTCTCGGACGTGGGGAACGTGCGCGCCGTGCAGCTCCTCATGGACGACGTGCCCGACGGCTGGTTCGGGCCGTCCCAGTGGACCCGGCTGATGACCCAGGGCCCGCCTCCCGTGACGCAGCTGCGCGCGAGCGGCATCGGGCCGCTGTGGTTCGGCATGACCGCCGAGCAGGTCGAGGCGACCGGAGTGGCCAGGGTGCTTACGACAGAGGAGGGGCCGGTCTTCCTCCAGGTCGAGGGCATCGACGGCGCCGGCTGCTACGCCAAGGAACCGTCCGGTGGCGGTGTGATCACCGCCTTCCTCACCAGCGACCCCGCAGTGTCCACGCCGGAGGGAGTCACGTCGCGGAGCACGGTCGACCAGGTCCTCGCCGCGTACGCCGGGCGGGTCACGACCCGCGTACAGCAGGTCACCACGAGCAAGGGCTTCCTGGAGGTTACGCTGTACGTGGTGCCGGACGGCGACTTCGCCCTGGCGATGTGGGCGCCACCCCCGGAGCTGGGGCCCGACTCGCCGTTGATGCTCGCATCCGGCACGCGGGGCATGGTGGACGACCTGCAGCTGCAGAGCGGCTGGTGCATGGACTGACCTCCCCACCCCTCGAGCGGGTCCCCGGCGATACCCCCGGTCGCCGGGGGCCTCGCGGTACGCGGAGAAGCGTTGCCCGGACGGATCGCGCGGCGGCCGCCCTGCCGCGGTGGCGGCCGGGCTGGGCTGAGGGCCCGGCCGGCGGCGGCCCTCCCGGGCTGAGGGCCGTCCTCGCCGGGGACGGTGCATGATCGCCCCATGAGCTCCGCGTCCGTGACCCCGGGCACTCCCGACCCCACCCCGTCGCCGATCGACCCCGGCCGGGCCGCCGTGCTCGCGCTGCACTGGCAGGTCAACGTCGTGCGCCCGCAGGGGTTCTTCGGGGCGATGCTGGCAGCGCCGGTGGCGGCGTCCGGAGTGCTCGCCCGCGCGCGTTCCTTCCACGTCGCCGCGCGGGAGGCGGGGGTGCCCGTGGTGTTCACCCGGTTCACGGTCCCCGAGGGAGAGGGCGCGCTGGTCCGGAACACGGCCTTCATGTCCGCCGTCGGCGACGCGCAGGAGGCCTTCCGGCCGGATGCGGACGGGGCGGCCGTCGTCGACGACGTCGGTCACGACCCCGGCGTCGACGAGGTCAGCGACAACCAGCGGCTCTCCGGGCTGTCCGCGACCGACCTCCCCGACCGGCTGGCCGCCCGCGGGGTGGACACCCTGCTGATCACGGGCGTGGCCACGAACCTGACCGTCGAGCAGACCGCCCGGCACGCGACAGAGCTCGGCTTCACCGTGCACGTGGTCAGCGACTGCGTGGCCACGGTCGACGAGGCGGTGCACGCCGCCTCGCTGGCCAACCTCGACCTCGTGACGGCCGGGTGCTGGACCGCCGCGGACGTCCTGGCCGCGCTGGGTGCCGCCGCGAGCCCCTCGTGAGGGTGGCCTGAGCCGACCGCTGAGTGAGCGCCGGTCACCGCGGCTCCGCGCCGCGCCTCAGCGCAGGTACGAGGCGCCGTTGAGGTCGAGCACGGTCCCCGAGGCCCACTCCGCCTCGGGCGAGGCGAGGAACAGCACCGCCGCCGCGACCTCGGCCGGCTCGGCGACCCGGCCGAACGGGCTCTGGCCGCGGACCTCGTCGCCCCGCGGACCGGCCAGCGTGGCCGCCGCCATGTCGGTGGCCACGAAGCCGGGGGCCACGGACGTCACCGCGATGCCCTCCGGCCCGAGGTCGCGGGCCAGGGACTGGCCGAGCGAGTGCACGCCCGCCTTGGTCGCGCCGTAGGCGGGGACCCTGGGCTCCCCCCGGTAGGCCCCGCGCGAGCCGATGTTGACGACCCGCCCGCGGGGAACGCCCGCAGCGGGCTCCGTGCCGATCATGTGCCGGACGACGCAGTAGGTCACGTTGGCCGTCCCGAGCAGGTTGACGTCGACCGTGCGCCGCCACGCCGCCACCCACTCCTCGTACGAGCTCTCGCCGAGCCGGTGGCCGAGGCGCCGGTCGGGCGCGGCGGGGTCGTCGTCGTACACGGCGGCGTTGTTCACGAGGACGTCCACCCGGCCCAGGCCGGCCACGGCGGCCTCGACCATGGGGGGCGCCGCGGCGGGGTCCCCCAGGTCGGCCCGGACCAGCAGGTGGCCGTCGCCCGGCAGGGCCGCCAGCACCGCCTCGGCGCGGTCGCGCGCACCGCGGAAGTGGACGGCGACCCGGTCGCCTCGGGCGGCGAAGGCGGCGGCCACGGCCGCGCCGATGCCCCGGGAGGCGCCGGTCACCAGGACGCCGCGGGAGGGCCGGGCGGGGGAGGAGTCCGTCACCCGGGCAGCCTAGGGGGAGCGCACCGCCGCGGCGTTCGCTGGTGGCGTACGCCCTGGGCCGGCCGGAACAGCAGGTGGTGCACTGGAGGTTGTCACGGCGGTCACGGACTGGGAACGACGCCGCGCAGGGTCCTCCGAGCCGGGGCTAGCATGCAGGTACGGCGGGCCGGGAACGCCCCGGGCACACCCAGACCGCTGCCGGTGAGGAGCGCCAACCATGTTCGAGAGGTTCACCGACCGCGCGAGGCGCGTCGTCGTCCTGGCCCAGGAAGAGGCCAGGATGCTCAACCACAACTACATCGGCACCGAGCACATCCTCCTCGGCCTGATCCACGAGGGCGAGGGTGTCGCGGCCAAGGCGCTCGAGAGCCTCGGCATCTCGCTCGAGGCCGTCCGCCAGCAGGTGGAGGAGATCATCGGGCAGGGACAGCAGGCCCCGTCCGGCCACATCCCCTTCACCCCCCGGGCCAAGAAGGTGCTGGAGCTGTCCCTGCGCGAGGCGCTCCAGCTGGGACACAACTACATCGGCACCGAGCACATCCTGCTGGGCCTCATCCGCGAGGGCGAGGGTGTGGCCGCCCAGGTGCTCGTCAAGCTCGGCGCCGACCTCAACCGGGTGCGCCAGCAGGTCATCCAGCTGCTCTCCGGCTACCAGGGCGGCAAGGAGGCCGCGGCCGCCGGCGGCCCGCAGGCCGAGGCCCCCTCGACCTCGCTCGTCCTCGACCAGTTCGGCCGCAACCTCACGCAGGCCGCCCGCGAGGGCAAGCTCGACCCGGTCATCGGCCGGGAGAAGGAGATCGAGCGGGTCATGCAGGTCCTCTCCCGGAGGACCAAGAACAACCCGGTCCTCATCGGCGAGCCCGGCGTGGGCAAGACCGCCGTCGTCGAAGGGCTGGCCCAGGGCATCGTCAAGGGCGAGGTCCCCGAGACGCTCAAGGACAAGCAGCTCTACACGCTGGACCTGGGCGCGCTGGTCGCGGGCAGCCGCTACCGCGGCGACTTCGAGGAGCGGCTGAAGAAGGTCCTCAAGGAGATCCGCACCCGCGGCGACATCATCCTGTTCATCGACGAGATCCACACCCTCGTCGGGGCGGGCGCCGCGGAGGGCGCCATCGACGCGGCGAGCATCCTCAAGCCGATGCTGGCCCGCGGCGAGCTCCAGACCATCGGCGCGACGACCCTCGACGAGTACCGCAAGCACGTCGAGAAGGACGCCGCCCTGGAGCGCCGCTTCCAGCCCATCCAGGTGCAGGAGCCGACGCTCGCCCACACCATCGAGATCCTCAAGGGCCTGCGCGACCGGTACGAGGCGCACCACCGGGTGTCGATCACCGACGGCGCCCTGGTGGCCGCGGCGACGCTGGCCGACCGCTACATCTCCGACCGCTACCTGCCGGACAAGGCGATCGACCTCATCGACGAGGCGGGTTCGCGGCTGCGCATCCGCCGGATGACCGCCCCGCCGGACCTGCGCGAGTTCGACGAGCGGATCGCCGGCGTCCGCCGGGAGAAGGAGTCGGCGATCGACGCGCAGGACTTCGAGAAGGCCGCGGCGCTGCGTGACTCCGAGAAGCAGCTCATCGCGCAGAAGGCCGAGCGCGAGAAGCAGTGGAAGGCCGGCGACCTGGACGTCGTCGCCGAGGTCGACGACGAGCTGATCGCCGAGGTTCTCGCGACCGCCACGGGCATCCCCGTGTTCAAGCTGACCGAGGAGGAGACCTCCCGGCTGCTGCACATGGAGGACGAGCTGCACAAGCGGATCATCGGCCAGGAGGACGCCATCTCGGCGCTGTCCAAGGCCATCCGCCGTACCCGGGCCGGCCTCAAGGACCCCAAGCGCCCCGGCGGGTCCTTCATCTTCGCCGGGCCGTCCGGCGTCGGCAAGACCGAGCTGTCCAAGGCGCTCGCGGAGTTCCTGTTCGGTGACGAGGACGCGCTCATCCAGCTGGACATGAGCGAGTTCTCCGAGAAGCACACGGTCTCTCGGCTGTTCGGCTCGCCCCCCGGCTACGTCGGGTACGAGGAGGGCGGCCAGCTCACCGAGAAGGTCCGGCGGCGGCCGTTCTCCGTGGTCCTCTTCGACGAGGTCGAGAAGGCCCACCCGGACATCTTCAACTCGTTGCTCCAGGTGCTCGAGGACGGGCGGCTCACCGACGCCCAGGGGCGCGTGGTCGACTTCAAGAACACCGTGATCATCATGACCACGAACCTCGGCACCCGGGACATCGCCAAGGGCGTCAACCTCGGCTTCTCCGCGACGAGCGACACGGAGGGCTCGTACGACCGGATGAAGGCGAAGGTCACCGAGGAGCTCAAGCAGCACTTCCGCCCCGAGTTCCTCAACCGGGTCGACGACGTCGTCGTCTTCCACCAGCTCACGCCGGAGGAGATCGTCCGGATCGTCGACCTGATGATCACCGCGGTCGACGAGCGGCTCCGGGACAGGGACATGGGCATCGAGCTCACGCCGGCCGCCAAGGCCCTGCTCGCCGAGCACGGCTTCGACCCGGTGCTGGGGGCACGCCCGCTGCGCCGCACGATCCAGCGCGAGATCGAGGACAGCCTGTCGGAGAAGATCCTCTTCGGCGAGCTCAAGGCCGGCCAGATCGTCCTCGTCGACGTCGAGGGGGAGGGGCGGGCCCGCAACTTCACCTTCAGCGGCACGACCAAGGCCGAGCTGCCGGACGCCCCGCCGGTGGCTGCCACGGGCAAGCAGGACGGCTGACCCGCTCGCCAGATCGACGGTCGACCTGGCTGACAGGGCCCCGGAGCCGCTCCGTACGAAGGGCGGCACCCGGGGCCCTTCGGCGTCCCCACGGCCGGGCGGCCGGCCACCCAGGCCGTGAGGAGGCCTCGCCGGGCTCCGCGGCGCCCGGCGAGGACCGGCCGGTCCCGTCAGCCGGCCGGGTCGAGGTCGACGTCGCGGTGCAGGGTCACCGAGACGCCAGGTGCGGAGCTGCGCGCCACGACGGTGCCGTCGGCCTGGGCTTCGGCCCGAGCGTCGACCCGAGCGTCGACCCGAGCGTCGACCGGGGCGGCGAGCGGCGCGTCGGGCACGGGTCCGCGGAGGGCGCCGCGCCCGGCCGGGCGGCCAGCCTCGACGACCACCTCGGTGACCAGCACCTGGAGCACCTGGTTCGCCAGGTCGTCCACCCGCGCCTGGGCCTCCAGGGCGCCGAGCCCCGCGCGCTTCACGGACTCCACCTGACGCTTCAGCGCCTTGATCGCGGCAGCGCCCGCCCTCGTCAGGCGCAGGTCACCACCACCGGCCACGACGAACTGGTACGCCCCGGCGAAGGTCTCGCAGCTGTCGCAGCGCTCGTTCACGGCGACGGCCCGGTTGTCGACGGTCACGTCGCGGGCTCGCCCGGCCAGCACGACCTGGAACGCGACGGCCGTCGCGGTGCACCCGGTGCACGAGGCGTAGGCGAGAGCCTCGTTGCGGGCGTTCAGCGCCCGAGTCCTCGTCGTCTCCTGCTGGAACCGGGCCTTGGCCTTGTCGCGGCCGTCTTTCACCACGGTGACGTGGACCTGGTTCACGATGGGCCCCCGGCCGTCGCCGCCGTGCGCCTGCGCCGGTGGTGCGGGCGCCAGCGACACGGCGAGGGCCAGCACGACGGCGAGGGCCGGTCCTCGCCGGCGCGCCCGACGGGCGCTCACCGGCGGCCGCCGTCGTCCTGGAAGCCGTCCGCCACGGCGGCGGCGAGGCTCAGGTACGCCTGCCGGGTGGGGGTCCGCAGTTCCTCCAGACCGGTCCGGGCCCCGGCGGCGAGCGCCGGGTCCCACGGGATCCGGACGACCGCGGCACAGCGCTGCGCGAAGTGCTGCTCGATCCGCTCCAGCTCCACGAGGCCACCCTTGCGGGCCTGGTTGACGACGGCCACCGCGCCGGCCGCCAGCCGGTCGTGCCCGTGCTCCTCGAGCCAGTCCAGCGTGCTGGCCGCGGCGCGGGCCCCGTCGAGGGCGGGAGGCATCACCACGACGATCTGGTCGGCCTCCCGCAGCACCCCCTGGATCGCGCTGTCCAGGATCCCGGTGCCGGTGTCGAGCAGGATGAGGTTGTAGTGCCGGTCGAGGACGTCCACCGCCGCGCTGTAGTCGGCCTCGCCCAGCGCCTGCGTGATCCGTGGGTCGTCGTCCGAGGCGATGACCTCGAGCCTGGTGCTCGACTGGGAGGTGTAGGCCCGGATGTCGCTGTACCGGTCGATCAGCGACCGGTCGCCGAGCAGGCTCGTGACGGTCTCGGTGGTCTCCCGGCGGACCCGGTGCGCCAGGCTCCCCGCGTCGGGGTTCGCATCCAGCGCCACGACGCGGTCGCCGCGAAGCGAGGCGAAGGTGTGGCCCAGCATGAGCGTCGTCGTCGTCTTGCCGGCCCCGCCCTTGCGGGAGAGGACGGCCACCCGGCGGCAGCCCTGGACCGGCGCCTGGATGCGCGCCGCGAGGGCGTGCTCGTCCTGCTCCGCGCGGCTCGGGCCGACGTTCACCGCACCTCCGGTCGCCCGGTATAGACCCCGCCTCCAGCCCCTGGCCGGTGGCCGCGACCTCGGCCGCAGCATCGTGTCGTCGGTGAAGACCGTGGCGGTCGACGACGGCGCGGCCGGGCCGCCGCCGCCGCGGCGGGCGGCCGCGGGTTCGGGCTCCGGGTGCGACGGGGTGGCGGTCCCCGGGGCGACGGGGGAGTCCAGCGGCCTGACCCCGTTCGGGGTGGGACTGCTGACGGGAGCGGACGTGTCCATCGGGGCCTCCTCGAGGCGTGGACGGGGGACGGGGACGGTACGACGGCCGGCGCCGAGCAGCCTGACGAGACGGCGCGCCAGCACGACGGTGAGCGCAGTGAGGCCGAGGAACGGGACCACGACCAGCACGACGGAGACGGCGTTCAGCAGGACGGCGACGACGTCACCCTGCGAGACGGCGGTGACGGTGGCCGACGCGTACGACGTCGCCGAGGCAGCCGCCCGGCGCCCGAGCTCCGGGAGCCGGACGACGAGCAGGACGAGGGAGGCGGCGAGCAGCGGCACGACGACGAGCACCCACGCGGTGACCAGCCGGCGGGTCCTGGTCCGAAGCTCGGCGACGCGCGGGTCGACCGGGCGCCCGGGCACGAGCGAGGCCAGGACCGGCCGCACCCGGCCGAAGAGGTCCGGGACACCGACGAGGTCGCCGAGCAGGTAGTAGCCGTCCAGGCGGATGACGGGCAGCAGCTGCTGCAGCGCCTCGAGGTGGACCAGGAAGGCCAGCGTCACGAGCGGCGCGAAGCCCGTCGCGTGGTAGGCCAGCAGCAGGCCCACCGCGGTCACCGCGTTGAAGTAGATGCCCCCGAGGTCCGTGCGGATCCGGGAGCGGCGGTCCAGGCGGTAGGCGTCGGTGACGTCGGTGTAGAAGGCGGGGAACACGAGGTAGACGCCCATGCCGATGGCACCCGGGCGTCCGCCGCCGAAGCGGCACGCAGCAGCGTGTCCGATCTCGTGGAAGAGCGTCGATGCCACCGCCCCGGCCAGGAGCAGCAGCAGGAGACCCGGCGACTGGACGACTTGCAGCGCTCCCTCCGTCGCCGCTCCCGTCGTCATCGTCATGACGTCCAGGACGGCGAGCGCCCCCAGCACGGCGACCACGAGCGGGGTCAGGAAGAGCGGCGCGAAGATGTCGCCGAGCAGCGAGACGACGGTGCGAGGCACGAGGACGCGGCGCAGGCGCAGGACGAGCACCGGATCGGCCCGGGGTGGTGGTGCCTGCCGGCCGTCGGCTGCGGCCAGGATGCCCAGGGGAGCCAGCTTCGCGGAGACGAGGAACAGGACGCCTTCCGGCGGCAGCCGTCGCCTCAGCTGGGCGGACACCCGGTCCGCGACCGCGTACGCGTCGCGCCGCCCGTCCAGCGCGACGGCGACCAGGTAGAGCAGGCGGGACAGGTGGAGCACCTGGCCGTCCTCGCGGCTGACGAGGAAGCGACCGTCCGTGAAGCCTGAGCCCTCGTACTCGCCGAGCAGGCGGGTGCCGCGGGCGAGCCCGGGCAGTGGCTTGGCGAGCACGTCCGCGGGTGGCGCGGCGGCTTGAGGCCGCACCGGCGAGGGTGGGGCCAGCTCGTGGCTCGAGACCATGACGGGATCTCCTGGTCGGCGTGTCCGGCGGACCGGACCGGGTGGCGGACTGCCCGCCACCCGGCCCTCGCCTCGGTCAGAACTGGTAGCTGCCGAGCGCCTGGCCGACCATGGCGTTCGCCGACGCGTTGACGGACGCGGCGTTGACGCTGATCGCGATGCCGACTGCGGTGATGTTCGTGATGTTGATCAGCGCCATGGCATCCCTGGTGGGGAGCAGCTCTCCCGACTCGGCACGCAGTTCCTCGACGCTGATCGTGCTCGACCTGCCCATGGCTCCTCCTCGTGCTGGCGGGGCGCGGTGCGACGTGGCGGGCCCGTCCCCGTGTGGTCACGGGCCCGCCGGGACGTCGGGTCAGCCCTGGAAGACGAGGACGGCCTGGTTCGCGGTCGCGTTGGCCAGCGAGCCGATCGTCACGGCGTTGAGCGCGAGGGCGGCGTTGCTCGCGTACACGCCCGCCCAGTTGCCGCCCCAGCCCAGCGCCTCGCGCGTCGGGAGCAGCTCGGTGTGCTCGAGCTGGAGCTCGTGCATGGTGAATGCGGTCATGCGTCTCACCTCTCGGTCGTGGTTCGGAACGGTCGGCCGGTGCACGCGGCCCCCCCAGTGGGCTCTGCCCGGCGTGACCCGGGCGTGACGGCGCGCGGGAATCCGTGTGCTCGACATGCGTGACCCGGAGCGGGTGGCGGGCGTCACGGCGGGGGTGGTGGCGGCGTCGCGCGGGCGTGCCGGGGCGGGACGGGCCGCCTACACTGCGAGGGCAGCCGGTCCCCGTTCGCCGGCACCGTCCCTCACGGGCAGGAGCCCGTTCCGTGGGAGTACCGGCCGAAGGACCGCGATGACGTTCCGACCAGACCCGAGGCATGACTGGGGCGGCCGGTCGCGCCGGTGGGCCCACCACGCGACGACCCGGGAGGTGCCGGTGCCGCAAGCCGGTGGCGGCAGGACGACCACGTCCGGGGCCCTCGTGGTCCGTGCGTGGTTCGAGGACGAGACGCTGCGGGCGAGGGTCACGTCGACGACCGACGTCACCACACCGGACGAGACCGTCGTCCTGGTGGCCGGGGCGCCGGCCCTGCTGGAGGCGGTGATGTCCTGGGTGGACGCCATGGAGCACGCCCGCGCCTGACTCCCCGCCGTGACAGAGCGTTGACAACGTACGATTCCAGCGCTCAGAGTGTTCGGCGAACGCGCTCGGTGAGCGGGGGAGCCCATGAGCCGTGACGACGACCGCGTGGCGACCGTGCAGGACCTGGCCGCTGCCGGAGGTGAGACTGGCCGGGATGTCCGGGCCTCAGGTGAGACGCGGCTGGAGCTGCTGGGCACCTGGCGGCTGACCGACGACCTGGACCGGGTCGTCCTGCCCGCGAACGCGCGGCGCCTCATCGCCCTGCTCGCGCTCGCGGGGGCGAGGTCGAGGGCGTACGTCGCCGGCTGCCTGTGGCCGGAGAGCGCCGAGGCGCTGGCGCTGGGCAACCTGCGGGCCACGGTCTCGCGGCTCAAGAGGTCGCGCCCGGGCGTGCTGCTCGTCGAGCCCGGCACCCTCGCACTCGCACCCTCCGTGAATGTCGACGTCCACCACCTGCACCGCGTCGCGGACGACGTCCTGCACGGTGACGGCGACGTGCCGCCGGGCGCACTGCCCGTGCTGGCCGACGCCGAGCTGCTGCCGGGCTGGTACGACGACTTCGTGCTGCTGCACCGCGAGCGCCTCGAGCAGCTCCGGCTGCACGCGCTCGAGGCGCTCGCGGACCGGCTCTGCGCCCAGGGGGACTACCCGGAGGCGGTGGCCGCCGCGCTGGCCGCGATCCAGGCCGAACCGCTGCGGGAGAGCGCGCACCGGACCCTGATGCGGGTCCACCTGGCGGAGGGCAACCCCGCCGCCGCGCTGCGCCAGTTCCGCAGCTTCCGCGACCGGGTGCGTCGCGAGATCGGCATGGAGCCCTCGCCCCGGATGCTGGCCCTCGTCCCGGCGCGGGTGGCCTCGGCTCGCTGAGCCTTCGAGATACGGCTGGCTGGGCCTCCGAGATACCGCTCGCTGAGCGCTCCGAAAGTCGGCTGGCTGAGCGCTCCGAGATGCGGGTCGCCCCGACCGCGCTTACCGTCGTTGCACCGGCGCGAACGCGGCGGAATCTGATTAAACACGGAGGAATGCCATGCGCCTGAAGGCGACTGCTGCTGCCGGACTGGTGGCGATGCTGGTCCTGGCCGGCTGCGGGGACGACGGAGACGCCGAGACCGCGGAGACCCCGGACACCGCGGCCACGGTGGAGGAGAGCCCCTCGGAGACCGCCGAGCCGACCGAGGAGCCGACGGAGGAGGCCACCGAGGAGGCCGGGACGATCGTCGACGTCGCCGCCGGCAACCCCGATTTCAGCACGCTCGTCGCGGCGGTCGAGGCGGCCGGGCTCGCCGAGACGCTGAGCGGCCCGGGCCCGTTCACCGTCTTCGCCCCGACCAACGAAGCGTTCGAGGCCCTGCCCCCGGGCGTCCTCGACGCACTGCTCCTGCCGGAGAACTCGGCGCTGCTCACCCAGGTGCTGACGTACCACGTGCTCGCCGCGGAGGTTCCCTCGAGCGACGTCACCGACGGCGAGGTGGCCACGGTGCAGGGCGAGGCCGTGACCCTGAGCACGGCGACCGGCGTGACCGTCAACGACGCGACCGTGATCATTCCGGACGTCGAGGCGTCCAACGGTGTCATCCACGCGATCGACGCGGTCCTCGTGCCGCCGAGCGTGGACGTCTCCACCCTGGTGAGCTGACCCGCGCTCCTCGACCTCGAGGGCTCACCCCGAAGGCTCCCCGGTGCTTCGGCACCGGGGAGCCCTTCGTCGTCGCGGGCCAGGGGGGCGTAGCGCCGGGAAGAAGCCCGAGGCGGGCGGCGTTCCCACCGCGTGGACGGGATCACCAGGAGCGACCTGGACATCTACCGGGCCGCGCACGTGCTGTACGCCGCGGGAGACCCGGTGGGAGCCCTGCGCGAGCTCACGCCGCTGCTGGACGGCGACCCCGCCCGATCGGTGCTCGAGCTGGCGGGCCGGGCCTTCTTCCGCTCGGCCCAGCTGGGCCGGGCCGAGGAGACCTTCGGGCGACTGGTGGAGCTCGATCCCACGGACGCGTACGCGCGCTTCGCCCTCGGGCGCACCCTGGAGCGGCAGAGCCGCCGGGGCGAGGCGGCGACCTGCTACCGCCTCGCGGTCGCCATGGATCCCAAGGGCGACTACGTCGATGCGCTCGACCGGGTGACCGGGAGCCGGTAGACGTCGCCCGCGAGCGGTTCGACGAGTCCGTCCGAGACCAGTCCGTCGAGGCACCTCGCCCGCTGCAGCGGGTCGGCCGTCCACGCCTCGGCCAGCCGTCGACCGGGCACAGGGCCGGACGCCGCCCGCAGCAGCGCCATCAGCCGGCCCCGGCACTGCCGGTCCGTGCCGGCCCAGGCCTGGCCGCGCCGCCGTGGTCCGTCGTACGGGGGCGAGCCGGCGGCACGCCACGCGCACAGCCCGGCCACCGGGCACTCGTCGCAGCGCGGCGACCGAGCGGTGCACACGAGGGCACCCAGCTCCATGACGGCGACCGCCCAGCGCGCCGCCGTCGCCGCGTCGGCCGGGACCAGGGCCTCGGCCCGGCGGACCTCGGCCCGGGCCGGCGACTCCGGGGGGAGGGCGACGCCACCGACCGCGCGGGCGAGCACCCGCCGTACGTTCGTGTCGAGGACCGCGTGCCGCTGCCCGAACGCGAAGCTGGCGACGGCTGCGGCCGTGTAGTCGCCGATCCCGGGCAGCGCGCGCAACGCCTCGTACGAGCTCGGCACCGCTCCGCCGTGCTCCGCGTCGACGGCGACGGCAGCCGCGTACAAGCGCAGCGCCCGCCGGGGGTAGCCGAGGCGTCCCCAGGCCCGGATCGCCTCGGCAGGCTGGTCCCCGGCCAGGGCGGCCGGGACCGGCCACCGGGCCATCCACGCCCGCCAGACCGGCTCGACGCGCGCGACGGGCGTCTGCTGCAGCATCACCTCGCTGACCAGCACGCCCCACGGCGTGCGGTCGGGCGCGCGCCACGGCCGGGCGCGCGC
>DATHTV010000149.1:0-6893 GCA_035462845.1 Jiangellales bacterium
GACACCCGAGGAGTTCTTCGCCGGGCACCCGGCCGCCTACCAGGTGTTCACCGCGGTCCGTGACCTCGTGCTGGCAGCGGGACCGGCCGAGGTGCGGGTCAGCCGCAGCCAGGTGGCCTTCCGGCGCCGGCGCGGCTTCGCGGGCTCGACCTCAGGGATCGACCGCGCGGTCGACGACCCGTTCTACGGCTTCAACGAGGGCTCGGTCCACGTCCGCGTCGGCAAGGAGAACCAGCCGCTCTTCTACCAGTTCGAGAGCCCGCTGCTGCGGCTCATCGTCGAGGAGAAGTACGAGCTCCTGGTCCGCGGCAGCCAGCTGGCCTACCTGCGGGCGCAGCCCGACGGCGAGGTCCCTCCAGCGAGCATCTGGGTCCACCGCTTCTACGATGCGGCCGCCTCGACGCTCGGGCAACGGCCGCAGGAGTACGTGCTGGAGCGGGCGGCCGAGGACCTGTTCGAGCTCGTCCGACTGGTACTGGCCAAGACCGGCGCTCCGCGGGTCACGCTCGTGGCCCACTCGATGGGCGGGCTGATCTGCCGCTCGATGCTGCAGCGCGTCGTCCCCGAGGCGACCGGCCGACCGGACGGCGCCCTCGACTACGTCAGCCGCCTCTTCACGTACGGGACGCCGCACGGGGGGATCGAGTTCGCGGTCGGGTTCGGGCTGGCGGAGAAGCTGCGGGACCTCGTCGACATCAACGGCGCCGAGATCTTCGGCCCGGACCGGATGTACCGGTACCTCACCCCCGACCTCCCGGGCGCTCCGCGGGCGGCGAAGCGCCCCAAGGGCTGGGAACCGACGACGATGCCCGACGGCGGGTTCCCCGCCGACCGGGTCTTCTGCCTGGTCGGCACCAATCCCGAGGACTACAGCGTGGCCATGGGTCTGTCGTCCAAGGCGGTCGGCGCCCGCAGCGACGGTCTGGTCCAGATCGACAACGCGTACGTGAAGGGTGCGCACCGGGCCTTCGTGCACCGCAGCCACAGCGGTCGCTACGGCATGGTCAACTCCGAGGAGGGCTACCAGAACCTGCGCCGCTTCCTGCTGGGCGACCTCCGGGTGCAGGTCGAGCTGGCGAACCTGCGGGTTCGCGGCTCCGCGCGCGACGAGATCGTCTGGCAGCTGGAGACGCAGCTCGCGATCCGCGGCCTGCCGATCGTCATGCACGAGCAGACGACCGCGCACCACTGCCCGATCCAGATCGAGTGGCCGCCGACCGAGGACACCGCGAGCCGGCCGGTGCCGCTGCTCACCACCTTCCTGTCGAGCCGCGCCACCCGGCCGCCCAGCGCCGAGACCGGCCGGCCCGTGTCGACGATGCGCCACGCGCTCCGGCTGCGGCTGATCTCGTTGCGGGAGAAGGGCGGGATATTCGGCTTCTTCGACCACCTCGAGCAGACGGCGGACTTCGACGACACCCTCGTCGTCGACATCGCACCGGGCGACGAGGCCACGCCCCCGCGAGCCTGGGCGACCTGGAACTCGGTCATCCCCGGCGCGATCCGAGACTGGCAGCCCGAGGGCGAGCCGCTGGCCGACACCGACGCCACGCCGGGGGTGTGGAGGGGCCGGGTCCGGGTCCCGCCGCCGGCCCGGCCCATCCTCGGTGAGCACGCCGAGGTCGTGCTCACGGTGACGCCGCACGACTGACCGCAGCGTACGGGCGGCGCGCTGCGCCTGCCGGTCGAGGGCTTTCGGACCGCGTCGTCGGCTCGCTGGGACGGGCTCGGTTCCCCCACCTGCCGTTGGAGGCCTCTCATGCGCTGCTCATGGTGCTCCAACCTGGCCGACCCACGGTGTGGTCGAGGCCGCGCCACCCCTGACGCGGGCCACGAGAGGAAGGACCGTCCCGTGAAGCGATCCCTCACCGCCCTCGGCCTGGCAGCCCTGCTGTCGGGCGCCGTCATGGCCGTCCCGGCACAGGCCGAGGAGCGGACCTGCCGCGGCTCCCTCGGCGCCGTCACCGTCGACAACCTGCGCGTCCCCTCAGGTGCCACCTGCACGCTCAAGGGCACGTACGTCAAGGGCACGGTCAAGGTCGAGAACCGGGCGACGCTGCAGGCCAGCTCGATCCGCGTCGTCGGCAACGTGCAGGCCGAGGGCCACGCACACGTCGCGGTCGCGTCGTCCACCGTGGGCGGCAGCATCCAGCTCAAGCAGGGCGGCAGTGCCTCGGTGACGAGCAACCGGGTGACTGGCGACGTGCAGTCCTTCACCAACCGCGGGTCGCAGACGATCTCGTCCAACCGGATCAACGGCAACCTGCAGTGCAAGGAGAACGCCCCGGCACCGACCGGCTCGGGCAACGTCGTGGGCGGGAACAAGGAGGACCAGTGCCGGCGCCTCTGAGCTGACGCCGGGGTCGTCGCCGGCGCTGCTCCTCGCCGCCTGCCGGTGATGCCCCGACCGCCGCCCTGGCCGGGCCTCGCACCCCGGCCAGGGGGCCGGGCGCGGCGGCGGGTCAACGCCTCATGATCGCGCCAGCGACCCACGACCTACCGACGTTGCCGCCCTCACGGGCCCGCAAACGTCGCATGATCGGCACGCCGCCCAACGACTCACCGACGTTGACGCCCCCAGGAGCCCGGCAACGTCTCATGATCGGCTCGCCCCCCGCGACGTACCGACGTTGCCGCCCCCCAGCCCGTCAACACCTCATGATCGCGCCCCACCGGCCTACCGTGAGGGCATGCGCCGAGCCGCACTCGCAGTCGCCGCGCTCCTGGCCGTCGCCACGCTGGCCTGGTCGGGGTCCGCCCCGGCCGCGGCCTCCGACGACGGTGCGGGGTTCGTGTCCTCGTGGGACGTCGACCTGCAGGTTCGCCCGGACGGGGTGCTGGAGGTCCAGGAACGCATCACCTACGTCTTCTACGACAGGGGCCACGGCATCCGCCGCGCCATCCCGTACCTCTACCGCTACGACGACACCCACGACCGGGAGGTGGAGCTGGGAACCGTCAGCGTCTCGAGCAGCACCGGCGCACCGGTCCAGCTGGAGGCCACCCGCCAGGACGGCGAGCTCCGGCTGCGCATCGGCGACCCCGACCGGCTCATCAGCGGCACGCAGGTCTACGAGATCGGCTACACCGTGGACGGAGTGCTCAACGCTCGCGCCGACCACGACGAGCTGGCCTGGAACGGCGTGGGCGACGCGTGGGAGACACCGATCGAGCAGGCGACCATCACGGTGACGGCGCCCGCCCTGCAGCAGGTCCGGTGCTTCTACGGGCCAACCGGCAGCGACCAGTCCTGCGGGTCGGCGACCCTCGACGGGGTGGTCGGCGCAGGCGACTCCTCCGCCGACTTCGGCCCGGTGAGCCTCGAGCGGAGGCAGGGGATGACCGTCTACGCAGACATGCCGCCGGACGTCGTCGAGGTGGCACCGCCGGTGCTCGTGGAGCGCTGGAGCCTGGGGCGCGCACTCTCGCTGACACCTGTCACGGCCGGTCTGGCCGCGATCATCGGGACCCTGGGCATCGCCGGCGTCAGGAGGCTGGCGATCCGGCGGGGACGCGACGAGGACACCGTGACCGGCATCGGCGGCCAGACGGCGCACGCCGGGAGCCCGGAACCGGTGGACTGGCGGGCCGTTCGGGAGATGCGACCCGGGGTCCTGGGCACCCTCGTCGACGAGAAGGCGGACGTCGTGGACGTCACGGCGACCGTCGTCGACCTCGCGGTCCGCCGGCACCTGCGCATCGAGGAGGTCGCTCAGACGGGACGCTGGACCTCGAGCCGTGACTGGAGGCTGGTCCGGCTGGACGGTGCCCCGGACGACCTCGTCCCGTACGAGCGCAAGCTCCTGCAGGCGCTGTTCCGCTCCGGCTCCCCCGTGCAGCTCGACGACCTCATCAACAAGTTCCACGAGGACATGTCCGACCTCCGCGACGACCTCTACGGCGAGGTCGTGGACCGCGGCTGGTACCGGGTCCGGCCCGACCGGACGCGGATGCTCTGGTACGGGATCGGCGCCGCGGCACTGGTGCTGACGGCCGGAGTGGCGGCGCTGCTGATCGCGTTCACGACCTTCGGTCTCGTCGGGCTGGCGCTCGTCGTCCCGGCGCTGGCCCTGCTCGTCGCCGCCCGGTCCATGCCGGCCCGGACACCCGCGGGCAGCGCGGCCCTGCGGCAGGTCCACGCGCTGCGTGAGTACCTGTCGACCAGCACGCCCCAGCCGTCGGGGGACCAGGACGCCGAGCAGGCGTTCTCCACCCTGCTCCCGTATGCGATGGTGCTCGGCCTGGAGCAGCGGTGGAGCGACGCGTTCGCGCCGCTGGCCGCGCAGCCCCGCGGTGCCGACCCGGGCGCGGGGCTGGGATCGCCGTACTGGTACGTGGGAGCACCCGCGGCGCTGCACGGCGCGCACGGCTTCGGCGACTTCGGCTCCGCCATCTCGTCGTTCGCGTCGTCCGCGGGGTCGGCGATGTCGTCGTCCCCGAGCTCGGACTCCGGCGGCGGTGGGTCGTCGGGCGGTGGTGGGGGCGGCGGAGGTGGTGGCGGCTGGTGACCCGTCCGCCGGTCACTCCCACTCGATCGTGCCGGGAGGCTTCGACGTGACGTCGAGGACGACCCGGTTGACCTCGCGCACCTCGTTGGTGATGCGGGTCGAGATGCGCTCGACCACGTCGTACGGGAGGCGCGACCAGTCCGCGGTCATCGCGTCCTCGGAGGACACCGGCCGCAGCACCACCGGGTGGCCGTAGGTGCGGCCGTCCCCCTGCACGCCGACCGAGCGCACCTCGGCCAGCAACACCACGGGGAACTGCCAGACCTCGCGGTCGAGACCGGCGCGGGTGAGCTCCGCACGCGCGATGGCGTCGGCGTGGCGCAGCACGTCCAGCCGCTCCCGGGTCACCTCGCCGACGACCCGGATCGCCAGGCCCGGTCCCGGGAAGGGGTGGCGCCAGACGATCTCGGGCGGCAGGCCGAGCTCCGCCCCCACACCCCGCACCTCGTCCTTGAAGAGTGCGCGGAGCGGTTCGATGAGCCGGAACTCCAGGTCCTCGGGGAGCCCTCCGACGTTGTGGTGGCTCTTGATGTTGGCCGCACCCTCGCCGCCGCCCGACTCGACGACGTCGGGGTAGAGCGTGCCCTGGACGAGGAACTCGACCTGCTCGCCGTGCGCACCGGCGTCGGCGACGACCTCACGGGCCGCGTGCTCGAAGACCCGGATGAACTCCCGTCCGATGATCTTGCGCTTCTCCTCCGGATCGCTGACCCCGGCGAGCGCCCCGAGGAACCGGTCGGCCGCGTCGACGACCTTGAGGTCGACCCCCGTGGCGGCGACGTAGTCCCGCTCGACCTGCTCGGCTTCTCCCTCGCGCAGCAGTCCGTGGTCGACGAACACACAGGTCAGCCGGTCCCCCACCGCACGCTGGACGAGCGCCGCCGCGACGGCGGAGTCGACGCCGCCGGACAGCCCGCAGAGGACCCGCTTGCCGCCGACCTCGGCCCGGATCGCCTGGACGGCGTCGTCGACGATGTTCACCATGGTCCAGCTGGGCCGGCAGCCGGCCAGGTCGAGGAGGAAGTGCTCGAGCACCCGTTGGCCGTGCTCGGTGTGCAGCACCTCGGGGTGCCACTGCACCCCGGCGAGCCCCCGCGCGGTGTCCTCGAAGGCCGCCACCGGGGCCCCGGCCGAGGAGGCCAGCACGGCGAAGCCCTCGGGCGCACGGGCCACCGAGTCGCCGTGGCTCATCCAGACCTGGTGCTCGGCCGGCAGCCCGGCCAGCAGCCTGCCGGGCGCCGCGACCCGGACCGGAGTCCGGCCGAACTCCGACAGGCCGGTCCGGGCCACGTCGCCCCCGAGGGCCTGCGCCATGGCCTGGAAGCCGTAGCAGATGCCGAGGGCGGGGACGCCGGCTGCGAACAGGGCGGGATCCACCGACGGCGCGCCGTCGGCGTACACGCTGGACGGGCCCCCGGACAGGATGACCGCCTTGGGCCGGCGGGCCAGCAGCTCGTCGACGGGCGTCGTGTGCGGGACGACCTCGGAGTACACCCGGGCCTCGCGGACCCGGCGGGCGATGAGCTGGGCGTACTGGGCGCCGAAGTCGACGACGAGGACCAGGTCGTGCTCGGGGTGGCCGGCTGCGGGCACGTCGGCATTCCTCTCACCAGCGAAGGACCCGACGGAGTCTAGTTGGCCGGTCCTGTCCCACGGCCCCAGCGGCCCTGGTGCCGCGCGGGTCAGCCGGCCGCCGTCGACCGCTCAGGCGGCACGCTGCAGCGCCGCCGGTTCGACGGCCCGTACCACCGACGGCGCGACGGTCCCGACACCCGCGGTGCGTCGACCCCGGACGGTTGCGCTCAGCGCGGTCAGGACTCCGACCGCGTTGCGGCGGGACGGCATGAAGCGCAGGAAGAAGCCGAGCCGGAGCAGCCACGCCGTCCAGCCGGACAGCGGCACGCCGTAGAGGACGGCGACCGATCGGCCGACGCCGAAGGCCGCCGCCTGACCGAGACCGAGGTAGCGGAACGGCCGGGTGCGCCGTCCGCGCAACGACCGCGCCACGTTGCGGCCGGCATGGGCACCGGCCTTCATGGCCCACAGCGCATTGGCAGGCACCGGTTCCCCGGTCCGCGGGTGCCCGACCCGCGCGGCGTCCCCGGCGGCCCAGACGCCGTCCGCCACGCGAAGGTCCGGCGACGCCACGAGCCGGCCACGCCCGTCCCTCGGCAGCGAGTCCAGGCCGGCGACCACCACGGGTCGCTGCCCGGTCGCCGCCAGGACCGTCGCGGCGGGCAGCCACGTGCCGTCGGAGAGCATCGCCCCGTCGCGGGTCACGCCGGACAACCGGACGCCGGTCCGCACCTCGACCCCCAGCCGGGCGAGCTCGCCCTCGCAGCGGTCGGCGAGGCCCGGGTGCCGGGCCCGCAGGACAGGCACGAC
>DATHTV010000150.1:0-11053 GCA_035462845.1 Jiangellales bacterium
CTCGGCCGTGGTGCCTCCCTGCACGTCGCTGACGTCGGACTCGAGCGCTTCGGTGAACAGGTCCCAGGCCACCTTGCCGTCGTACCGGGCCAGCACCCAGGAGTGGACCAGCTTGGACAGCGTCGAGCCGTGGGAGGTCCGTTGCCGGTAGTAGTCGACGGTCCGCGGCACCATCTCCGCGTCCCACTGGTAGCCGAGCCGCTCCACGACCTCGCGCAGCTCGTCGCTGGAGAGGAGGAAGAACAGCATGAGGACGTCGGCCTGCTTGGAGACCTGGTAGCGGTTGGGGGTGTCCCCCTCCGCCTCGAGGATCCGGTCGAGGCGGGCGATGTCGGCGTACCGCTCGACGTAGTCGCTCCAGGGGAACTCCTCGAGCCGCTCGTAGCCCTCGAACTGCGCGAGGACGCCCTCGTCGAGCCAGCACAGACGCATCTTGCGGCTGATGTGCTCCCAGTGCTCGAGCTCGGCGCGCTGCAGGCCCAGCAGGTCGAAGAGCTCCTGCCGGCGGCGCTCGGGCAGCTCGTGCACGAGCGCCAGGGCCTTGGTCATCAGCCAGACCACCATGACGTTCGTGTACGAGTTGTTGTCCAGCCCCGGCTCGTCCCGCCAGGGGTACGCGTCGTGGTACTCGTCCGGCCCCATGACACCGCGCACGTCGTAGCGGTCGTCGCCCCGGTCGTACGTGGCGAGGCTGGCGAAGAAGCGGGCGACCTCGAGGATCACCTCGGCGCCGTACGAGGCGAGGAAGTCGCGGTCGCCCGTCGCCTCGTAGAACTGCCAGGTGTTGTACGCGACGGCGAGCCCGATGTGCCGCTGCAGGTGCGAGTGGTCGGGCAGCCAGCGGCCGGACTTCGGGTTCAGGTGCACCCGCTGCGTCTCCTCGCGCCCGCTGGACCCGCTCTGCCACGGGAACATGGCGCCTCGGAAGCCCGCCTCGTGCGCGGCCTTGCGCGCCTGGGGGAGCCGGCGCCAGCGGTAGAGCAGCAGGGCCCGGCTGATCTCCGGCATCCGCAGGGTGAGGTACGGGAAGACGAACATCTCGTCCCAGAAGATGTGGCCCCGGTAGGCCTCGCCGTGCAGCCCCCGCGCGGGAATGCCGACGTCCAGGTCCACCGAGTGCTGGGACAGCGACTGCATGAGGTGGAACAGGTGCACGTGCAGCACCGTCTCGCTGCGCTGGTGCCCGACCAGCTCGATGTCGCAGCGCTCCCAGAGGTGGTCCCAGGCGAGCACGTGCCGGTCCAGCAACGCCTCGAAGCTGGGCGCGCAGGAGACCTTGTCGCGGGCCTCCTCGGGCGGTGACGTGATGGCCCGGTCCCGGGAGGTGTAGAGGGCGACGACCTTCTCGACCGTCACGGTGCCGCCCCGCCGGACGTCGACGGCGAGCTCGTGGCCGACGTACCCGCCGTCGAGCAGGACCTGGTGAGGAGGTGCGACGTCGACGCCGTCGACCGAGAGCCGGTGCCGCGCGGCGAGCGAGACCAGAACCTGGGACTGCGTGGTGCGCACGTCCACGGCGATGACGCCATCACCGCACGGCCCCAGGTCCACGACCTCGAGGTGCTCGTCGCCCAGCCCGCGGTAGCGGGCCACGCCCTTGTTGCCGACCCGACCCTCCAGCCCGGAGCGCACCTCGAGCCGGCCCGACCAGTTGTCCGCGGCGAAGGTCGTGTCCAGCCCGGCGAGGAACGGGTCGGCCATGGACACGACGCGTCGCTGGGCGACCGTCGTGCGGTGCCCGGCCGGGTCGGTCCAGCGGAACCGCCGGGTGAGGACGCCGCGGCGCAGGTCGAGCTCCTGGGCGTAGTCGTCCACGGTCCCCGTGGACAGGTCGCACCACTCACCCGGCCCGTCAGCGCCCACGGCGCGGAAGGTCAGCGACTGCCAGTCGGGCAGGTTGACCATGCTCTCGTTCTCGACCTGGTGACCCGAGACCTCGGCCGAGATGCGGTTGAAGACGCCGGCGGCGTACGTGCCGGGGTAGTGGACGCCGTCCGGGCGGGACTCCGGGGCGGCGCCGCGCGTCGCGAAACGGCCGTTGCCCAGGGTGCAGAGCGCCTCGCGCAGGGGCTCCTGCCGCTCGTCGTACCCGTCGTACCGGAGCAGCCACGTGGTCATGCGGGTGATCCTCCTCCACCGGTCACGCTCACCTGATCCAGGTCCGTGACCACGACATCGGCTCCGGCGACCCGGAGGGGCTCGGGGTGGCCCGTCCGGTCCACGCCGATCACCAGCCGGAAGCCGCCGCTGCGACCGGCCTCGACGCCGGCGATCGCGTCCTCGACGACCACGGCCCGCTCCGGCGGCACCCCCAGCTGGCGCGCGGCCTCGAGGAAGACCGCCGGGTCGGGCTTGCCCGGGAGACCGAGCTCGGCCGCGACGTCGCCGTCGACGCGTACCGGGAAGAGGTCGGCCACCCCGGCCGCCTCGAGGATCACGGCGGCGTTGCGGCTGGCGCTGATCACCGCGACACCGACGCCGGCGGCGACGAGATCGTGGACGAGCCGGACCGTCGACTCGTACGGCGCGACCCCGTCGGTGGCCACGGTCTCGAGGAACGCGTCGTTCTTGCGCTGGGCGAGGGCGTGCACCAGGGCGTCGTCGGGGTCGACGCCCCGCGAGGCCAGGAAGTGCGCCACGCCGTCCTCGCGGCGCTTGCCGTCGACGTGGACGAGGTAGTCCTGCTCGGTGAACTCGCGGAAATCCTCGCCGCTCGCGGCCGCCCTGTCCCGCAGCCAGTCGTCGAACATCCGCTTCCAGGCGGCCATGTGCACGTCGGCGGTGCGGGTGATGACGCCGTCCATGTCGAAGACCACGGCGTCGACCTCCCCCGGCCGCAGCTCCAGGTGGTGCTCGACGCTGAGCAGCACGACGGAGTGCGCGGACGCGCGATAGGTCGGTCCCTCGACGGGCGGCGCGTCCACGAGCGCCGTGATGTCGTCCGGCGGGGGGAGGGACGTGTCCAGGACCCGGCGCCAGGGCAGCGCCGGGTCGGCGGGCGGCAGCTCGAAGTCGAGCGGCTCGGAGTAGGCGTTGAGGATCGCGTGCACCGACCGGGTGCCGATCACGCTGCGCACCGTCAGAGCCAGGGTGTGCGAGTCCACGGACCAGTCCGGCTGCCGCAGGCGGATGCCGTGGAACTCGACCTGCGAGCGGGTCAGGAAGTCGCGCAGCGACAGCCCGTGCTCGACGCTGGTCATGTCGAAGTCGAGGCGGAGCCGGATCAGGCCGGCGACGAAGCGGATCAGGTCGGCGTGCTCGGCGGCGAGGGACCAGTCCATCCAGGAGGTCTCGTCGTCGTGGCACCAGGCGTTGTTGTTGCCGTGCTGGGTCCGCCGCATCTCGTCGCCCATCGACAGCATGGGGACGCCCATGGCCACGAGGGTGATCGCCAGCAGGTTGCGCACCTGCCGGTCGCGCAGCGCCACGACCGCCGGGTCGTCGGAGGGGCCCTCGACACCGCAGTTCCACGACCAGTCGGCGTCGGTGCCGTCCCGACCGCCCTCGAGGTTCGCCTCGTTGTGCTTGCGGTCGTACGACACGAGGTCGTTGAGCGTCATGCCGTCGTGACAGGTGACGAAGTTGACGCTGTGCTCCACCCCACCCGGCCGGGTCGCGTAGAGGTCGGGGCTCGCGAGCAGCCGGTTGGGCAGGGTGGGGACCAGGCCTCGGTCGCCGCGGACGAAGCGGCGGACGTCGTCGCGGAAGAGGCCGTTCCACTCCCGCCACCGGTCGACGGAGAACGAGCCGACCTGGTAGAGGCCGCCGGCGTCCCAGGCCTCGGCGATCAGCTTCGTGCCGGCCAGCACCGGGTCGGTCTGGATCTGCTGGATCACCGGGGGCTCGACCATCGGCCGCCCGGCCGAGTCGCGGCTCAGGATGGAGGCCAGGTCGAATCGGAAGCCGTCCACGTGCATGTCGGCCACCCAGTGGTGGAGCGCGTCGACGATCATCCGGCGCACCATGACGTGGTTGGCGTCCAGCGTGTTGCCGCACCCGGTGTAGTCCGAGTACCGGTCCGGCGAGGGCGGGTCGAGGATGTAGTAGCCGTCGTTGTCCAGCCCGCGCCAGCAGAAGGTGGGGCCGCGCTCGTCGCCCTCGGCGGTGTGGTTGAACACCACGTCCAAGATGACCTCTATGCCGGCCGAGTGCAGGGCCTTGACCATGTCGCGGAACTCGTCGAGGACCCCGAGCGGGTCGGCGGCGACCGCGTACCCCGGGTGCGGGGCGAAGAAGGAGACGGGGCTGTAGCCCCAGTAGTTGACCAGTCCGGGCGGTGCGTCCTGCGCGTCGAAGGCCTGGACGGGCATCAGCTCGACCGCCGTGACCCCGAGACTGCGCAGGTACGGGATCTTGTGCACCAGTCCGGCGTACGTCCCGGCCAGCTCGGGGGCGACTCCGCTGGAGGGGTGCGCGGTGAACCCGCGCACGTGGAGCTCGTAGACGACCGTACGGGACCACGTGTGGCGCAGCGGCGTGTCGCCCTCCCAGTCGTACGCGGAGTGGTCGGCCACCACGCTGCGCATGGCCGTCCGCGGGTCCGCCGGGACCCTCGGGCGCCGGGTGCGACCCCGCGGGACGACGAGCGCCGTGCCGTACGGGTCGAGGAGGACGGCGTCCGGGTCGTGCCGCAGTCCGCGGCCGGGGTCGTACGGGCCGTGCGCGCGCCAGGCGTAGACCTGGCCCGGCTGGACGCCGGGTACGTCGACGTGCCAGTAGCCGTCGATGCAGTCCCGGTCGGGGGTGAGCTGCACGACGCGGGCGGGCTCGGGGTCCTCCGCCGCGTCGTAGAGCAGCAGGTCGACCGCGGTTGCCGTGCTCGATCGCACGCAGAAGTTCGTGCCGGCCTCGCCGGCGGTGGCCCCGATCGGGAAGGTCCGTCCGGGGCGGACCCCCACGGGCGCGGTGGCAGGTTGCGTGATCGCCTCCGTGGACACCCGTCCCCCTTCCGTGCCTCCCTGGGCGCCCGCCGTCGAGGTCGGGCTCCAGGATCGAGTGTGGTCCCAGGCTCGCCCCAGCGGGGGTGTACCGGCAGGCCCGAGGCGCCCTGGCGCCGGGCCGAAGGTCCCGTCCGCGCCGCGTTGGGTGCTTTCGGCCCTGGGACCTGAGCCGTCGACGGCGGCAGCGTCGGAGGTGGCGAAGCGCGGAGGGTGCGGTGGTGGACGGGACGAGGGACGCGGCGCTGACCGGCACCACGGCCGGTCCGGGCCTGTCCTCGGAGGATGCCGCCCGGCGGCTGGCGACGGACGGCCCGAACGTCCTGCCGCAGCCCCGGCCACCGTCGGCGCTGCGGCTGCTGGTCGAGCAGACGACCCACTTCTTCGCGCTGCTGCTGTGGGCCGCGGCCGGGCTCGCCCTGGTCGGGGGGATGCCGGCGCTGGCGGTCGCCATCGCCGTGGTCGTCC
This sequence comes from Jiangellales bacterium, assembly GCA_035462845.1. Lineage (GTDB taxonomy): Bacteria > Actinomycetota > Actinomycetes > Jiangellales > Jiangellaceae > DASTQL01. Next base: position 5,406 of record DATHTV010000150.1, read on the forward strand.
TCGTCAACGGTGTCTTCGCCTTCGCCCAGGAGTGGCGGGCCGACCGTGCGGCGCAGAGCCTGCGCCGGCTGCTCCCGGCCTCCGCCACCGTGCGGCGGGACGGGCACCGGCTGGTGGCGCCCGCCGAGTCGCTGGTGCGCGACGACGTGGTGCTGCTCGAGGCGGGGGACCGGGTCAGCGCCGACCTGGAGCTGGTGGTCACCGGCGGGCTGGCCGTGGACGAGTCGATGCTGACCGGGGAGAGCCGGCCCGTACGACCGGCGGCGGGCGACCACGTGCACGCCGGCACCTTCGTGGTGGAGGGCGAGGCCGAGGCTCTGGTCCGGGCCACCGGCGGCTCGACCCGCCTCGCGGACATCGCCGCGATGACCCGCGCGGTCCGGCACGAGAAGGGGCCGCTCGCGCTCCAGCTGGCCCGGGTGGTGCGGCTGGTCGCCGTCATCGCCCTCTCGGCGGGCGGGCTCTTCTTCGGCGTCTCGCTGCTGCTCGGCATGCCGGCCGGCCAGGGGTTCCTCTTCGCGGTGGGCGTCGCCGTCGCGCTCGTGCCCGAGGGCCTGCTGCCGACGGTGACCCTGTCGCTGGCGCGCACCGCCCAGCGGATGGCTCGCTCGCACGCCCTCGTCCGCCGCCTCGACGCGGTCGAGTCGCTGGGGGCGACGACGTTCGTGTGCAGCGACAAGACCGGGACGCTGACGCAGAACCGGATGTCCGTGGTCGAGGTGTGGACGCCGCTGGGGGCCGCCACGGTGAGGGGTGACGGCTACTCGCCCGTGGGTGAGGTCGAGGGCCCCGACCCGGTGCGGGAGCAGGTGGCGGTGCTGGCGCGCGCGGCGGCGCGGGCGTCCTCCGGGCGCGTGCGCGAGGTGGACGGGAACTGGACTCCGGCGGGCGACCCGATGGAGGGCGCGCTCCACGTCCTCGCGCTGCGCTGCGCGGTGGACGTGACCGCCGAGGAGGGCACCGCCCCGGCGATTGTCCGGTTCCCGTTCGACCCGCGGCGCCGGCGGATGTCCGCGGTCGTCGGCTCCGAGCTGCTGGTCAAGGGGGCGCCCGATGCCGTCCTGCCGCTCTGCCCTCCTGACCCCGAGGCGACCGCCGCCCTGGCCCGGTTGAGCGCGCGCGGCCTGCGGGTGCTGGCCGTCGCGAGGCGGTGCCTCGGCCCGGACGAGCTGCCGGCCCGCGGCACGGTCGCCGCCTCCCTGGAGCGCGACCTCGAGCTGCTGGGTCTCGCCGCGATCGAGGACCCGCCCCGGCCGGACGTCGCGGACGCGATCGCCCGGTGCCGGCAGGCGGGGATCCACGTCGCCATGATCACCGGCGACCACCCGGCCACGGCCCGGGCCGTCGGCACCGAGGTCGGGCTGCTCGGTGCGGACCCGTTGGTCCTCGAGGAGGCGGACCTGCCGGCCGACGATGCCGCGCTCGGCGCCCTGATCGACCACGACGGTGTCGTGATCGCCCGGGTCACCCCCGAGGGCAAGCTGCGGATGGCCCGGGCGCTCAAGGCTCGCGGTCACGTCGTGGCGATGACGGGGGACGGGGTCAACGACGGCCCTGCCCTGCGCGAGGCCGACGTCGGCATCGCGATGGGCCTCAGCGGGACGGACACCGCTCGTGAGGCCGCCGACCTGGTGCTCCTCGACGACCACTTCGCGACCATCGTCACGGCGATCGAGGAGGGCCGGGCGACCTTCGCGAACATCCGCCGCTTCCTCACGTACCACCTCACCGACAACGTCGCCGAGCTGACCCCGTTCGTCGTGTGGGCGGCCTCGGGCGGGTCCTTCCCGCTCGCCCTGTCCGTGCTGCAGGTGCTCGCCCTCGACATCGGCACCGACCTGCTCCCGGCCCTGGCCCTCGGCGGGGAGAAGGCCAACCCCAGGACCATGACGGGCGCGCTGCGGACGTCCGCGCTCGTCGACCGCCGTCTCCTCGTGCGGGTGTTCGGCGTCCTCGGCCCGGCGGAGGCGGTCGTGGAGATGGCCGCCTTCACCGCCGTTCTGGTCGCCGCCGGGTGGGCGCTGGGCTCCGAGCCCGCAGCCGCCGACCTGGCCATGGCATCCGGGGCGGCCTTCTCGGCCGTCGTGCTGGGGCAGCTCGCCAACGCGTACGCGTGCCGCAGCGAGTCCCGCTGGGTGGGCCGGGTCGGGGTGCGCGGCAACCCGCTGCTCGCCGCTGCCGTGGCCGTCGAGCTGCTGGCCCTCGCTCTCTTCCTCTCGCCCCCGCTCGCCGGGGTGCTCGGGGGATCGCCGCCCCCCGCCCTCGGCTGGGCGGTCGCGCTGCTGGCGGTCCCGGCCGTGATCCTGGCCGACGCCGCTCACAAGGCGGCGCGTGCCCGCCGCCGGGGCCGCGCCGCCCCGCCTGGCGCGGACGCGCTCATCCACGGGGGCGCTGATCCACGGGGCGTCGTGGATCGTCGTCCCGGCCCCTGGTCCTGAGGCCCCGAGCGTGCTGGACTGGACCCGGCCGATCCCTGCGTCCGAGAGCCTCGCCGTGCCCGCTCCCGCGCCTCCCGAGCCGACGACCCGACCCGACTCCGTGGTGGTCGGCGTCGACGGCTCCGCCGCCTCCATCGCCGCGCTCGACTGGGCGGTCGCCGAGTCCGTCCGCGACGCCCGCGCGCTGCACGTGGTGCTGGCCCGCGAGCGGCCCGCCCGAGCCCCGTACGCACCGCCCCTGCCCGAGCAGCGGGGCGACGCCGAGAGCGTGGGGGAGCTCGTGGAGACGGTGCGCGGGCACCTGCGGGGCGCGCGCGCCGACCTGGTCGTCCGCGAAGGCCGGCTCGAGCAGGTGCTGCTGCGGGAGTCGGCAGGGGCCGCGTTCCTCGTGGTAGGGCGGGCGGCGGAGGAGGCGGAGATCGGGTCGCTGGCCCGGACCTGCGTCGCGCGGGCGCCGTGCGCGGTGGTGGTCGTCAGTCACGACGGGTGAGGCGACGCCCTCGTCCCGGTCACTGCCGCCGTCCCTGTCACCGTCGGCTGCGGGTGAGTCCGTGGCCGGCCCGCCAGTGCTCGATGACCAGGTGGTCGGCCGGTTCGCCGAGCCGGACGACGGTGGCTTCGGTGAGGTCGACGCGGAACAGGTGCCCGCCTCCGTCGGGCGCCCCGAGTGCAGCCCAGACGGCGGGGTCGTCGACCTCCACGGCCCGGCCGGAGACCTTCGCGTCACCGGGCCACCCCGCGCCGCCGTCAGCCGGGTCGGCCGATCCGCTGTGCAGGGCGACTCGAGGGTCGCGCCGGACGTCGGCGGCCTTGCGTGACCCCGGCATCATCCCCAGCCAGAGGTCGTCGCCCACGAACGACGCCTCGATGCCGCTGATCCGCGGCGAGCCGTCCTTGCGCAGCGTGGCCAGGACCTTGTGGGTGTGGGCGTCGAAGCGCGCCCGTACCCGCGCGGCGAAGTCCGGCTCCACCGATTCCAGCTCGGCCCACGAGACCATGACTCGCACCGTACGCGCTGCGTCCGACGGAGACCGCCGGTCGTGGCACGGCTTCGTACGGTCCGGCTCGTACGGTCCGGCTCGTACGGCACGGCTCGTACGGCACGGTCTCGTACGGCAGGGTGGCGGGATGACGATCGACGTGGCGGCGCTGCGCGCGGACACCCCCGGCTGCGGGGAGGTCGTGCACCTCAACAACGCGGGGGCGTCGTTGCCGCCCCGGGTCGTGACCGAGACGGTGGTCGCCCACCTGCGGCGCGAGGCGCAGACGGGCGGCTACGAGGCCGCCGCCGAGGCGGAGGAGCGGGTCGAGGCGGTGTACCGGTCGGTCGCGGCGCTCCTGCACGCCGACCCCGCCGACGTCGCCCTGGTCGACAACGCGACACGGGCGTGGCAGTCCGTCGCGTACGGGCTGCCGCTGGCCGCCGGTGACCGGATCCTGGTGGACCGCGCGCAGTACTCCAGCAGTGTGGTCGACCTGCTGCGGCTGGCCGATCGGCACGGCGCGTCGGTCGAGGTCGTGCAGGACGACGAGGGCGGGCAGGTCGACGTGGCGGACCTGCGGCGCCGGCTCGGGCAGGGCTCGGTGGCACTGGTCTCGCTCACCCACGTGCCCACCCACGGCGGCCTGGTCAACCCGGCGGCAGAGGTCGGTGCCGCCACGAGGGCGGCCGGGGTGCCGCTGCTCCTGGACGCGTGCCAGTCCGCCGGGCAGATCGACCTCGACGTCGAGGCCATCGGCTGCGACGCCCTATCGGCCACTGGCCGCAAGTACCTGCGCGGCCCGCGGGGCACCGGCTTCCTGTGGGTGCGACCCGCGCTGCGCCGCCGCCTCGACCCGCCGTGGCCCGACCTGCGGGGGGCGACGTGGACGGGGGACCGCACCTTCGACCTGCGGGACGACGCTCGCGTCTTCGAGACCTGGGAACGCAACCTGGCCGCCCTCCTCGGCCTCGGCGCTGCCGTCGAGTACGCGCGCGGTGTCGGCGTCCCCGCCATCGAGGAGCGGGTACGGGATCTCGCGGGCGACCTGCGCACGATGCTCGACGCGCTGCCGGGTGTCACCACCCACGACACCGGCCGGCAGCGCTGCGGCATCGTGGTCTTCCGCGTGGCCGGCGTCGACGCCGCCGAGGTCCGGGACTCCCTGCGCGCGCACGGTGTCAACACCTCGGTGACCGACGCGGCAGGCTCGCGCTGGGCGCTCGTGGACCGCGGCCTCCCCGACCTCGTCCGGGCGTCCGTGCACGCGTACAACACCGAGCAGGATCTGGCGGCCCTCTGCGATGCCCTGCCGGGGGCGCGTCCGGCATGAGCCCCGTCGACGCCACCACGCTGCGGCCGATCGAGACCGACGCCGAGGAGGCCGCCGCGCTCGCCCGTACGGAGTACGAGCGCTTCGGGGCGGTTCTGGACGGTCTCACCGGAGCCGACTGGGAGCGGCCCACGGACTGCGCCGGCTGGGACGTCCGGCACCTCGTCGCCCACGTGGTCGGCGCCACCGAGGCCAACGCGCACCCGCTGGAGATGGCGCGCCAGCTCCGGCAGGGCCGGCGCGGTGCCGCCGTCGCCGTCGACCCGGTGAGCGAGTTCCAGATCCGGACCCGGCTCCACCTGGACCCGAGCGTGCTGCGCGCCCGCTACCACCAAGCCGTCCCCGGGGCGGTGGCCTGGCGCCGTCGTCTGCTGCGCCGCGTCGTGGGCTCGGTGCGCTTCCCGGTGGGGGCGCCGGTCCACGAGCGCTGGACGATGGCGCACCTGGCCGGCGTCATCTACACCCGCGACACCTGGATGCACCGGGTGGACCTCTGCCGCGCCACCCGGCAGGCGATGGTCCTCACGCCGGGTCACGACGGCCGGGTCGTGTCCGACGTCGTGGCCGAGTGGGCCCGACGCCACGGCCGCCCCTTCCACCTGATCCTGACGGGGCCGGCAGGTGGCGAGTACGTGGGCGCGGGCGGCCCGCCCGACGAGACGCTGAACCTCGACGCGGTCGAGATGTGCCGCGTGCTCACCGGGCGGGCCCCTGGGACCGGGCTGCTGGCGACGCCCGTCCCGTTCTGATCGCCTGAGCGGGACGTCAGGCGGCGGCGCCGCGCGCCGGGCGTGCCAGGTCCGCGACCCGGTGCGCCTCGACGACCAGCTCGCCGGTGGCGAAGTTGACCGACCCGGTGTGGGCCACCGTGACCCGGTTGAGGTGGGCGAGCTCCGG
>DATHTV010000151.1:0-21708 GCA_035462845.1 Jiangellales bacterium
CGTACTGCCCGGCCGGCACGATGATCGTGTCAGGCGCTGTGGACGCGTTCGCCTGCTCGACGGCAGCCCGGAGCGTGCACTCACCGCCGCCGGTGGCACACAAGCCGTCATTGCTGGTCGCGTCGGGCGCGTCCGCGGTGGTGGTCACCACGAACGTCTCGCTCGCCCGCGCCGGGTACGCCGGCCCGAGCAGGGCCGCGAGGATCGCGACCGCCGCCAGTGCCACCGTCAGCACCCGCCGGCGCGACGGTCGGGAAATGATCGCCTGGTCTGCCCCCAGCGCCATGCTGCGCCACCCTCCACCGGGGCGGCTTGCCGCCGCCCACCCCCAGCTGATCGGAACCCCCGTTGGGCGCAGCCTCGTCCGTGGTGATCAGCGGTACGTAAGGGCCAGGTGAGGAGTCGCTTATGAAGCGCGCAGCCGGTAGCCGGCGCCGCGGACCGTCTCGACGACGTCGGCTCCGAGCTTCTTGCGCAGGGTGTTGACGTACACGTTGACGAGGTTGGTCCCGGGATCGAACGAGTAGCCCCACACCTGCGAGAGCAGCTGCTCTCGGCTGAGCACCTGGTCGGGATGCCTCAGAAAGGTCTCGAGCAGGGAGAACTCCCGGCCGGTCAGCTCGACGACCCGGTCGCCCACCTCGGCCCTCCGGGTCCGCAGGTCCAACCTGAGCCGGCCCGCGGTGAGCTGGAAGGGCTCCTGGGTCCCCGTCGTCCGCAACCGGGTCCGGATCCGCGCGAGCAGCTCCTCGAAGTGGAACGGCTTGCGCATGTAGTCGTCCGCGCCGTTCTCCAGGCAGGTGACCACGTCACGTTCGGCGAGACCGGTGAGGACGAGGATCGGGGCCGTCAGTCCCTGGGTGCGCAGCCGCCTCAGCAGCGTGAGGCCGTCGCCGTCGGGGAGCCCCATGTCCAGCACCACCAGGTCGAAGGACTCCGTGGTCGCCAGCCGCTGGGCCGACTCCCCGTCCCCGGCGAGGGCGGTGCTGAAGCCGCTGCTGCGGAGCCCTCTCTCCAGGAAGCTGGCGATCAGCCGGTCGTCCTCGACGACGAGGATGGACGTCACCGGGCGTCGCCCTCGGCGCCGGCCGGGACGACCAGGGTGAAGGTCGCTCCCTCGCCGACCCGGGAGTGCAGCTCCACCCGGCCCCCGTGCGCCTCGGCGACCGCCTTGACGATCGACAGGCCCAGCCCAGAGCCCTGGTACCTTCGCGCCGCCCCCGCGCCGCGGGTGAAGCGCTCGAAGATGCGCACCCGGTCGGCCTCGGCAACCCCGGACCCGGTGTCCCGCACCCACAGCATCCACTCGTCCCGGCTCATCGCCGTGCCGATGCCGATGGTGCCCCCGGCAGCCGTGTGCTGCACCGCGTTGTGGGCCAGGTTGGTCACCGCCTCGGTGAGGCGGTGCCGGTCCGCGACGACGAAGCCGTGCGCCTCGCCGTCCAGCACCCAGTGCCGGTCCCCGAGCATCGACACCTTGGTCAGCAGCTCGCGCGTGAAGGACCGCAGGTCGATCAGCGCCGGGCGCAGGAAGTCCGGCTGGTCGACGTCGGCCAGGACCTGGAGGTCGGCGACGGTGCGGCCCATCCGCTCCACCTCGTCGAGCACGACGCGCAGGGTCTCCCGCCGCTCGGTCGGGTCGTCGCCGACCACCTCGAGGTGACCGCGGATGATGGTGAGCGGGTCGCGCAGCTCGTGGCTGGCCTCCCGGACGAAGCTCCGCTGACTGCTGAACACCGCCTCGAGCCGGTCCAGCATGGCGTTGAAGCTCGCGGCCATCTCGGCCGCCTCGCCGCGCCCCGCCACCTGGATCCGTCGGGTCAGGTCGGACTCGGAGATCGACCGCGCGGTGTCGGTGAGCTGCCGGACGGGCGCGAGCACCCGGCCGGCGATGGGCCAGGCGCACGCTGTCGCGAGGACCAGGACGCCGAGTGCGGCCGCCAGCCCGTACGTCATGAGCCCGTCCAGCTCTCGCAGCTCGGCGGCCGGGAGGACCGTGACCACGAAGGCCCCGACGTCGTCCCCCAGCCGCACGCTGTCGATCCGGTACGAGGCCTGTCCGAGCTCGGTGACGAAGTGCCCGGTCTCGCTCGCCCGGCCGTCGTCGTGGACCGCGGCGAAGTCCGCCCAGCCGGACCGGACCTCCGCCGGGAGGCTGATGATCGGGTAGCGGTCCATCGCGACCTGGTCGAGCCGACCGTCGACGTAGCTGAGCATGCCCTCCTCGCTGCTCGGCACGTTGCGGGTGAAGTAGACCTCGAAGAGCTCGGTCAGCGACGTGAAGGCCTCGCCGGTCTCGGGGTTGCGACCGACGTCCAGCATCCGGTTCAGCTCGAGCAGCTCCTGGTCCATCGCGGCCTCGATGCGGGCGTCCAGCCGGATCAGGAGGACCTCGCGGATGGCGACCACCGAGAGCACGGCCGAGAAGGCCAGCAGGACGACGTACGAGACCAGGATGCGGAACCGCGCGCTGCGGACCGCCCCGATCCACCGCCCGGAGGACGGGTCGGGCAGGCGTTCCGGGGCCGGGAGGGGCGAACGACGTGGGGACACCAGCCGCCGCACCCGGCTGACGGACGCGCGGCTGCCGGACGCGCGGCTGCCAGAGACCCGGCCACCGGGCATCCGCTTGCCGGGCGCCGGTGTCACCGGCGTCGCGACGCCCACACCCACCCCCTTGCCCTCGGCGGGAGCGGCGACGACGCGACCTGCGCCCGAACGCCCCGTGGGGCCGCCCCCCTGGGACCGGCAGTCACACCACCCACTCCTGCAGGGTCAAGGTCCGCCTGGCCCTTGACCAGCGGCAATGGCCCGACGGGGCGATGAGCGTACCGGGACGTACCGGGTCCAACTCGTCGCTTTGCCGGCCAGATCCCCTGGCGGCCCGGACCCGCCGGCGCGTCCCAGGGTCTCTCACAAGGCGGCGCGAGAGCTCTGGAGACGCGAGGACGGACCGGTGCCGGGGAGTGGTGCCGGACCCAACAAGTGGGGAGCTAGGACATGGCGCTGACAAGACGCGCGCTGCCGGGGTACGGCGGCCTGGGGGCCCGTCGGGCACCGAAGTACTCGACGGTGGACGCGGACGGCACCCCGGTGGAGCACTACGAGGTCGTGGAGAAGCTCGCGTACGCGTCGGTGGTGCCCGGGCTGACCACCCCCGTGCTGGCCTACAACGGGGTGTTCCCGGGTCCGACGATCTCGGTGCTCCCGCAGGGGGACTTCGACGTCCACCTGACCGTGTCCGACGCGATGTTCGCGCGGGACGGCAGCCTGGCGTACGACGACAACTCGCACTCCGGCCGGCTCCGACGGCCACATGGGCCTCGGGCTGCTCCGCCACACGCTGGCGGACATCGGCGGCGAGCTGCCGCTCGAGCCGTCACCCGGCGCCGGTTCCGTGACGGTCGGTTCCCGCGCGGCGGCCACCCCGAGGTCCGGCACTTCGACGGCGGGCACCATGACGACGGGCACGGCGACGACGGGCACCCGGCTGGCGGTGCGCATGCCGGTCCGCCCGGCCTGACGGCGAGCGGGCGGGTCCGCGAACCCCTAGCCTTCGGCCCGTGAGTGCAGCTCCCGCGGTGCCGGCCACGATGGGCTGGTACCCGTACCCGTTCATCGACGTGACCGAGCTCGGGTACGGCACGGCGCTGCTGAACGCGCTGCTGGTCACCGTCCTCATGCTGGTCGTCGGCACCGCCTACCTGGGCGCCGACCGGCTGCTCGCCCGTCGCCGGCGCTGAGCGGGGGGAACCGTGCAGGTCGGGACCGTGCTGCTGATCGTCGGCGGGCTCGTCGTGCTGGTGGTCGGCGGCGAGCTCCTCGTCCGTGGTGCGAGTGGGCTGGCCCGCGCGATGGGGATGTCCTCGCTCGTGGTCGGTCTGACCGTGGTCGCGTTCGCGACGTCGGCACCGGAGCTCGCGGTGACCGTCGACGCCACTCTCTCCGGCACGCCTGGCCTGGCTGTCGGCAACGTGGTGGGCAGCAACATCGCCAACGTGCTGCTGGTCCTCGGGGCGGCCGCCCTGCTGCTGCCGCTGGCGGTGCGGTCCCAGCTGGTCCGGGCCGACATCCCGGTCATGGTGGGCCTGTCCGTGCTCACCCTGATCATGGCCCTCGACGGCCGGCTCTCCCGCCTCGAGGGTGTCGTCCTGGTGCTGCTGCTCGTCGCCTACCTCGTCGTCGCCGTCGCCGTGGCCCGCCGCCGACCCCGGGCCGCCGCACCAGCCGTGCCGAGTGCCATTGCGCCGGCCGGCACGTCCGCCCGCGACCAGGGAACGGCAGGCCCGCCGGAGCCCGAGCCGGCCGAGGCCGGGCGCCGACCGCTGGCGGCCGACCTCGGACTCGTCGTGGTGGGCGTCGCCCTGCTCGTCGTCGGCGCCCGCTGGCTGGTACGCGGGGCCACCGAGGTGGCCACGGCCTTCGGGGTGAGCGACCTGGTCATCGGGCTCACCGTGGTCGCGGTCGGGACCTCCCTGCCCGAGGTGGCGACGTCCGTCGTCGCCGCGATCCGCGGCGAGCGGGACATGGCCGTCGGCAACGTGGTGGGCAGCTGCATCTTCAACCTCGGCGCGGTCCTCGGCCTGGCGGCGGCGATCGCGAGCGGCGGCGTGCCGGTGGCGGACGCCGCGGTGGCCTTCGACCTGCCGTTCATGGTGGCGGTGTCGCTGGCGCTCGTCCCGGTCGCCTTCACCGGGTTCACCGTGTCCCGGTGGGAGGGCGGCGTCCTGGTGGCGTACTACCTGGCCTACGTCGTGTACGTGCTGCTCGACTCCACCGAGCACGACGCGCTCGAGCCGTACAGCCGGGTCATGGCGGGCTTCGTGGTGCCGATCACCGTCTTCTGGCTGGGCCTGCTCGTCGCGTACGAGGTGGGCGTGCGCCGAGGCCGCCGGGAGCGCGTGCTGCCCTGATCACGTGGGGGACGAAGGTCCCTGGGTCGATCCACACCCCCTAGGGGTATCATTGTCACCATGGACGAGAGCACGACGGCCACCGCCGGCTACGTAGAGAACAAGGACGCGGTGCTGAAGCGCCTGCGCCGCATCGAGGGCCAGGTCCGCGGCCTTCAGCGCATGGTGGACGAGGACACGTACTGCATCGACGTGCTCACCCAGATCTCGGCGGCCACCAAGGCGCTGGAGTCGGTGGCCCTCAACCTGCTGGAGGACCACCTGTCGCACTGCGTCGCCCATGCGATCGCCGAGGGCGGAGCGGAGGCGGACGCCAGGGTCAAGGAAGCCTCGGACGCCATCGCCCGCCTCGTCCGCTCCTGACGAGCCCCCGTCAACCCGACGACCTGGAGGACTGCCGTGAGCACCACCACCCGCTGGACCGTGACCGGGATGACCTGTGGGCACTGCGAGTCCGCGGTGCGCCAGGAGCTCTCCCGCCTCGACGGCGTGAGCGCGGTCGACGTGGACCTGGTCCCCGGCGGCGAGTCGGTCGTCACGGTCACCAGCGACGCCCCGCTGGGTGAGGCCACCGTGCGGGAGGCCGTCGACGAGGCCGGGTACGAGCTGGTGGGCGGCGCCACGTGACCGAGCGCACGGTCGAGCTCGAGATCGGGGGCATGACCTGCGCGTCGTGCGCCGCCCGGGTCGAGAAGAAGCTCAACCGCATCGACGGCGTGCGCGCCTCGGTCAACTACGCCACCGAGAAGGCCGTCGCGACGGTGCCCGACGGCGTGACCGTCGACGACCTCGTCCGTACGGTCGAGGCGACGGGCTACACGGCGCACCCTCCGGCGCGGCGCCAGGCGCGGGCCGGCGGCGACGAGGCGGAGGTGCCCGAGGACGACGAGGTCCGTGGCCTGCGGCGCCGGCTCATGGTCTCGGCCCTCCTCTCGCTGCCCGTCCTGGTGCTCTCGATGGTGCGACCGCTGCAGTTCGACGGCTGGCAGTGGGTGGCTCTGGTGCTCTCGACGCCCGTCGTGCTGTGGGGGGCGTGGCCCTTCCACCGTGCCGCGGCGCTCAACCTGCGGCACGGCGCCGCGACGATGGACACCCTCATCAGCATCGGTGTCAGCGCTGCGTACCTCTGGTCGGTCTGGGCGCTGGTCTGGGGCGACGCCGGGGATCCCGGCATGCGCATGGAGGTCACGCTGGTGCCCGCGCAGGGGTCCGGCGCCGCCGAGATCTACCTGGAGGTGGCGACGGTCGTCACCACCTTCATCCTCGCCGGCCGGTACTTCGAGGCTCGGGCCAAGCGGCGCTCCGGTGCCGCCCTGCGGGCCCTCCTGGAGATGGGCGCCCGCGAGGTGGCCGTGCTCCGCGACGGGGCAGAGGTACGGGTCCCGGTCGAGCAGCTCGCGGTCGGCGACGTCTTCGTCGTCCGCCCGGGGGAGAAGGTCGCCACGGACGGCGTGGTCGAGGAGGGGGCCGGGGCGGTCGACACCAGCATGCTCACCGGTGAGCCGGTGCCGGTCGAGGTCGCCCCCGGGGACCCGGTGGTCGGGGCCACCGTCAACTCCGGAGGGCGGCTCCTGGTCCGGGCGACCCGGGTCGGGTCCGACACCCAGCTGGCGCAGATGGCCCGGCTGGTCGAGCAGGCCCAGTCGGGCAAGGCGCCGGTCCAGCGCCTCGCCGACCGCGTCTCCGGCGTCTTCGTCCCGGTCGTCGTCCTGCTGTCGCTGCTGACGCTCGCCGGCTGGCTGCTCTCCGGCGCCCCCGCGCAGACCGCGTTCACCGCCGCGGTCGCCGTGCTCGTCATCGCCTGCCCGTGCGCGCTCGGGCTGGCCACGCCCACCGCGCTCCTCGTCGGTACGGGCCGGGGCGCGCAGCTCGGCGTGCTGATCAAGGGCCCGGAGGTGCTCGAGTCGACCCGCCGGGTGGACACGGTCGTGCTCGACAAGACCGGGACCGTCACCACCGGCCGGATGGCGCTCGTCGATGCCGTGGCGGTGGTCGGGCAGGAAGAGCGCACCCTGCTGCGCCTGGCCGGAGCGCTCGAGGACGCCTCCGAGCACCCGGTGGCCGCGGCCGTGGCGAGCGGTGCCCGGGAGCGGGTCGGCGAGCTGCCCGCGGTGAGCGACTTCCGCAGTACCCAGGGGCTCGGCGTCCAGGGCATCGTCGACGGTCGCGCCGTGGTCGCGGGACGCGTCACCTGGCTGGCCGAGGAGTGGGGGATGGCTCTCGACCAGGGGCTTCGCGGCGCGCTCGCCGAGGCCGAGGCCTCCGGTCGTACCGTCGTGGCCGTGGGCTGGGACGGTGCCGTACGCGGCCTGCTCGTGGTGTCGGACACGGTCAAGCCCACCAGCCCGGAGGCCGTCGCCCAGCTGCGCGGTCTGGGTCTGCGCCCGGTGCTGCTCACCGGGGACAACGAGCGGGCCGCCCGCGCGGTGGCGGCGCAGGTCGGCGTCGACGAGGTCGTCGCCGAGGTCCTGCCGCAGGACAAGGTGGCGGTGGTCGCCGGGCTCCAGGACCAGGGGCGGGTCGTCGCCATGGTGGGCGACGGGGTCAACGACGCGGCCGCCCTGGCCCAGGCCGACCTCGGCCTGGCCATGGGCACGGGCACCGACGTCGCGATCGAGGCCAGCGACCTCACCCTGGTCCGCGGCGACCTGCGGGTTGCGGCGGACGCGATCCGGCTCTCCCGTCGCACCCTGGCCACCATCAAGGGCAACCTGTTCTGGGCGTTCGCCTACAACGTGGCGGCGCTCCCGCTGGCGGTCGCCGGGCTGCTCAACCCGCTGATCGCCGGTGCCGCCATGGCCTTCTCGTCGGTGTTCGTGGTCTCGAACAGCCTCCGTCTCCGCCGCTTCCGCTAGGGCCTCGTCGACGACCGCCGGCCTCCCCAGTGACCACGTTCACCACCCCGCCGGGCCCATCACGAGGCGTCGGCGCCTCGTGAAGGCCTCACGGGCCTCGTGGTGGCCGGGCTGCTCGCCACGTACACCGTGTTGGCGGACTCACCACCGGTGAGCGGGTTCGGAAAGGTGACCACGTGGGCCACCACCGAGCCCGCGAAGACCTCCGCCAGCACCGCGGTGAACTCGGTGTCGGGCGGGTCGTCGGACCACAGGGCGAAGACCCCGCCGGGGTGCAGGTGCCGGGCGAGGCCCCGCAGACCCGACACGGTGTAGAAGGCCGCGTGGTCGGGGTGCAGCACGTGTCGGGGGCTGTGGTCGATGTCGAGGAGCACCGCGTGGAAGCGCCTCCCCGGCGCATCGGGGTCGAGACCGGTGCCGCGGACCAGCGCGAAGAAGTCGGCACGGACCAACCGGGTCCGCGGGTCGGTGGCCAGACCTGCGGTGTCGGGCAGCAGGCCTCGCTCGTGCCAGCCGATCACCTCGGCGAGCGCTTCCACCACGGTCAGCGAGCGGACGCGCGGGTCGTCCAGGACGGTTCGCGCGGTGAAACCGAGGCCCAGGCCGCCCACCACCACGTCGAGGTCGCGACCGTCGAGCACGCCGAGCCCGAGCCGGGCGAGCTCGGTCTCGGCGGCGGTGAACAGGCTGGACATGAGGTACTCGTCGCCGAGCTTGACCTCGTAGACGTCGACCTGGAGTCTCGGCTCGCGCCTGCGGCGCAGGCTGATGTCGCCGAGGGTGGTGCGGCTCCAGGCCAGCTCCTCGACACGTGCGCTCACGGAGGCCTCTTTCGTCGCCGGTCCGGCTCGGGCCGCCCACCCGCATGCAGACGTGACGGCCTGATCGGACGGCCAGGGTAGGCTGGTGCGGTTGTGACTACCGCGATCCTGCCCGCTGCCGGCGACCTCGTCACCGAGGCGAGCAGGCGTCGGACGTTCGCGGTGATCAGCCACCCGGACGCCGGGAAGTCCACGCTGACCGAGGCACTGGCGCTGCACGCCCGGGCGATCGGCTCCGCGGGCGCGGTCCACGGCAAGGCCGGCCGCAAGGGCGTCGTGTCGGACTGGATGACCATGGAGCGTGAGCGGGGCATCTCCATCACCTCGGCCGCGCTGCAGTTCGAGTACGAGGGCACGGTCGTGAACCTGCTGGACACCCCGGGTCACGCCGACTTCTCCGAGGACACCTACCGCGTGCTGACCGCGGTGGACTGCGCGGTGATGCTGCTCGACGCCGCCAAGGGCCTGGAGCCGCAGACGCTCAAGCTGTTCGACGTGTGCCGGCACCGCGGGATCCCGGTCATCACCGTGGTCAACAAGTGGGACCGACCGGGCAAGCACGCGCTGGAGCTGTGCGACGAGCTGGAGTCCCGCATCGGACTGCGGCCCACCCCGCTGACGTGGCCGGTGGGAGAGGCCGGCCACCTGGAGGGGCTCCTCGACCGCCGCAGCGGCCGGATGCTGCGCTTCGCCCGTACGGCCGGCGGGGCCACCGTGGCGGCGCAGGAGGAGCTCTCGCCTGCCCGAGCCGAGTCCGAGCACGGCGAGAGCTGGCGGGTGGCGGTCGATGAGGCCGGGCTGCTCGACGACCTCGACCTCGACTCCTTCCTCGCCGGGCGCAGCACGCCGATCCTCTTCGGCGCCGCCGTGCTCAACATCGGGGTCCGGCAGCTGCTGGACACCTTGGTGGAGCTGGCACCGACGCCGTCCGCGCGGCCGGACGTGGAGGGGAACCTGCGGTCGGTCGACGCGCCGTTCTCCGGGGTGGTCTTCAAGGTCCAGGCGGGCATGGACTCCGCCCACCGCGACCGGGTGGCCTTCGTCCGGGTCTGCTCGGGGCGGTTCGAGCGGGGGATGGTCGTCACGCACGCGACCTCGGGCCGACCCTTCGCGACCAAGTACGCGCAGGCCATGTTCGGCCGCGACCGGGACACCGTCGACCTCGCCTATCCGGGCGACATCGTCGGCTTGGTCAACGCGTCCACCCTGACCGCGGGAGACACGCTGCACGCCGACGGCGCACCGGTGCGGTTCCCCGGTATGCCGTCCTTCGCGCCCGAGCACTTCGCCGTCGCCCGGGCCAAGGACTCCGGGCGCTCCAAGCAGTTCCGCCGCGGCATCACGCAGCTCGAGCAGGAGGGCGTGGTGCAGGTGCTGCGCTCGGACCTGCGCGGGGACGCGGCTCCGGTGCTGGCCGCGGTGGGCCCGCTTCAGTTCGAGGTCTCCGCCCACCGCATGGAGCACGAGTTCCGCTCCCCGGTCCAGCTCGAGTACCTCGCGTACTCGTTGGCCCGGCTGACCCGGACCGAGGACGCGCCTGCCGTGGACGCGGAACGAGGCGTCGAGGTGGTGTACCGCTCCGACGGTGCGCCGCTCGCGCTCTTCCCCGACCGGTGGCGGCTGGACACCGTACGGCGCCAGCACCCGGACGCGGTGCTGGAGCCGCTCGTCGCGGGCACCTCCTGAGCAACCGAGCGGCGGCAGGCGCGGCGATGGTCCTGCTGCCGCAGGCCTCGGCCGTCACCGACTCGCAAGGTCCGTACGCCTCGGCCGGCCGTACCCTCGGGACGTGGGCCCGGTGCTGGTCGTCGACGACGACGCGACCGTACGCGAGGTGGTCGTCGACTATCTCGGCCGCGCCGGCCTGCAGGTGCGTGAGGCGGCCGACGGGATCGGTGCCCTTGGCGTCGCCGCGGCCGAGCCGCCCGACCTCGTGGTCCTCGACTTGATGCTTCCCGGGATCGACGGGCTCGAGGTGTGCCGCCGGCTCCGGGCGGCTCGCCCGGAGCTGCCGGTCGTCATGCTCAGCGCCCGCGACGAGGAGAGCGACCGGGTCCTGGGTCTCGAGGTGGGCGCCGACGACTACGTGACCAAGCCGTTCAGCGCCCGCGAGCTCGTCCTCCGGGTCCAGTCGGTGCTGCGCCGCGCCGCCCGCGACGGCGAGGCCGGCGGCACCGGCCGTACGGAGGCAGAGGCGGGGTCCGAGCTGCTCGCCGACGGCGGGCTCACGGTCGACCGCGCAGCCCGACGCGTACGGCTCGACGGGCGAGAGGTCTCGCTCACGGTGCGCGAGTTCGACCTGCTCGTGCACTTCCTCCTGCACCCGGGCCGCGCGTTCTCGCGCGACGAGCTGATGCGGACGGTCTGGGGCTGGGAGTACGGTGACCAGTCGACCGTCACCGTCCACGTGCGGCGGCTGCGCGAGAAGGTCGAGCACGACCCGGCCGCCCCTCGCAGCCTCGTCACGGTCTGGGGCGTGGGCTACCGGTGGGACCCGGCCGGCGACGTGTCCGGCGACATGCCCGGCGACATGCCCGGCGACGTGTCCGGCGATATGGCTGTTCACAGGGACGCGACGCCGTGACCCCTGAGGTGCAGACGGTGCTCCTGGCCGCCGGCACCGCCGCCGTGGTCGGTGCGGCGGGGGCGGTGGTCGTGGGTGTCGTGGCCCGCCGCTCGGTCCGTGCGGCCTCGTTCGTGACGCCCCTCGTGGTCGTGGCGTCGGTGGCCGTGGGGGTCCTGGTGAGCGCCCGCGCCATGTTCCTGTCCTCGCACGACCTCACTGCCGTGCTCCTCGTGCTGGCCGCGACGGTCCCCGTCGCGCTGGTCTTCGGGCTGGTCCTCGCCCGGCGGGTGTACGAGCTCGACCGCCGGGCGACCGACGAGGCCGCGGCCCACGCCAAGGACCGAGAGGTCGAGGCGAGCCGGCGGGAGATGGTCGCGTGGGCCTCGCACGACCTGCGCACCCCCCTGGCCGGGATCCGCGCCATGGCGGAGTCGCTGGAGGACGGTGTGGTGGCGGACCCCGCCCGCTACCACTCCCGGATCCGCGCCGAGGCCGACCGCATGGCGGCCATGGTGGACGACCTGCTCGCGCTCTCGCGCATCCAGACCGGCGCCCTGCGCCTGGCGCGTGAGCAGGTGACTCTCGCTGACCTGGTCTCGGACGCCCTCGCGTCGGCGCAACCGACGGCCGCCGAGGCCGGAGTGCGGCTCGCCGGCTCGGCGGACGGGCCGGTGGCCGCCGCCGTGGACCCCGAGCAGCTCTTCCGTGCGCTGGGCAACCTGGTCGTCAATGCGGTCCGCCACACGCCGCCGGACGGGACCGTGGTGGTCGAGGCCCGCCGCGACGGCGACTCGGCGGTGCTCGCGGTCAGCGACGGGTGCGGCGGCATCCCGGAGGCCGACCTGCCGCGGCTCTTCGAGCCTGGGTGGCGGGGGTCGTCCGCGCGGTCGCCGGGACCGGCGGGGGCGGGACTCGGACTGGCCATCGCTCGTGGTCTCGTGGAGGCGCAAGGCGGCCGCCTCGGCGTCACGAACGTCGACGGCGGCTGCCGCTTCGAGGTGCGGCTCCCGTCGCCCACGGTCGCCTGACCCGTCAGCGATCCGTAAGCGGCGCGGCAGGGCGCCGCTCGGCTCCGTCCGTCACGATGGTCGGGACGCCAAGCCACCCCCTGGAGAGCCCTCGTGCACCGCACTCTTCCCGTACGGACCCTGGTCGGCGCCGTCGCGCTCGTCGCCCTCACGGCGTGCGGAGGGGGCGACCCGGTGTCCACCGGCGCCGGCGACGACGCGAGCCGGCCCGCCCCGGTCACGACCACCCCGTCGACCCAGGCGTCGGACGCGAGCGTGGCGGCCGGGTCGGCCGATGCGGGGGAGTCCGAGGCCGTGGCTGAGGTCCCGGAGGTGCTGGCCTTCACCGCCCCCACCGTCGACGGCGGCACCTTCGACGGCGCATCGCTCGCCGGCAAGGACGCCCTGCTGTGGTTCTGGGCCCCGTGGTGCCCGGTCTGCCAGCGTGAGGCGCCGGTCGTGGCGGGCCTCGCCGAGGAGTACTCCGGGCGCGTCCAGGTCGTCGGGGTCGGCGGTCTGTCCGGGGACCTGGAGGCCATGCGGGGGTTCGTCGAGCGCGGTGGCGTCGAGGGGCTGACGCACGTCGCGGACACCGACGGCGCCGTCTACACGCGCTTCGGCGTCACATCGCAGTACGACGTCGGCGTGCTCGACGAGTCCGGCGAGGTGCGCGTGGTCACCGGTCCGCTCTCCGAGGCGCAGCTGCGCGCCGAGCTGGACGCCCTGGTGGGGGGCTGACGTCGTGCTGGACCCGACGACGGTGTCGCTGGCGCTGGCGGCGGGGATGCTCGCTGCGCTCAACCCCTGCGGCTTCGCCCTGCTGCCCGCCTACCTGACGCTGGTCGTGGCGCGGACGGGTGACGGGACGCGGGCCGCGGCTCTCGGCCGGGCCCTGTCCATGACGGCGGCGATGACGCTCGGCTTCGTCGCCGTCTTCGGCGGCTTCGGCCTGGCCGTCGTGCCGCTGGCGCTCTCGCTCGAGCGGTTCCTGCCCTGGGCGACGATGGTCATCGGCGTCGGCCTCGTGGGGCTGGGTGCCTGGCTGCTGAGCGGTCGCGAGCTGCTGCTGCCGACTCCACGGGTCGGTACCGCGCCGTCCCGGTCCGTCTGGTCGATGGTCGGGTACGGCGTCGCGTACGCCGTCGCCAGCCTGTCGTGCACCGTGGCCCCGTTCCTGGCCATCGCGACCAGCTCGGTGACGAGCGGTGGCTGGGTGGCCGGCGTCGGCGTCTTCGTCGCGTACGCGCTGGGGATGGGGCTGGTCGTCGGCACCCTGGCGGTGGCCGTGGCGCTCGCCCATGTCGGACTCGTCACGCGGACCCGGCGGCTGCTCCCGTACGTCTCGCGCGCCAGTGGCGCGCTGCTCGTCGTCGCCGGGCTGTACGTGGCGTACTACGGCTGGTACGAGATGCGGGTGCTCGCCGGCGGGTCGACCGAGGACCCGCTGGTCGACGCCGCCCTGGCGCTGCAGGGCGCGGCGTCCCGGTGGGTGGCTGGACTCGGGGCGGGGACCGTCGCGGTCGCCTTCCTCGCCCTGCTCGCCGTCGGCGTGGGCACCGCCTGGCTGGCACGGCGCCACTCGCGTGTGGACCGCGAGTCGGAGGCCGTCAGGAGCAGCTGACGGCCGTCGGATTCCGAGGGTCGTCTGCTGCGGTCAGGGGGCGGACTCCAGCACGGCGGTGAGGCGGGCGAGGTCCTTGCGGTTGGCCCGGCGCATCGCGGCCGCGAGGGCCGGGGCCGCGACCTGGCCGAAGCCGGACGGCTCGCCACGGTTGCGCAAGGTCACCCGGGTGACGCCGGGCCGCACCTCGTCCCACGTGTAGGTGGTCTCCATCGGGAAGGGACCGTCCGCGGTGCGCATCACCAGCCGTCCGCCGGGCTCGTGCTCCACGACCTCGTAGGTGTACGCGAGCCGGCGGCCGAGGAAGCGCGCCACGAAGTCCATCCGCGACCCCACGCCGACCGGTGGCTCCGTCCGCCACCGGACGGAGACGATGTTCTCGTACCACTCCGGCGCGTGCGCCGGGTCGGCGAGGTAGGCGCCCACCTGGTCGGCCGGCCGCTGCACGAGGGTCTCGGTGACCACGTCGACAGCCACGGCGGCGAGCGTACGCCCGACACGAGGGCGCGCGGCAGGTCAGGCGCGGCGGGGGAGCTTGACCACGCTGACGAAGAAGTCGTCGATCTGGCGCACCACCTGGTGGAAGCGCTCGAAGTCGACGGGCTTGGTGACGTACGCGTTGGCGTGCAGCGAGTAGCTGCGCACGATGTCCTCCTCCGACTCGCTGGTCGTCAGGACGACGACCGGGATCGAGCGGAGCTCCGGGTCGCCCTTGATCTGCTCGAGCACCTCGCGCCCGTCGACCCGGGGCAGGTTGAGGTCGAGGAGCACCAGATCGGGGCGCGGGGCGCCCTCGTGCGCTCCCTCGCGGCGCAGGAAGGCCAGGGCGTCCTCGCCGTCGGCCGCGACGTAGAGGTTGTTGGCGACCTTGGCGTCCTCGAAGGCCTCCCGGGTCATCAGCACGTCGCCGGGGTCGTCCTCGACGAGGAGCACCTCGATGGCACGGAGGTCGGGCTCGGTCATGCAGGGTCCTTCCCATCGGCGGTGGCGCCGGTCGTGGCCACCGCGAGCTCGTCGATGCGTGCCGCCACCGGGAGGGTGAAGCGGAACTCAGCGCCGGGTCCGTCGTCCGGCTGGACCAGCCAGAGGTGCCCGCCGTGGAACTCCACGATCTTGCGGCACATCGCCAGGCCGATGCCGGTCCCGTCGTACTCGTCCCGCGGGTGCAGCCGCTGGAAGACCACGAAGACCTTCTCGGAGTACTGCTCGGGGATCCCGATCCCGTTGTCCCGCACCGATACCTGCCAGTGCTCGTCCTCCTGGCGACAGGTGATACGGACGCGGGGGGCGTCGGCGCCGCGGAACTTGACCGCGTTGCCGAGCAGGTTCTGGAAGACCTGGGTCAGCAGGGTCGCGTCGCCGGTCACCACGGGCAGCGGGTCGGACTCGACCCGGGCACCGCTCTCGTCCAGCGCCGTCGACAGGGACCGGAGCGCCCGGTCCAGGCAGGCGTCCAGGTCGACCTCGCCGACCTCGTGACCCACCCGGCCCACTCGGGAGAAGGCGAGCAGGTCCTGGATCAGCTCCTGCATGCGCTTGGCCCCGTCGACGGCGAAGGCGATGTACTGGTCGGCACGCTCGTCGAGCTGACCGCCGTAACGCTTCTGCAGCAGCTGGCAGAAGGACGCCACCTTGCGCAGTGGCTCCTGGAGGTCGTGGGAGGCCACGTAGGCGAACTGCTCGAGCTCGGCGTTGGACCGGCGCAGCTCCTGCGCCTGCTCCTCGAGGGTGTCCTTCGCCGCCTCGATCTCGCGACGCGAGTCCGCGACCTCGACGAGCTCGTCGACGATCCTCGCCCGCATGGCCTCGATGTCCCGGGCCAAGGCCGCCACCTCGGTCGGGCCGACCGGCTCAACCCGGCGGGTGATCTCGCCCCGGGCGACGCGGCGGGTCTGCTCGGCCAGCCGCTCGAGGGGATCGGTCACCCACCTGCGCAGCAGCCGGACGGCGAGGTACGTGAGCAGGACCGCGCCCGCCGCGATCGCGCCGAAGGCGAGGATCAAGGTGATCAGCGCCCGGTCCATGTCCTGCTTGGCCGCTGCTCGGGTCTCCAGCAGCGCGGACTCGAACTCGCCGAAGTCGGTCCGGTAGGCGTCGAAGAGGACCTTGCCGCGTTCCACCTCCGCGGACGCGACGGTGTTCCTGCCGGTGTCCTGGGTCTGCCGGACGGCCGGCTCGGCGAACTCCTGTCGCCACACGTCGAGGGAGTCGCCGGCCGTGGCGAGGAGCGGGAGCAGGTCGTCCTCCTGCCGCAGGATGCGGCGCAGCTCCTCGTCCAGCCGCTCTTGCTCGGCGCGGCCGTCCTCGTACTGCTGGAGGACGCCCGGCTCGGCCGTCAGGAGGTAGCCCCGCACGCCGGTCTCCTGGTCCACGGCGGCGGCGAAGGTCTCCCCGCTCGTCCGGACGCCGTCGAAGAAGCGGGTGGTGAGCACTTGCTCCGTGTTGTACAGGCGCAGGATCAGCAGGACCGACGCGACGACGATGGCGAGCATCGCGGCGACGGCGACGAAGGTCGCGCGCCGCAGCTGCGACTTGAGGCTGCGTCCCCGTCCGTCAGGCACCGGTGACCCCGTCGAGGTGAGAGCGGGTCAGCCGGAGGAGGGCCACGTCGTCGGCCAGCGGCTCGCCGTTGAGGGCCTCCACCGCGTCGATGAGCGCGTCGAGCGCGCCCTCCGCCTCGTCGGGCCAGTGGAGATCGGACAGCAGCCGCACCAGGCCGTCGTCGCCGAGACGCTCGCCCCCGGGGGTGCGGCCCTCGACCAGCCCGTCGGTGAAGAGCAGCAGGCGGCTGCCGCCGGGCAGCACGGTCTTGTCAGCGTCCCAGCGGGTCCCGGGGACGATTCCCATCGCGGGGCCGGGGTCGTGCAGGGGGAGCTGCGCAGGCCCGGCCACCGGGTGCACGACCACGGGAGGGGGGTGTCCGGCCAGCCACACCCGGACGTCGCCGTCGGCCGGGTCCAGCGACAGCATCACCGCCGTGGCGAACACCTCCTCGGTGGGGCGCTCGGCGATGAGGATGCGCTCCACGCCCGGGAGCACCTCGGTGTCCGGCGTGCCGGCGAGGACGAGCGTGCGCCAGGCCACGCGCAGGCACACCCCGAGCGCGGCCTCGTCGGCGCCGTGCCCGGACACGTCGCCGATCACGGCTCGGATGACGCCGTCCGCGCCCTGCACGACGTCGTAGAAGTCGCCGCCCAGCAGGGCCCGCCGGCGCCCCGGGCGGTAGCGCACGTGCACCTGGACCCCCGGCCCGGTGAGCAGCGGCCGGGGGAGCAGCCCGCGCTCGAGCCGGGCGTTCTCCTCGGCCACGATGTTGGCCTCGAAGAGTGCTCGCTCGGACTCGTCGGCCTGCCTGCGCTCGATGGCGTAGCGCAACGACCGGCCGAGCAGCTCGCCGTCGACCTGTCCCTTGACCAGGTAGTCCTGCGCGCCCGCGGACATCGCGGCCAGGCCCTGGTGCGAGTCGGCCATGCCGGTGAGCACCACGTGGGCGGTGCCGGGAGCGATGCCGCGCAGCCTGGTGAGCCCGCGCAGCCCGTCGGCGTCGGGCAGGTGCAGGTCCAGCAGGACACAGTCGAAGTCGTCGACGGCGACAGCGGCGGCCGCCTCGTCGAGGCGGCGGGCCCGGACCAGCTCGACCGGACCCACCAGGTCGGCGGCGTCGCCGAGGAACTCCGAGACCAGCAGGGCGTCGCCGTCGTCGTCCTCGACCAGCAGGACGCGCAAGGTCGCGGGAGCGGCGACGCGCGGGGGACGGACGTGCACTTGACCTCGCTGAGGAAGACGGCCGGGGACTCGCCGCACTGCTGGACGAGGGCGCCCGTAGCGTAGTCGTCCGCGGGCGATGACGCGTCCGGCGACCCCCTTCGTACCTCCGCAGCCCCCGTGCGGCCGCCTGCGCGACTACGGTTCTGCTGTGGCGGGGACGACAGGTCGTGGGGAGAGCGCGCGCGGCGGTGGCGGTTTCGTGGCGGCGGTGGTCGCGCTGGCGCTCGTCGTCGGCGGCGTGTGGTGGTTCGTCGGGCGCGGTGGTGACGAGCCGGCGGAGGGCGGTGCCGACCCGGCGGCTGCGCCGGCGGCGCCCGAGGACCGGGCGGACTGCGTCCAGCTCGTCGTCGCCTCCTCGCCGGAGAAGCACGACGTCCTGAGCGAGCTGGCCGCGGAGTACAACGACGCGGGTCGCGAGGTCGGTGGGGAGTGCTCCTGGGTCCAGGTCACGCGGCCCTCGTCGGGGGCCGCCGCGGCGGCGCTGGCGCGGGGGTGGGACGAGCGAACCGACGGTCCCCGGCCGGACGTCTGGAGCCCCGCCGCGAGCGGGTGGCTGGAGATCGCCCGGCTGGACGCGCGGGCCGCCGACCGGCCGGACATCTTCCCCACCGAGGCGCCGTCCATCGCGAGCTCGCCGCTGGTGGTCGCCATGCCCCGGCCGATGGCCGAGGCCCTGGGCTGGCCCGACGCGTCGATCGGCTGGGCGGACCTGCTCGAGCTGGCCCGCGACCCCGGCGGCTGGGCGAGCCAGGGCCACCCCGAGTGGGGGCGCTTCAAGCTCGGCAAGACGAACCCGAACTTCTCGACCAGCGGCCTGAACGCGACCGTCGGCACCTTCTTCGCCGCGACCGGCGTCTCCTCCGACCTCACCGTCGCGCAGGTGCAGGACCCCGCCGTCGCCGAGTACGTGCGCTCGCTGGAGAGCAGCGTCGTCCACTACGGCGACACCACCCTCACCTTCCTCGACAACCTGCTGACCGCCGATCGCGAGGGGCAGGGGCTCACGTACGTCTCGGCGGTCGCGGTCGAGGAGAAGAGCGTCCTGGACTACAACGCCGGCAACCCGTCCGCCGACCCGGACGCGACCGACCTCGAGCCGCCGCGCACCCCGCTCGCAGCGATCTACCCGGCCGAGGGCACGCTGCTGTCAGACAGCCCGTTTGCGGTGCTGCAGGCCGACTGGGTGGACGCGCAGAAGCAGGCGGTGGCCGAGGACCTGCTCGGCTGGCTCCTCGAGGAGGACCAGCAGCAGCGCTTCGCCGAGGCGGGGTTCCGGACCGCCGAGCGGGTCACCGGGCCGCTCGCCACCCTCGAGAACGGCATCGTCGCGGAGCAGCCCACCGCGGTCCTGGGCACCCCGGGCGCCGAGGTGCTCGCCGCCGTACGCGACGCCTGGGAGGAGTACCGCAAGCCGGCCCGCGTCCTCATGGTCCTGGACGTGTCCGGGTCGATGGGGGCCGACGTGGAGGGGACCGGCGCGTCGCGCCTGGAGCTGGCCCAGCAGGCCACCGCGGGCGCCCTGGACCAGTTCGCCACCCAGGACCAGATCGGCCTGTGGGTCTTCTCCACGGAGACGGCGCAGGGGCAGGACCCGTGGCGGGAGGCCGTGCCGATCGGGCCCCGCGACTCCGTCGTCGACAGCATCCGCAGCTCCGTGGAGAACCTGGTCGCCGACGGCGGGACGGCGCTGTACGCGACCACCAAGGCCGCCCACCGGGCGGTCGAGGAGCAGGCCACCGACGCCTCGATCAACGCGGTGGTGCTGCTCACCGACGGGATGAACGAGCACTCCGACAACAACCTGCAGGCCGTCCTCGACCAGCTGACGACCGAGGGCTCGTCGACCGGGGTCCGGGTCTTCACCATCGGCTACGGCGAGGACGCCGACCAGGAGACGCTCGAGCAGATCGCGGCCGCCTCGCGCGCCCGCTCGTACAACGCCTCGGACGCGGCCAGCATCGACCAGGTGATGGTCGACGTCGTCAGCAACTTCTGACGGGTGCCGCGGTGCTCTGGGTCTTCCTGTCGGCGCTGGCCAACCGGTGGCTGTGGCTGTTCGCCGTCTTCGCGACCGCCGTGCTGCTGGTGCTGCCCGGCATCCCGGTCGGGTTCGCCCTGGGCGCCGGCCTGGTCGTCCTCGGGGCGGGCGCCGGGGCCGATGCGCTCGGCCAGGTGCGGAGGGCGCGGCGGCGGCTGCCCGGGGGTGAGCGGCCGGCCGTCCGGGCCCGGGTCCGCGACCCCGAGGCGGCCGCCCACATCCGCCGCGCCGAGGCGGGCACCGAGCGGTTGGAGCGCGCTCAGCAGGCCTTCGGTGAGGGGCAGGCCGAGCTGACCGCCGACGTCGGCGTCCACGCGGGCCAGATGCTGGACGCCCTGCACGCCACCGGCCGCCAGGTCGACCGGTTGGACGCGATGCTCTCCGGGGTGGACCCCGGCGCCCTCGGGCAGGAGCTCGCGGAGGTCCAGCGACTGCTGGCCAGCCAGCCCGCCGCTCCTGCCGAGCTGACCGCGCAGCGGCGGCGCAGCGCGGACGGGCTGGGCGCCCAGCTCGCCGCGTACCGCAGGGTCTCCGAGCAGCGCGCCCTGATGCTCGAGCGGATGCGCGCCACCGCGGTCGGGATCGAAGGGCTGGCGGTCCGGGTGGGGGAGATCGGCGCGCTGTACGAGTCGAGCGGCCAGGTGGACACCAGCGACGAGGACCTGCGGGTCGTCTCCAGCGAGATCGAAGGGCTCCGGGAGGCCCTGGTCGAGGCCGAGCGGAGTGTCCGGGCGGCGCTCGACTCGACCGACCTCCCGGGCATCCCGGACGTGCCGGAACCGCCGCCCGCCGGGCCCGTCCGGTGACGGTGCTGCGCTCGGTCCTGCTCTTCGGCCTGGCCGCCGTCGCCGAGATCGGCGGGGCCTGGCTGGTCTGGCAAGGGGTTCGTGAGAGCCGCGGACTGGTCTGGGTGGGCGCCGGGATGCTGGCGCTCGGCGCGTACGGGCTGGTGGCCACGCTCCAGCCCGACGCCAACTTCGGGCGCGTGCTGGCAGCGTACGGCGGGGTGTTCGTCGCCGGCTCGCTGGCATGGGGTGTCGTCGCCGACGGCTTCCGCCCGGATCGCTTCGACTACGCCGGGGCGGCCCTCTGCCTCGCGGGCGTCGTGGTGATCATGTACGCCCGGCGGTGAACGGAACCACTCGAATGTGTCCAGTCAATGGCGGACCATGACAACTCGGCGTCGCCGGGGTGACGCAGCGTCGCCAGTCGTCGACGGAGCGGCGCAGCAGCGCATACGGTGACCCCGCCGTGCCCGACCGCCGGGGCGGCGAGAGGGGCAGAGAGCATGCAGGTACGCAGGTGCGGATGGGCAGCCATCCTGGCCGGGTCGGTGGTGGCCGGGCTGGCCCTGGTCCCGTTCGCGACGGTCCCTGCCGCAGCGGTTCCGGGAACCGGCTCGACCGTGTTCGTCAACGAGTTCCACTACGACAACGTGGGCGGCGACACCGGCGAGTTCATCGAGATCGCGGGGCCGGCGGGTACGGACCTGACCGGGTGGAGCATCGTCCGCTACAACGGGGTCAACCCGGCTGCGGCCGTGGTCTACCCGGTCAACACCGCGGTCTCCCTGTCGGGCACCATCCCGGACCAGCAGGGCGGCTACGGCACCGTCGTGGTGGACTTCCCCGTCGACGGCCTGCAGAACGGGCCGAACGACGGCTTTGCCTTGGTCAACGGCAGCACCGTGGTCCAGCTGCTCAGCTACGAGGGCTCCTTCACCGCGTCCAACGGTCCGGCCGCGGGCCTGAGCGCGACCAACCTGCCCGTCTCCCAGACCGGTAGCGAGCCGATCGGGTCATCGCTGCAGCTCACCGGCAGTGGCACCACGTACGGCGACTTCACCTGGACCAAGACGGACGGGGCGAACACCAAGGGCGCCCCGAACACCGGCCAGGTCCTCGGGGACGGCGCACCGCCGCCGCCTCCTCCGCCGCCAGCGGACACCTGCGGCGACCCGGACGACCCGATCGCCCTCATCTCCGACATCCAGGGCGGCGGTCCCACGTTCGACCCGAGCTGTGCGGGAGTGCAGACGGTCGAGGCGGTCGTCACGGCGGTCAAGCCCGGGCTGTCGGGGTTCTACCTGCAGGAGGAGGAGGCCGACAGCGACGGTGAC
>DATHTV010000152.1:0-9226 GCA_035462845.1 Jiangellales bacterium
GGACGAGGAAGACGGCCGCGGCGCGGACGCCGAGGAGCTCGGGCGACGCCGGCGGGGTGCCCCCGAAGTTGGTGCCGCCGAGCCAGCCGGGCTGGGTGAGCGAGCGGAGCAGTCTGCTCAGGCTGTCCTGGAAGCTGACGAAGTTCAGCCCGACGGACACCGACGTGCCGCTCGTCTCGAGGTACTCGTAGCCCTGGCGGTAGACCCGCAGCGAGTTGGGGGCCGTCGCCGGCTCCCGGTGCTGGTTGGCCCGCTGCACGTGGGAGGCCAGCAACGCCGGGTCGGTCACCGGCGGCGGCTCGCGGAACGTCTCGTTCCCGGGGTCGAGCACGGTCTCCGTCCCTGCGACCGGGCAGCCGGCGTGGGGCTCCGGAGTCCCGTCCGGCCCGACGGCCACCAGGGGGCTGCCGGTCACCTTGTCGCGCCCCACGAGCAGCTCCTGGGTGCGGCGGTCGATCCCGTCCCAGACGTCGAGGTCGACCGACAGCCTGATGAAGGCGAGGTAGGTGCCGCCCACCGTCCACGCGTCAGCAGGCAGCGGCGCGTTGTCGGGCTCGATCGTGACCACCCCGGCGCGCTCCGCCCCGCTGCGCAGGTTGGAGACGCCGTCGTGGAAGCCGATCCAGCTGCGCCCGTCGTCGCGTCCGGACCCGCGGTAGAAGGCCGCCAGCTCGAGCGGCGCC
Source organism: Jiangellales bacterium (assembly GCA_035462845.1). GTDB lineage: Bacteria > Actinomycetota > Actinomycetes > Jiangellales > Jiangellaceae > DASTQL01. Next base: position 684 of record DATHTV010000152.1, read on the forward strand.
TCGCCGGTGGCGGCGTCCCGCGCCCGGGTGATCTCGCGGGCCGTCTCGACGAGCGCCCGGTGGACGGCGAGCTCAGTGTCGGCCACCCACTGGACGACCACGTCCTCCGTGGCCGCGTTCGCGGTGACGTCCGGCGCGTAGCGGAGCCCGGCCCCGCGCAGGAGCGGCCCGCCGCCCTGCGGCAGCGGCGACCGGAAGCGCGCGGCCTCGCCCTGCCCCTGCGGCACCGGGTGGCCCGCGCCCGGGAGGTCGTACACCTTGACGCCGTACCCGACCAGGGTGGTCAGACCGCCCGGGGGCACCGTGGCATCTGGCAGGCCGGGAACCTCGCCACGACCGAGCCCCTGCCACAGGTCCCAGAGCCGGTGCAGCAGCGTCCCGACGTCGGCGGCCGTGGCCTCCGCGCCGGCCCGGAGGAAGGCGATCCCGAACGCCGCACCCGGCCGCTCGCCGTGGTCGTAGTAGATGCCGTCCTGCAGGGTGCGCACGCCGTTCACCCCCGCTCCAGCCGCGGTGCGGGCTGCACCGGGCGCTGCGCCGCCTCGTACTCGGCCAGGAAGGCCTCGATCGGCGGGCACACGCCCGCCTCGGCCCGGCCGATCGGCCCGTCCGGAGCCGTCACCGTGACCCACTCGTCGTCCCGGACGGGACCCGGCGGGCCGACCACGAGCAGCGGGCCGACCTCCACCTGCTCGACCACCTGGAACCCGCCGGTGACGCGCTCCTCGCGGGCCCCCGAGGCCACGACGGCCTCGTCGAGGAACCGCGGGTCGTCGTCGCCCGGACCGAACTCGAGCCGCTGCCACATGCCCTCCCGGCCGCGGGACAAGCGGGTCCACCCGACGGGGACGGGGTCGCCGTCCAGGGAGAAGACGTCCCCGGCGAAGCTGGCCACGTACATGCCGAGGGGGTCGGCGAAGGCGATCACGCGACCCTCGTAGGCCGCCTCGGCCGCCGCCATGACCAGGGTCGGGTCGGCGTGGTGGGCCACCAGCCGCTGGGCCCGGGTGTGCCGAGCGATCTGCTCCATGCTCGCGGGCCCACCGTCCGGTCCGGGGCGGCGGAACGGGTGCGCGCCCAGCATCACGACGTAGAGCAGGTCGTCCAGACCGTTGATCGGGTGGGTCATGAACAGCGCGTTGTCGGTGGCGAGCGGTCCCCGCGGCTGCGCCGGCACCCCGGCCCCGGCGAGCGACCGGTCGTTGCCGTGACCGGCGGTCCACGTCGCGAAGCGGCGCTGCCGCACCTCTGGACGGTCGGCATGCGGGTCACCGCCCGGCCCGTACAGGTCCTGGAGGTCGACCGGGTGGCCGAGGGCCTCGACTGCCATCGCGACGACGGCCTCGGGCCGGTACGTGGCCACCGTCAGCCACAGCTCGCGGAGCTCCGTGGTCACCACGACGCGCTTGAGCCGGCGGGTGCCGGCGGCGTCGAAGCGGTGCACCGGCGCGTACTCGCAGTACTCGGTGTGCAGCACCCGCCGGCCCCGGACGCCCCAGTCGCAGAGCACCCGGGCGGTGTCGGCCCCGAGGCACCCGGCGGGGGCCGACGGGTCGGCGAACCACCGTGCGGCCGGTCGCTGCTCGACCGCGACCGGCGCGGGGTCGAGGGAGAAGAACCGGCCGCCGTAGGAGGGCTCGAGCCGCCGGTGGGCGGCGTGCACCACCTCGTCCCAGCGCTCCGCCAGCTCGCCGTCGAGCTCGTCCGCCCGCCCCGGTGCCCCGTACACGATCACCCCCGCTCACCGTGGCCCGTCCCGGCCTTCCCGGCGGCCCCCCGCGGTTGCACGATAGCGACGAGCGGCGCCGGAGCCACGGGTTTCGGCCGAGGCGCCGCCGACGCGCCGATGAGTTCCCGGGCCGGACGCGGTCATTGCCGGCGCACCCCGAGCGCAGAGGAGCAGCGCCGTGCCCACCAGAGTTCCCGCGTCCCCGTCCCCGACGACCGCCGAGACCGTGTCGCGGCTGCGCCGGCAGGTCCGCGGCCGGGTCGTCACGCCCGGCGACGACGACTACGACCGGGCCCGGTCGGTCTTCTACGGCGGCCTCGACCGCCGGCCGGCGGCCGTGGTGCAGGTGCTCGACGCCGGGGACGTCGCGCGAGTGGTGTCCTTCGCCGCCGACGGCGGTCACGAGCTGGCCGTCCGGGGCGGTGGCCACAGCGCGGTCGGGCACGGCGTCAGCGACGGCGGCGTCACGATCGACCTGTCCCACCTGCGGGACCTCGAGATCGACCCCGACGGCCGCAGCGCGTGGGCGGCCACCGGTCTCACGGCGGGTGAGTACACCGCGGCAGTGGGCGCCCACGGGCTCGCCACGGGCTTCGGGGACACGGGCACCGTCGGCATCGGCGGCATCACCCTGGGGGGCGGGGTCGGCTTCCTGGTCCGTCGCCACGGGCTCACCGTCGACAGCCTCCTGGCGGCGGAGGTCGTGACGGCCGACGGGTCGCTGCGACGGGTCGACCTCGAGCACGAGCCCGACCTGTTCTGGGCGCTCCGCGGCGGGGGCGGCAACGTCGGAGTCGCCACCCGGCTGCGGTTCCGGCTGCACGAGGTGCCGAGCGTGCTCGGGGGGATGCTCGTGCTGCCGGCCACGCCGGACGTGATCGCGTCACTGCTCGTCGAGGCCGAGGTGGCCGGTGACGACCTCTCGCTGATCGCCAACGTGATGACGGCGCCGCCGATGCCCTTCCTCGCGCCGGAGCACCACGGCCGGCCGGTGGTGATGGTCCTGCTCGCCCACTGCGGCGCGGAGACCGTCGCGGAGCGGGACGTCGCCCGGCTCCGGTCGCTGGCGACGCCGCTCGCCGACCAGCTCGGCCGGATCCCGTACGCGGGGATGTTCCCGCCCGAACCGGAGGGCTACCGGCCCACCGGCGTGTCGCGGACGATGTTCGCCGACGCCGTCGACCGGGCCAGGGCCGAGCGGGTCCTCGACGCCCTCGCGACGTCCAGCGCCCCGATGGCGGTCGCGCAGCTGCGGGTGCTGGGCGGCGCCATGGCCCGCGTCCCCGCGGACGCGACGGCCTTCGCCCACCGCGACCGCCGGCTGATGGTGAACGTCGCGGCCCTGTACGAGGACCCGGCGGAGCGACCGGCGCACGAGGCATGGGTGCGGGCGCTGTCGGCCGAGCTGGCGGACGGGCCCGGCGCGTACGTGAACTTCCTCGGCGACGACGGGGCGGCGCGCATCCACGAGGCCTACCCGGGTGACACCTGGGACCGGCTGGTCGCCGTGAAGCGGCGGTACGACCCCGGCAACCTGTTCCGGCTGAACCACAACGTGCCGCCGGCCTGAGTGGGGCGTCCCCGAGTGCGGCATCCTGGTCGGGTGTACGTCCGGGTGTGGGAGTACGAGGTGCCTCCGGCCTCCGTGGACGACTTCGTGGCCGCGTACGGAGCGGACGGAGACTGGGCGGCGCTGTTCGCCCACGGACCCGGGTACCTGGGGACCGAGCTCTACCGCAGCACCGACGACCCGGCCCGCTTCGTCACGGTCGACCGTTGGACGGACGCCACCGACTGGAACAGCTTCCGGGCCAAGCACGGCGAGCAGTACGAGGCTCTCGATGCGAGGCTCGGCCGGCTCGGCGCTGAGGAGTCGCGCCTGCTGGACGGCGACGTCGACTGAGACGGGCAGGGTCAGACGGGCGGGATGCCGTGCCGGCGAGTGGAGAAGTGCCGGTCCTTGGTGGCCGCCGCGGCGAGCCGGGCGACGAGCTCGCCGCGCAGCGCCTCGGGCTCGACGATGCCGTCGATGACCAGGTCGGAGGCGAGCCGGAGGATGTCGATGTCCTCCTCGTACTCCTCGCGCAGCCGGGCGACGTAGGCCTCGCGCTCGGCCGGGTCCTCGATCGCCTGGATCTTGTTGAAGTAGACCGCGTTCACCGCCGCCTCGGGCCCCATGACGGCGATCTTGGCGGTGGGCAGCGCGAGGCACGCGTCCGGGCCGAAGCCGGGCCCGCACATCGCGTAGAGCCCGGCGCCGTAGGCCTTGCGCACGATCACCGACACCGTCGGGACGGTCGCCTCGGACACCGCAGTGATCATCTTGGCCCCGTGCCGGATGATGCCCTGCCGCTCCACCGCAGACCCGATCATGAAGCCCGGCACGTCCGCGAGGTACACGAGCGGCACGTTGAAGGAGTCGCAGAGCCAGATGAAGCGGGCCGCCTTGTCGGCGGAGTCGACGAACAGCACGCCGCCCTTGACCGCCGGCTGGTTGGCGACGAGGCCGACCGGCTGGCCCTCCAGCAGGGCGAAGCCGGTGACGATCTCGGGGGCGAAGAGCGGCTTGAGCTCGAAGAAGCTGCCCTCGTCGACGAGCGCCTCCACGACCGTACGGACGTCGTAGCCTGCGGACTCCTGCTCCGGGACGAGGTCGCGGGTGAACTCGCGGGCGGGCGGGTGCGGCGCGTACGCCGGGGGGCGGTCGCGCCAGGAGCCGGGGACGTAGCCGAAGTAGGCCTTGGCCAGCTCGATCGCCTCGGTGTCGTCGGCGGCCAGGTTGTCGCCGCAGCCGGAGACGCTGGCGTGCATCCGGGCCCCGCCCATCTCCTCCAGCGTGACCTGCTCGCCGACCACCATCTCGGCCATCCGCGGGGAGCCCAGGTACATCGAGGCGTTGCCCTCGACCATGATCACGAGGTCGCAGAAGGCGGGGATGTACGCGCCGCCGGCGGCGCTGGGGCCGAACAGGCAGCAGATCTGCGGGACCTTGCCCGACAGCGCGACCTGGTTGTGGAAGATCCGGCCGGCGCCCCGGCGGCCCGGGAAGAGCTCGACCTGGTCGGTGATCCGGGCCCCAGCCGAGTCGATGAACCAGAAGACGGGCAGCTCGTCGCGCAGCGCGGTCTCGGTGACCCGCACGATCTTCTCGACCGTCCGCGCCCCCCACGAGCCGGCCTTGACGGTCGGGTCGTTGGCGACCACCAGGGCGGGCCGGCCGTCCACCAGACCGCGGCCGGTGACCACGCCGTCCGCCGGGAGCCCGGCCCCCGCCATCGTGGCCTGCGCGTTGGCGAGCTGGCCGTCCTCGACGAAGGTCCCCTCGTCGAAGAGCAGGGCCAGCCGGTCGCGGACGTAGAGCTTGGCCTGGCTCGCGAGCTTGGCCGCCGCCTTGTCCGGCGGTGCCAGCGTGGCCTCGCGGGCGGCCGCGACATCCTTGAAGTGGTCGTGCGTCACGCGGGCATCCTCGCCGTCCGGTGCCCGGCTGTCACTCGACGGGCAGGCCGAGCGAGCGGGCGATGACGATCCGCTGGATCTCGCTGGTGCCCTCGCCCACCTCGAGGATCTTGGCGTCGCGGTAGAACCGCGCCACCGGGTACTCCTCCATGAAGCCGTAGCCGCCGAACACCTGGGTGGCGATCCGGGTGGCGCTCATCGCCGCCTCGGTGGAGTAGACCTTGGCCACCGCGGCGGCCCGCTTGACCTCGTCGTGGGTGCGCCCCTCGTCCTTGAGCCACGCCGCCTTGTACGTGAGCAGCCGGGCCGCCTCGACCATGACCTGGAGGTCGGCGATCTGGAAGGCCACCCCCTGCTTCGCGCCGATCGGCGTGCCGAAGGCCCGGCGCTCCAGGGCGTAGGCCCGGGACTGCTCGAGGCACGCCTGGGCCAGACCGACCGCGAGCGCCGAGATCGCGATCCGGCCGTCGTCGAGCGTGGCGAGGAACTGCTTGAAGCCGTCGCCACGCTGCCCCAGCAGGTGGTCCTCGGGGACCCGGCAGCTCTCGAAGCTCAGCCCGTGGGTGTCGCTGGCGTGCCAGCCGAGCTTGTCGTAGGCGGGCTCGACGGTGAATCCGGGCGTCCCCGACGGGATCATGATCGCGGAGATCTCGGGGCGGCCGTCGGCGGCCTGCCCGGTGCGCGCGGTCACGGTGACGACCGTGGTGATGTCGGTGCCGCTGTTGGTGATGAAGGCCTTCGCCCCGTCGACGACCCAGTGACCGTCCTCGAGCCGGGCCCTGGTGCGGGTCGCCCCGGCGTCGGAGCCGGCCTCCGGCTCGGTGAGGCCGAAGCCGGCGAGCGCGTGCCCCGCCACGAGGTCGGGCAGCCAGCGCTGCTTCTGCTCCTCGGTGCCGAAGGTGAGGATCGGGTTGATGCCGAGCCCGACACCGGCCGAGAGCGTGATGCCCATGGACTGGTCGACCCGGCCCAGCTCCTCGATGGCCACGCACAGCGAGGTGAAGTCGCCGCCGGCGCCGCCGTACTCCTCCGGGGCCACGATGCCGAACAGCCCGAGGTCGCCCATCTGGCGGACCACGTCGACCGGGAAGTGGTGCTCGCGGTCCCAGCGGTGCGCGTGCGGCGCGATCTCCGCCTCGGCGAAGTCGCGGACCACCTTGCGGAACGCCTCGTGCTCGGCGGTGAGCTCGAACGTCATGGTGCTGGTCCTTCCGGCCGTCGTGGCTTACGCTTACGTCAACGTAAGACATGAGCGGGCGTGATCGCAAGCGCCGGGAGGGAGCGGCTGGTGGTCGCGGACGCCGGACCAGGGAGCGTGAACGCGGGCCTGGCGGGCATGGACGCCGGCCCCGACGGGCGGACATGGACCATCGCCGAGGTCGCCCGCGACTTCGGGGTCACGCTGCGCACCATCCGCTTCTACGAGGAGCACGGCCTCGTCTCCCCCGAGCGGCGCGGCCGGCAGCGCATCTTCCACCCTCGTGACCGGGTCCGGCTGGCGCTGGTCCTGCGCGGCAAGCGGCTCGGCTTCCCCCTCGACGAGATCAAGAAGATCGTCGGCATGTACGACGCCGAGCCCGGCGAGGCGGGCCAGCTGCGCTACCTGCTCGCGCAGATCGGTGACCGCCGGGCCGAGCTCGAGCAGCGCCGCCGTGATCTCGACGAGGCCCTCGCCGAGCTCGACGACCTCGAGCGGCGCTGTCGTGACGACCTCCGCCGCCTCGACTGACACCGGCGCACCCCGCTCCAGGTCAGGGCGCCACGCGGTGGGGTGCGGTCCCGGTGGCGCCGTTGCACGAGCTCGAGGTGACGGACGTGCGGGCGGGAAGGGTCCTCCGGCTCCTGCGTGAACTGACCCGTCGAGCGCGACGCTAGAGTCCGGCAGCAGTCGAGGGAGGAGAGTCGCGTGCCCGAGCAACGCCGCATCACCAAGGTCCTCATCGCCAACCGCGGCGAGATCGCCGTCCGGGTGGCGAGGGCGTGCCGCGACGCCGGGATCGGCAGCGTGGCGGTGTACGCGGACCCCGACCGCGACGCCCTGCACGTGCGGGTCGCCGACGAGGCGTACGCCCTCGGCGGTGAGACGTCCGCCGAGACCTACCTGGTCGTCGACAAGCTGCTGGACGTCGCCGCCCGCTCGGGAGCCGATGCCGTCCACCCCGGCTACGGGTTCCTCGCCGAGAACGCGGGCTTCGCCCAGGCCGTCCTGGACGCCGGTCTCGTCTGGATCGGTCCCCCGCCCGCCGCCATCGAGTCCCTCGGCGACAAGGTGAGCGCCCGGCACATCGCCCAGCGGGCCGGCGCGCCGCTGGTCGCCGGGACCCCCGACCCGGTGAGCGGTGTCGACGAGGTGGTCGCCTTCGCCGAGGAGCACGGCCTGCCGGTCGCCATCAAGGCAGCCTTCGGTGGCGGCGGCCGCGGCCTCAAGGTCGCTCGGAGCGTCGAGGAGATCCCGGACCTCTACGACTCCGCGGTGCGCGAGGCCGTCGCCGCCTTCGGCCGGGGCGAGTGCTTCGTCGAGCGGTACCTGGACCGGCCGCGGCACGTCGAGACGCAGTGCCTGGCCGACCAGCACGGCACCGTCGTGGTCGTGTCCACCCGCGACTGCTCCCTGCAGCGGCGGCACCAGAAGCTGGTCGAGGAGGCGCCCGCACCGTTCCTCAGCGACGAGCAGAACGCCCAGCTGTACCGCGCATCCAAGGCGATCCTGCGTGAGGCGGGGTACGTCGGCGCTGGCACCTGCGAGTTCCTCGTCGGCCAGGACGGCACGATCTCCTTCCTCGAGGTCAACACCCGGCTCCAGGTCGAGCACCCGGTGAGCGAGGAGGTCACCGGCATCGACCTCGTCCGGGAGATGTTCCGCATCGCCGAGGGGCAGGAGCTCGGCTACGACGACCCCGAGATCCGCGGCCACTCGATCGAGTTCCGCATCAACGGCGAGGACCCGGGTCGCAACTTCCTCCCCACCCCCGGGCCGGTCACCGTCTTCCGGCCGCCGAGCGGCCCCGGAGTCCGCCTCGACACCGGCGTCGAGCAGGGCAGCGTCATCGGCCAGAGCTTCGACTCGCTGCTGGCCAAGCTCGTGGTGACGGGCGCGACCCGGCAGCAGGCGCTCGAGCGATCGCGACGGGCGCTCGCCGAGTTCGAGGTCGAGGGCCTGGCGACGGCCCTGCCGTTCCACCGGGCTGCCGTCTCCGACCCCGCCTTCGCCCCGGCGGGCGATGACCCCTTCACCGTCCACACGCTCTGGATCGAGACGGAGTGGACCGGCGGGGTGGAGCCGTACGCGGCCGCGGGCGCGGCCGACGAGGCGCCGGCGGAGCGGGAACGGGTCACGGTGGAGGTCGGCGGCAAGCGG
>DATHTV010000153.1:0-15696 GCA_035462845.1 Jiangellales bacterium
CTCGGCGGTGGCCGCGACGTCCTCGAGCAGCCGGCGCCGGGGCTGGCGGGCCGACGCCTCGATGTCCGCGGCCCGGGCCTCCCGGCTCGGGTACATCGGCGTCGGCTCGCCGGTCCGCGCCCAGGCGCACAGCCGGCCCAGCGCCTCGGCGTTGCGCGCGAGGTGCCCGAGCACGTGTGCCCGGCTCCAGCCCGGGCAGAGGCTCGCACCGGTGAGAGCGTCGTCACCGATGCGGTGCGCCGTGGCGAGCAGCCGGGCGGTCGACTCCCACACGGCGTCGAGCCCCGCCACCGGGTCGGCGCGCGGGTCGTCCAGGTCGGGCGTGCTGTCCACCTCGGCGACCTTAGCCGCCGTGCGGCAGGCTGTGGCGGTGACCGTCTCCCGCCTCGTCGTCCTGGGTGCCACCGGCGACCTCACCCGCCGCTACCTCCTCCCCGGCCTGGCCCGGCTCGCCGCGACCGGCCGGCTCCCGGCGGGCCTCGCGGTGGTCGCCTCGGCGGTCGACGACCTCGACGACGCGGGCTACCGGGCCATCGCCCAGGAGTCACTGACCGCCGCGGGGGCCGAGCCCGAGGCGGCGGCGATGCTGCTCGGCTCTCTCGGCTACGTCCGGGCCGACGTCACCGCGGAGGCCGACCTGCGTGCGGTGCTCAGCCGCGGGCACGGCCCGGTCGCGGTCTACCTGGCGTTGCCGCACACGCTTGCGGGCACCGTCTGCGCCCACCTGGCCACGATCGGCCTGCCCGAGGGCTCGCAGCTCGTCGTCGAGAAGCCGTTCGGTGACGGCATCGAGTCGGCCCGGGAGCTCAACCGCGCCGTCACGGCGGTCGTCCCCGAGCGCAACGTGTTCCGGGTGGACCACTTCCTCGCCAAGAACACCGTGCTCAACGTCATCGGGCTGCGCTTCGCCAACCGGGTGTTCGAGCCCGTCTGGAGCAACCGGGACGTCGAGGCGGTGGACATCGTGTTCGACGAGCCGCTGGGCCTCGAGGGGCGCGCCGGCTACTACGACAAGGCCGGGGCGCTCCGTGACATGGTCCAGAACCACCTCCTCCAGGTGCTGGCCCTGGTCGCCATGGAGCCACCGCCGACTCTCGGCGAGGCGGACCTGCGCGACCGCAAGGCCGACGTGCTGCGCTCGGTGCGGGCCCCCTCGGCTGAGGACATGACCCGGCTCACCCGCCGCGCGCGCTGGTCCGCCGGCAACCTGGAGGACGGGCCGGTCCCCGCCTACGCCGAGCACGACGGCGTGGACCCCGGCCGTGGGACGGAGACGTACGCGGAGGTCAGCTACCGCATCGACTCGTGGCGGTGGTCGGGCGTGCCGTTCCGGCTGCGCTCGGGCAAGGCGCTCGCCGTTCGCCGCCGGGAGGCCGTGATCCACTTCCGCCCGGTCCCGCACCTGCCCACCGGCCTCCGGGGACGCCCGAGTCCCAGCCGGCTGCGCCTCGGCTTCGGCCCCGACACGCTGCGCCTCGAGATCGAGGTCAACGGCCCCGGCGACCCGTTCGAGCTGGAGCGGGCGGTGCTCGAGCAGGAGCTCTGCCCCGGGTACCTCCCCGCGTACGCCCAGGTCCTCGAGGCCGTGCTCGAGGGCGATCCGCTGCTGTCGGTGCGGGCCGACGAGGCCGAGGAGGGCTGGCGCGTCGTCGAGCCGGTGCTGGACGCCTGGCGGCGGGGGGACGTGCCGCTGGAGGAGTACCCCGCGGGCTCGGCCGGGCCGACCGCCCGGCCCGGCGACCGGCCCTGGTGAGGCGCGGGCAGGCACCCCCGGGTGATCACCGGGGCGAGCAGCGCGTCGTGAGCGGTCTCGCACCCGGTCGGGACGCCGATGTCGGACACCCTCCTTACCATTGGCGGGTGGCCCGTGGTGCCCGGACCGGCCGGCCGCCGGCGGGGCAGGGCGGGCCCGGCCGCCCCCGGTCATCGCTGAGCACCACCGAGCCCTGAAGGGACCCCGTGTCCGAGCTGACCGACGCCGCGCACGACCGGCTCGCCGACCGTCTCGTGGTCCGCGGGGCGCGCGAGCACAACCTCAAGGACGTCTCGCTCGACCTCCCGCGCGACGCCCTCATCGTCTTCACCGGGCTGTCCGGGTCCGGCAAGTCGAGCCTGGCCTTCGACACGATCTTCGCCGAGGGCCAGCGCCGCTACGTCGAGTCGCTCTCCGCGTACGCCCGGCAGTTCCTCGGGCAGATGGACAAGCCCGACGTCGACTTCATCGAGGGCCTCTCCCCGGCCGTCTCGATCGACCAGAAGTCGACCTCCCGCAACCCGCGCTCCACCGTCGGCACCATCACCGAGGTCTACGACTACCTCCGGCTGCTGTTCGCGCGCGCGGGCCGGCCGCACTGTCCCGTCTGCGGCCGACCCATCGGGCGGCAGACGCCGCAGTCCATCGTCGACCGTGTCCTCGAGCTGCCCGAGGGCACCCGCTTCCAGCTGCTCGCACCGGTCGTCCGGGGCCGCAAGGGCGAGTACTCCGACCTCTTCCGCGCGCTGCAGTCCCAGGGCTACTCCCGCGCCCGGGTCGACGGCGTGGTGCACCAGCTGGCCGAGCCGCCGCGGCTCAAGAAGCAGGAGAAGCACACGGTCGAGGTGGTCGTCGACCGGCTCACGGTCAAGGCCTCCGCCCAGCGGCGCCTCACCGACTCCGTCGAGACCGCGCTGCGGCTGTCCGGCGGTCTGGTGACGCTCGACCTGGTCGACCTGCCCGAGGACGACCCAGCCCGGGAGCGTTCCTACTCCGAGCACCTCTACTGCCCGGTCGACGACCTCTCCTTCGAGGAGCTGGAGCCCCGGTCGTTCTCCTTCAACAGCCCGTACGGCGCGTGCCCCGACTGCGCGGGGCTCGGCACCCGGATGGAGGTCGACGAGGACCTGGTCGTGCCTGACCCGTCCCGCAGCCTCGACGACGGGGCCCTCACCCCGTGGACCGGCGGGCAGACGTCGGACTACTTCGCGCGGCTGGTCAACGCGCTGGCCGAGACCCTCGGCTTCCGGACGGACACCCCGTTCGAGCGGCTGCCGGCCAAGGCGCGCAAGGCCCTGCTGCACGGCCACCCGACGCAGGTGCACGTGCGGTACCGCAACCGGTACGGCCGTGAGCGCTCCTACTACACCTCGTACGAGGGCGTGCTCCCCTACATCCGCCGCCGGCACTCCGAGGCGGAGTCCGACACGACCCGCGAGCGCTTCGAGGGCTTCATGCGGGAGGTGCCCTGTCCGGCGTGCGGGGGCGCCAGGCTCAAGCCGGTGAGCCTCGCCGTGACGGTCGGCGACCGGTCGATCGCCGGGGTCGCCGCGATGCCGATCGGGGACTGCGCCGAGTTCCTCCGCGACCTCGACCTCGGCGACCGCGAGCGGCAGATCGCCGCGCGGGTGCTCAAGGAGGTCAACGAGCGGCTGCGCTTCCTGGTCGACGTCGGTCTCGACTACCTCACCCTCGACCGGGCCGCCGGGACCCTGGCCGGCGGCGAGGCGCAGCGAATCCGGCTGGCCACGCAGATCGGCTCGGGCCTGGTGGGGGTCCTCTACGTGCTCGACGAGCCGTCGATCGGCCTGCACCAGCGGGACAACCGCCGGCTCATCGAGACCCTGGTCCGGCTCCGCGACCTCGGCAACACACTCATCGTCGTCGAGCACGACGAGGACACCATCCGGACCGCCGACTGGGTCGTCGACATCGGACCCGGTGCGGGCGAGCACGGCGGCCAGATCGTGGTCTCCGGCTCGGTCGACGACCTGCTGACCCACGACTCCTCGATCACGGGGGCCTACCTGTCCGGCCGCCGGGCGATCGACGTGCCGGCCGTGCGACGCCCCCCGTCGCGCAGCCGTGAGCTCACCGTGGTGGGGGCGCGGGAGCACAACCTGCGCGACGTCTCGGTGAGCTTCCCGCTCAGCTGCTTCGTCGCCGTGACCGGTGTGAGCGGCTCCGGCAAGTCCACGCTGGTCAACGACATCCTGTACGCCGCGCTGGCCAAGGAGCTCTACGGCGCCCGCACGGTCCCGGGGCGGCACCGACGGATCACCGGCACCGAGCACGTGGACAAGGTCGTGCACGTCGACCAGTCGCCGATCGGCCGGACCCCCCGCTCCAACCCCGCCACCTACACGGGCGTGTTCGACCACGTCCGCAAGCTCTTCGCCGACACCGCGGAGGCCAAGGTCCGCGGCTACCAGCCCGGCCGGTTCTCGTTCAACGTCAAGGGCGGCCGGTGCGAGGCGTGCAGCGGCGACGGCACGATCAAGATCGAGATGAACTTCCTGCCGGACGTCTACGTGCCCTGCGAGGTCTGCCACGGCGCCCGCTACAACCGCGAGACGCTTGAGGTCCACTACAAGGGGCGGACGATCTCCGAGGTGCTGGAGATGCCGATCGAGGAGGCCGTGGAGTTCTTCGCTCCGGTCGAGCGGATCGCCCGGCACCTGCGCACCCTGGTCGACGTCGGCCTCGGCTACGTGCGGCTCGGTCAGCCGGCCCCCACCCTCTCCGGGGGCGAGGCCCAGCGGGTCAAGCTGGCCGCCGAGCTGCAGAAGCGTTCCACCGGTCGCACGCTCTACGTCCTGGACGAGCCGACCACCGGGCTGCACTTCGAGGACATCCGCAAGCTGATCGCGGTGCTCCAGGGACTGGTCGACAAGGGCAACACCGTGGTCGTCATCGAGCACAACCTCGACGTCATCAAGACCGCGGACTGGGTCGTCGACATGGGCCCGGAGGGCGGTACCGGCGGGGGCCAGGTCGTCGCCACCGGGACGCCCGAGGCGGTGGCGGCCCACGACGGCAGCCACACCGGCGGGTTCCTCCGCGAGCTGCTCGCGCGGGTTCCGGCGGGCTCGACCCGGTGACCCGGTGATGCCTCACCACAAGATCCCCGGTGACACCATGAGCCCGAGGGAGCCGTGATCCCCAAGTCCCGTGAACGCCACGCGACCGCCGTCCGTTGGGGACGACGAGGACGGCCAGAACGCCCGCCACGACGCTCGGAGGACCCGATGACCCACCTGTCCACCCCAGGCGGCCCGGACCACGACACGCCCACGCCCCGAGCGCTCGGCCGGCGAACCGTGCTGGCCGGCGTCGTCGCGGTCGGCGCCGGGACGGCGCTCGCTGCCTGCGGCTCCGACGGCGGCGGGGACGCGGGGTCCGGCGCGGGTGGCGGTTCCGGCACCGGCTCGGCGACCCCCTCCGGCGAGGCGACCCCGCAGCCGCCGGGCGGTTCGGGGGAGGCCCTGGCAGCGGTCGGCGACGTCCCCGTGGGCGGCGGCGTGATCACCGCCGCGGTGGTCGTCACGCAGCCGACCGAGGGCGAGTTCCGCGCCTTCTCCAGCGTGTGCACCCACCAGGCGTGCGTGGTGTCCTCGGTCGCCGACGGGTCGATCAACTGCGCCTGCCACGGCAGCCGGTTCTCGATCGAGGACGGCTCCGTGGAGAACGGCCCCGCCACGGCACCGCTCCCCGAGGTGGCGGTCGCGGTCGAGGGTACGGACGTCGTGCTGGCGTGACTGCCCGCTGCTGCAGGGAGACCGCCGCCGTAGGGTGATCGCGTGCCCGACCCGTCGACGTACCGGCCCTCGCCCGGGTCGATCCCCGACGAGCCCGGGGTCTACCGCTTCAGCGACCCGGCCGGCCGGGTCGTGTACGTCGGCAAGGCCAAGAGCCTGCGCAGCCGGCTGAGCTCGTACTTCCAGGACCTCTCGGCCCTGCACCCCCGGACGCTGGCGATGGTGACGACCGCCTCCCGCGTGGACTGGACCGTCGTCCGCACCGAGGTCGAGGCACTCCAGCTGGAGTACTCCTGGATCAAGGAGTTCGACCCGCGCTTCAACGTGCGCTACCGCGACGACAAGTCCTACCCGTACCTCGCGGTCACGCTGCACGAGGAGTTCCCGCGCGTCCTCGTGCTGCGCGGGACGAAGAAGAAGGGCGTCCGCTACTTCGGCCCGTACGCGCACGCGTGGGCCATCCGCGAGACGCTCGACCTCCTGTTGCGCGTCTTCCCCGTCCGGACGTGCTCCGCCGGGGTGTTCCGCCGCGCGTCGCAGGTGGGCCGGCCGTGCCTGCTCGGCTACATCGGCAAGTGCTGCGCACCCTGCGTCGGGAGGGTCGACGCCGAGGAGCACCGCGCCGTCGTCGAGGACTTCGTCGCGTTCCTCGAGGGGCGGACCCAGACGTACGTGCGCCGGCTCGAGCGCGAGATGCGGGCCGCCTCCGACGAGCAGGACTACGAGCGGGCCGCCCGCCTGCGCGACGACATCGCCGCCCTGCAGCGCGCCATGGAGAAGAACGCCGTGGTGCTCGGGGACGCCACCGACGCCGACGTCATCGCGCTCGCCGAGGACCCGCTCGAGGTGGCCGTCCAGATCTTCTACGTCCGGGCCGGGCGGGTGCGCGGGCAGCGCGGGTGGGTCGCGGACAAGGTGGACGAGGCCGCGACGGGCGAGCTGGTCGAGCGGTTCGTCCTCCAGCTGTACGGCGGGGGCGGCGGGGAGTCGGTCCCTCGCGAGGTCCTGGTGCCGGCGCTGCCGGACGACCCCGGCGAGGCCGGCGCTCTCCGCGACCTGCTCAGCGAGCTGCGCGGGTCACAGGTCGACCTCCGGGTCCCGCAGCGAGGCGACAAGCGGGCACTGCTCGAGACCGTGAGCCGCAACGCCGCGCAGAGCCTGGCCCTGCACAAGACCAAGCGCGCGAGCGACCTGACCACCCGCAGCCGGGCGCTCGAGGAGATCCAGCAGGCCCTCGACCTCGACTCCGCGCCGCTGCGCATCGAGTGCTACGACGTCTCCAACCTCCAGGGCACGGACGTCGTGGCCTCGATGGTGGTGTTCGAGGACGGCCTCCCGCGCCGGTCGGAGTACCGGCGGTTCGCGATCAAGGGCGTCCTGGGCCAGGACGACGTCGCCTCCGTCGCCGAGGTGCTCGGGCGGCGCTTCCGCCGCTTCCTCGACGAACGGGTCGAGACCGGCGAGCTCGGGACGGCGGGGGACGGGGACGCCGGCGGTGCTCGGGGGCCGCTCGACCCGGAGACGGGCCGGCCCCGCAAGTTCGCCTACGCCCCGGGGCTGGTGGTGGTCGACGGTGGACCGCCGCAGGTCGACGCGGCCGCCCGTGCGATGGCGGAGCTCGGCGTCGACGACGTCCCGGTGGTCGGGCTGGCCAAGCGGCTCGAGGAGGTCTGGCTGCCCGGGGAGGCCGACCCGCTGGTGCTGCCGAGGACGAGCGAGGGGCTGTACCTGCTGCAACGCATCCGTGACGAGGCACACCGGTTCGCGATCACCTACCACCGGCAGCGCCGGTCGCGGTCCATGGTCGACAGCGCCCTCGACGGCGTGCCGGGCCTGGGCGAGACCCGCCGCCGTGCGCTGCTCCGCCAGTTCGGCTCCCTCAAGCGGCTGCGGGCAGCCACCGTGGACCAGGTGGCCGAGGTCCCCGGCATCGGTCCGCGGACCGCCCGCGCCGTGGTGCAGGCGCTGGCGGCGGACCGCCCGGTGCCCGCGGTCAACACGGCCACCGGTGAGGTCCTCGACGACGCCGCCCTCGAGGAGGCCCAATGAGCGAGTCGGGGAGCAAGCCGGGGAGCGAGCCGGGGAGCCAGCCGGGGAGCCAGCCGAGCACGCCGGGGAGCGCCGCGGTGGTCTCCCCCGGCACGTCGCCGGACGGCCGCTTCCCCGAGCTGCTCGTCGTCACCGGGATGAGCGGCGCCGGCAAGACCGCCGCCACCGCGGTGCTCGACGACCTCGGCTGGTTCGTGGTCGACAACATCCCGCCGAGCCTGCTGGTCCAGCTGGTCGAGACGCTGGCCGTCCCCGGAGGCCCGCGCCGGCTGGCGGTCGTCGCGGACGTCCGTGGCGGGGTCTTCTTCGCCGAGCTGCAGGGCGTCCTGGCCCGCCTGCGCGAGATCGGTGGCCGCCCGCACGTCCTGTTCCTGCAGGCCAGCGACGAGGCCCTGGTCCGCCGCTTCGAGAGCGCCCGGCGCCCGCACCCGCTCCAGGGCCGCGGGCGGGTCCTGGACGGCCTGGCCGCGGAGCGCGAGCTGCTCTCCGACCTGCGGGCCACGGCCGACCTGGTCATCGACACCGGCCTGCTCAACGTCAACGAGCTCGGGGCCCGGATCCGCACGGCCTTCGGCGGCCGGCAGACCGCGCTGCGGGCGATCGTCGTGTCCTTCGGCTTCAAGGACGGCATCCCGGTCGACGCCGACCTGGTCGCCGACATGCGGTTCCTGCCGAACCCGCACTGGGTCCCCGACCTGCGCCCGCAGAACGGTCGCGACGAGGCGGTGAGCCGGTACGTGCTCGGGCAGCCGGGCGCCACCGACTTCCTCGACCTCTACACCCGGCTCCTGGGGCTCGTGTCCGAGGGCTACCTGCGCGAGGGGAAGCAGTTCGTCACGGTCGGCGTGGGGTGCACCGGCGGCAAGCACCGCAGCGTGGCGATGTCCGAGGCGCTGGCGGCGCGGCTGCGCACGGCCGGGGTCGAGACGCTCGTCGTCCACCGCGACCTCGGACGGGAGTGACGACCGGTGCCGGACGCGCGGCTGGCCGGTCCCCGGGTGGTGGCGCTCGGCGGGGGGCACGGGCTGGCGGCGTCGCTGACCGCGCTGCGCCGGGTCAGCGGTCGCCTGACCGCGGTGGTGACGGTCGCCGACGACGGCGGGTCGAGCGGGCGGCTGCGCCGGGAGCTCGACGTGCTCCCGCCGGGGGACCTGCGGATGGCGCTCGCGGCCCTGTGCGGCGACGACGACTGGGGCCGCACCTGGGCCAGGGTGCTGCAACACCGGTTCGCCAGCGAGGGGGAGCTGCACAACCACGCCGTCGGCAACCTGCTGATCGTGGCACTCTGGGAGCTCCTCGGGGGGCACGTCGAGGGCCTGGACTGGGTGGCGCGGCTGCTCGGCGCCCAGGGGCGGGTCCTCCCCATGTCGAGCGAGCCGCTCGAGCTGCACGGGCTCGTGGCCGGGCTCGACCCCGAGCACCCGTACGCCACGACCACGGTCGTGGGGCAGCACGCGCTCGCCCGGGCGGGCGGCCGGGTGGTCGCCGTGTCCCTGTCCCCGGCGGACCCGCCGGCCTGCCCCGAGGCGGTTGCGGCGATCGGCGACGCGGAGTGGGTCGTCCTCGGCCCGGGGTCCTGGTTCACCAGCGTCATCCCGCACCTGCTCGTGCCGGACCTGCGGCGAGCGGTCGTGGAGAGCCCCGGCCGGCGGCTGGTGACGCTCAACCTCACCGCCCAGCGGGGCGAGACCGAGGGGTTCGGTCCGGAGACCCACCTGGAGGTGCTCGGGGCGCACGCCCCCGACCTGCAGGTCGACGTCGTCCTCGCCGACCGGTCCTCGGTCGCGGACTCGGCGCTACTGCGGCGGGCCGCCCACGACCTCGGCGCCGAGCTCGTGCTGGCCGACCTGGCGATGGCCGACGGCACGCCCCGGCACGACCCGGGCCTGCTCGCCCGGGCGTACGCCGACGTGCTCGAGCGTGGCAGGATCGGCCCATGGCGATGACCGCGGCGGTGAAGGACGAGCTGGCCCGCCTCGAGGTCACGAAGCCGTGCTGCCGCAAGGCCGAGGTCTCCGCGCTGCTGCGCTTCGCCGGCGGGTTGCACATCGTGGCCGGCCACATCGTGGTCGAGGCCGAGCTCGACACCGGGGCCGCCGCGCGCCGGCTCCGCCGCGACATCGCCGAGGTCTACGGCCACGACAGCGACCTCGCGGTCGTCGCGGCCGGGGGCCTGCGCCGCGGCAGCCGCTACGTGGTGCGGGTGGCGCGCGACGGCGAGGCGCTGGCCCGCCAGACCGGACTCGTCGACCGTCGCGGCCGCCCGGTGCGCGGGCTCCCTCCGCAGGTCGTCACCGGTGCCGCGTGCGACGCAGAGGCGGCCTGGCGCGGTGCCTTCCTGGCCCACGGGTCGCTCACCGAGCCCGGCCGGTCCTCGGCGCTGGAGGTCACCTGCCCCGGCCCCGAGGCGGCCCTCGCCCTGGTCGGGGCCGCGCGGCGGATCGGCATCCAGGCCAAGGCACGGGAGGTGCGCGGCGTCGACCGGGTCGTGGTGCGCGACGGCGACGCCATCGGCGCGCTGCTGACCCGCATCGGGGCCCACGACAGCGTCATGGCGTGGGAGGAGCGGCGGATGCGCCGCGAGGTCCGGGCCACCGCCAACCGGCTGGCGAACTTCGACGACGCCAACCTGCGCCGGTCCGCCCGGGCGGCCGTCGCCGCCGGCGCCCGGGTCGAGCGGGCGCTGGAGATCCTCGGCGACGACATCCCCGAGCACCTGCAGACGGCCGGGCGACTTCGCCTCGAGCACAAGCAGGCCAGCCTCGAGGAGCTCGGCCAGCTCGCCGACCCGCCGATGACCAAGGACGCGGTGGCCGGGCGCATCCGGCGGCTGCTGGCCATGGCCGACAAGAAGGCCGCCGACCTCGGCGTGCCGGGCACCGACGCCAACCTGACGCCGGACATGCTCACGCCCTGACCAGGCCGCGGTGGCGGTTTGGCCGGCACTCGCCGGGGGACGTTCGGCCCCTGTGGCGAACCCACCGGCATGCCCTAGGGTCGTCGCAGCGCCACCTCCCGCGGCTGGCAGTCCCGGCGAGCCGCGGACACCTCGTCGTGACCGAAGGAGCTGCACCAGTGACCATCCGCGTAGGCATCAACGGCTTCGGGCGCATCGGCCGCAACTTCTACCGCGCGGTCCTCGCGCAGGGTGCCGACATCGAGGTCGTCGGCGTCAACGACCTGACGGACAACAAGACCCTCGCCCACCTGCTCAAGTACGACTCGATCCTGCGCCGCCTCGGCGAGGACGTCAGCTACGACGAGGGCTCGATCACCGTGGGTGGCAACACCTTCAAGGCGATGGCCGAGCGCGACCCCGCCGCCCTGCCGTGGGGCGACCTGGGCGCCGACATCGTCATCGAGTCGACCGGCATCTTCACCAAGGCGGAGGACGCCCGTAAGCACGTCGACGGCGGGGCCAAGAAGGTCATCATCTCGGCCCCGGCCAAGGGCGAGGACTTCACGGTCGTGCTCGGCGTCAACGAGGGCGACTACAAGCCCGACGAGCACACGATCATCTCGAACGCCTCGTGCACCACGAACTGCCTGGGCCCGATGGCCAAGGTCATCCACGAGGAGTTCGGCATCGTCTCCGGGCTGATGACGACGGTGCACGCCTACACCAACGACCAGCCGATCCTCGACTTCCCGCACAAGGACCTGCGCCGGGCCCGGGCGGCGGCGCTGAGCATCATCCCCACCACCACCGGAGCCGCCAAGGCGATCGGCCTGGTGCTGCCGGACCTCAAGGGCAAGCTCGACGGCTACGCCCTGCGGGTGCCGGTGCCGACCGGCTCGGCCACGGACCTCACCGTCAAGCTCTCGCGCGAGGTGACCAAGGACGAGATCAACGCCGCGGTGAAGGCTGCCGCCGACGGTCCGCTCAAGGGCATCCTCGAGTACACCGAGGACCCGATCGTCTCCGCCGACATCGTCACGTCGTCCTCGTCCTGCATCTTCGACGCCTCGCTCACCAACGCGATCGGTGACACCGCCAAGGTGCTCGGCTGGTACGACAACGAGTGGGGCTACTCGTGCCGGCTCGTCGACCTGACCGCGCTCGTGGGCACCAGCCTCTGAGGACCCGCGGACACCCTCGTACGACGTCACGAACACCCACCGTTCCCCAGACCTGCGACGCTGCCGAGGGACCGTGCGCTGCGGCGCACGGCCCCTCGGCGCCGTGAGGAGCCCGGCCATGGAGAGCACGGCATGAAGAGCATCGAGGACCTCGGGGACCTGCGCGGCCGCCGCGTGCTGGTCCGGTCCGACCTCAACGTCCCGCTCGACGGCGAGACGATCACCGACGACGGCCGGGTGCGCGCGAGCGTGCCGACCATCCAGGCGCTGCGCGACCAGGGCGCCCGCGTGGTCGTGTGCGCCCACCTCGGGCGGCCGAAGGGCGCGCCGGACCCGCGGTACTCCCTGGCCCCGGTCGCCCGCCGCCTCGGCGAGCTGCTCGGGACCGACGTGAAGCTGGCCTCCGACACCGTGGGCGAGGACGCCCGCGCCAAGGTGGCCGCCCTCGCCGACGGCGAGGTCGTCCTGCTCGAGAACCTCCGGTTCAACGCCGGCGAGGCGAGCAAGGACGCGGCCGAGCGCGGGGCCTTCGCCGACCAGCTCGCCGAGCTGGCCGACGCGTACGTGTCCGACGGCTTCGGTGTCGTGCACCGCGAGCAGGCGTCCGTGACCGACGTCGCGACCCGGCTGCCGCACGCCGCCGGCCGGCTGGTGCTGGCCGAGGTCTCCGCCTTCGACAAGGTGCTGCGGGACCCGGAGCGCCCGTACGTCGTGGTGCTGGGCGGGTCCAAGGTGAGCGACAAGCTCGGGGTCATCGACAACCTGCTCGGCAAGGTCGACCGGCTGCTTGTCGGCGGCGGCATGTGCTTCACCTTCCTCAAGGCCCAGGGCCACGAGGTCGGGGGCTCGCTGCTCGAGGTCGACCAGGTCGACACCGTGCGCGGCCTCCTGG
Source organism: Jiangellales bacterium (assembly GCA_035462845.1). GTDB lineage: Bacteria > Actinomycetota > Actinomycetes > Jiangellales > Jiangellaceae > DASTQL01. Next base: position 12,533 of record DATHTV010000153.1, read on the forward strand.
AGCAGGCTGCGTCGGCCGGCGTCGAGCTGGTCCTGCCGGTCGACGTCGTCGTCGCCGCCGACGTGTCCGCGGAAGCGGAGACGTCGGTGGTCGAGGCCGACGCCATCCCGGCCGACCAGAAGGGCCTTGACATCGGCCCCCGCAGCGTCGCCCTGTTCCGCGACCGCCTGGCCGACGCGCGCACGGTCGTCTGGAACGGCCCGATGGGCGTGTTCGAGCTGGCGCCGTTCGCCGAGGGCACGCGGCAGGTGGCCGAGGCGGTCGCGGCGGTCGACGGCACCAGCGTCGTGGGGGGCGGCGACTCCGCCGCCGCCGTGCGAGTCCTGGGCCTCGACGAGGCCGCGTTCACCCACATCTCCACCGGGGGAGGCGCCAGCCTCGAGCTGCTCGAAGGCAAGACGCTCCCCGGTCTCGCGGTCCTGGAGGACTGATGGCCACGCGCACCCCGCTGATGGCGGGCAACTGGAAGATGAACCTCAACCACCTCGAGGCCATCGCCCTGGTCCAGAAGCTGGCGTTCTCCCTCACCCCGGAGGACTTCGACGCCGTCGAGGTGGCCGTGCTGCCGCCCTTCACCGCCATCCGGTCGGTGCAGACGCTCGTCGACGGCGACAAGCTGCGGATCGCGTACGGCGCGCAGGACGTGTCCGCGCACGACGCCGGGGCGTACACCGGCGAGGTCTCCGGACCCATGCTGGCCAAGCTGGGCTGCACGTACGTCACCGTCGGGCACTCCGAGCGGCGCCAGCACCACCGCGAGGACGACGCGCTCGTCAACGCCAAGGTCGCGGCGGCCTTCCGGCACGGGATCGTGCCGATCCTCTGCATCGGCGAGGAGCAGGACGTCCGGGAGGCGGGGGGCCACGTCGCCCACACGCTCGCCCAGCTCGACGGTGCACTCGACGGGCTCCCGGCCGAGCACGCCTCGAGCGTCGTGGTGGCCTACGAGCCGGTGTGGGCGATCGGCACCGGACTCACCGCCACGCCCGCCGACGCCCAGGAGATGTGCGCGGCGATCCGCGAGCGGCTGGCCGAGCTCTACTCGCGCGAGCTGGCCGACGGTGTCCGGGTGCTCTACGGCGGCTCGGTCAAGCCGGACAACACCGCGGGGATCATGGCGGGCGCCGACGTCGACGGCGCCCTGGTCGGCGGCGCGAGCCTGGACGCCGAGGGGTTCGCAGCGATCTGCCGCTACCGCAGCGGCTGACCCGCGCGCCGACGCCACCCGGCGTCCGGACCGGGCCGGCCGGGTCCCCTACCGGGGCGCGCGAGCCGGCGGGTTACCCTGGTCCGGACCCAGGCGCGCGGGCCGACCCGGAAGGACGCAACGACGACATGGAGCTCCTCTTCTCCATCCTGCTCATCGTCACCAGCCTGGCGCTGATCCTGCTGGTGCTGCTGCACAAGGGCAAGGGTGGCGGGTTGTCCGACATGTTCGGCGGGGGCATGTCCTCGTCACTCGGCGGGTCGTCGATCGCCGAGCGCAACCTCGACCGCCTCACCATCGCGGTCGCGATCGTCTGGGCCGCCTGCATCGTCGCGCTGGGCCTGCTCGCCAAGACCGCCGTCTGACCCGCGAACCACCCCTGTCGCATCCCGAGGAGTGACCTGACCGTGGCCAGTGGCAACGCGATCCGCGGCAGCCGAGTCGGTGCCGGCCCCATGGGGGAGGCCGAGCGCGGCGAGGCCGCCCCGCGCCAGCACGTGAGCTTCTGGTGCGCGCACGGGCACGAGACGCGGCCCAGCTTCGCGGCCGACGCGGTCCTCCCGGAGAGCTGGGACTGCCCCCGCTGCGGGCTCCCGGCGAGCACCGACCAGACCAACCCCCCGCCGGCGCCGCGCAACGAGCCGTACAAGACGCACCTCGCGTACGTCAAGGAGCGGCGCAGCGACACCGACGGCGAGGCGATCCTCGACGAGGCCCTGGCCAGCCTGCGGCGCCGGCGCGGCGAGGCGTGATCCCCGCTCCCCGCTGAGCAACCGGGACCCGGACCACGTCACCCGGACCCGCGAGGGCGGCTCCGACCGGCTCGGCCCGCTCAGGGCGAGGCGATCCGCTCCATGCCGGGCGGCAGCCGGGAGGCCGCCGGACGGTCCAGCAACCACAGCGTGCGGGCCGTGCCGCGCGCCCCCGCGGCCGGGACCTGCAGCTCACCGGCGCCCGAGAGGGCCAGGTGGACGGCCGCCGCCTTGTCCTCGCCGGCCACCACGAACCAGACCTCGGCTGCGGCCCGGATGGCGGGCAGCGTGAGAGAGATCCGGGTGGGCGGGGGCTTCGGCGAGCCGCGCACCCCGACCACCGGGCGCCGGTCGTAGACAGCGGGTTGGTCCGGGAAGAGCGAGGCCACGTGGGCGTCCGGCCCCACGCCCAGCAGGAGGACGTCGAACCGGGGCACCGCGCCGTGGTCCTCCGGGTGCGCCGCGGCGGCGAGCTCCTCGGCGTAGCGCGCGGCGGCGGCGTCCGGGTCGTCACCGTCCGGACCGTCGCTGGCGGGCATCGCGTGCACCCGGGCGGGGTCCAGGTCGACCTGGTCGAGCAGCGCCGCGCGGGCCTGCGTCTCGTTGCGGTCCGGGTGGCCGGACGGCAGGAAGCGCTCGTCGCCCCACCACACGTCGAGGTTGTGCCAGTCCACGGCGGCCCGGGCCGGGGAGTCGGCCACCGCGGCGAGCACGGCGATGCCGACGGTCCCGCCGGTCAGCACCACCGAGGCCCCGTCCCGCGCCGCCTGGACGTCGACCAGCCGGGTGATCAGCCGCGCCGCCACCGCCTGCGCGAGCACCTCGGCGTCGTGGTGGACGACGACCTCCGGGCCGCTCACGCGCTCGCCTTGCGCCGGGTCCGGCTCATCCGGCCCTTGTCGCGGAGCAGCGCGAGGCCCTTGGTGAGCACCTCGCCGTAGACCTCGTCCGGGTCGAGGCGGCGCAGCTCCTCGGCGAGGCAGTCGCGGTCCCGCCGCTTGGGCAGCGCGATGGTGCGTTCGGGGCCGCCGGGCAGCCGCAGGACGGCGTTCTCGTCGTCCGGGCGGTCGATCTCCAGGGGCCCGGAGGCGCGGTCGAGGCGGACGCTCACCAGGCCGTCCACGCCGCTGTTGCGCACCCGCGTCGTCTCGCAGCGCAGCGACCGCATGAGCCACGCGGCCAGCAGGTCCGCGCTGGGACTGTCC
>DATHTV010000154.1:0-19287 GCA_035462845.1 Jiangellales bacterium
CGCACCTGCGCGAGCCCGGCCGGCGCACGCTCGAGGCCTGGGCGGCCTGATCCTGGAGTGCCCTGATCCTGGTGTGCACAGGGCGCCGGTGAACGGCCGCTCGCCCGGGCCCGGCTACGCCGTGTGCGCCGCGCGGGCCGCCTTGGCCGGCTCCGGCGCGTACTCCTCGTACGCCGCCCAGGCGCGCGGGGCGTAGATCGACCCCGGCCCACCGGTCATGAACAGCGCCACGGTGAGCGCCTCGGCGACCTCCTCGCGGGTCGCCCCGGCCGTGACCGCGGCCCGGACGTGGGCGGCGATGCACCCGTCGCACTGCTGGGCGACCGCGATGGCGACCGCCATCAGCTCCTTGGTGGCGACGGACAGCGCGCCGTCGGAGAAGGTCGCCCGGTGGGTCTGCGCGAACGCCGCCCACTGGTCCGGCACCTCCTGGCGCAGGCTGCGCGTCGGGGACCGCAGCGGATCTAGGGTCTCGCTGGCCCAGCCCATGACGTCCTCCTCCCAAGGGGACCGCCGCGCGGCCCCGGCTGCTCCCACCCCACCTCGGCGTGCGCTCGGCGGGCCAGGGCCGGACGACCCTCCCGCTCGGGCGGCGGTCAGGCGCCGGGCGCACCGTAGAGGGTGACGACGGCCGCCCCGCCGAGGCCGATGTTGTGCTGCAACGCCGTCCGCGCCCCCTCGACCTGCCGCTCACCGGCCTCGCCGCGCAGCTGCCAGGTGAGCTCGGCGCACTGGGCCAGCCCGGTGGCACCCAGCGGGTGGCCCTTGCTGATCAGCCCGCCGGACGGGTTCACCACCCACCGCCCCCCGTACGTGGTGGCGCCGTCGGCCACGAGGGCGCCCGCCCCGCCCGGCTCGCAGAGGCCCAGCGCCTCGTACGTGATGAGCTCGTTGGTGGAGAAGCAGTCGTGCAGCTCGATGACGTCGACGTCGTCCGGCCCGACGCCGGCCCGGTCGTACACCTGGTCGGCGGCGGACCGGGTGAGGCCCGCCCCGACGAGCTGGACGGCGGAGTCGAAGGTGTCGGGCCGGTCGGTCGTCATCGCCTGCGCCAGCACGCGCACCGCGCGTTCACCCAGCCCCCGGGCCCGGACCGCCCGCTCGCTCATGACCACCGCCGCCGCGGACCCCTCGGACGTGGGCGAGCACTGCAGGCGGGTCAGCGGCGGCTGCACCAGCGGCGAGGCCAGGACCTCCGCCAGCGTGTAGACGTCGCGGAACTGCGCGTACGGGTTCGCGGCCGAGTGCCGGTGGTTCTTGACGCCCACCAGGGCGAACTGCTCGTCCGTCGTCCCGTACTTCTCGGCGTGCTCACGGCCGGCGGCGGCGAAGACCTGGGGTGCCATGGGCACCCGCTCGTCCCAGCCGCGCATCCCGGCCACGACCGCGAGGTGCCGGTCCAGCGGGGACACGCGGTCGGCCCACTGCAGGGTGAGCGACCCGCGCAGCATCTTCTCGAAGCCGGCCGCCAGCACCACGTCGGCGAGCCCGCCGCCGACCAGCTGCACCGCGAGCATCAGTGCGGTCGAGCCGGTGGAGCAGTTGTTGTTGACGTTGTAGACCGGGATCCCGGTCATGCCCACCGGGTACAGGGCGCGCTGGCCGGCCGTCGAGTCCCCGTAGACGTAGCCGACGACCGCGTGCTCGACCTCGTCGTAGGTGACACCGGCGTCGGCGAGGGCCGCCCGGACCGCCTCGCCGGCCATGTCCGGGTAGTCCCAGTCGCGGCGGCCCGGCTTCTCGAACCGGGTCATGCCCACCCCTGCCACGTACGCCTGCATGACGGCACGCTAACCCGGTCGCGGCCCTTCAGCGGACGAGCCCGGCGAGCTGCCAGGTGAGAACGGCCGCGCCCAGCGTCCGGCGGAACGGGCTGGCTCCCCGGAGCAGCTCGTCCAGGCCCCACACCAGCCACGCTCCCGTGCCGATCCAGCGCAGCGGCTCGTCCGCCGACGCCGGCAGCACGCCCAGCACGCGGACGAGGGTGGCCCCGACGGCGACTCCGATCGCCGGGTTCGGCGCCTGCCCCAGGACCCGGCGACCGGTCGCCGGGTCCCGGAACCACCAGTCGGCGACCGCCCGAACCCGATCCACGACGGCGATCGTGCCAGCCGTAGGGTTCGCGCCGTGAACGGCACCGTCCTGCTGGCCCTGCTGCCGCTGCTCGTGCTGCTCGTCGGCTTCGCGGTGTTCTGCCTCGTCGACATCGTCCGGGCGCCGAGCACCCGGGCGCTGCCCAAGTGGGCCTGGGCCCTCATCACGGTCGTGTCGATCCCGCTCGGCGGGATCCTCTACCTGCTGCTGGGGCGCGAGCGGTCGTGACCTCGACCGTGCTGAGCACCACCGGTCTGGTCCGCCGGTACGAGTCGGCGGGGCGGTCCACCGGCGTGCTCGGGGTGGACCTGGCGGTCCCCCGCGGCGTCGTGTACGGACTGGTCGGCCCCAACGGCGCCGGCAAGACCACGCTGCTCTCGCTCGTCACGGGGCTGCGCACGCCGGACGCGGGGACGGTCGAGCTGGCCGTGGACCGCCGCCGGGTCGCCGTCGTCACGGACGTGCCGGAGTTCGAGCCGTGGCTGACCGCCGCCGAGGTGGTCCGCCTCGCCGCCCACCTGGTGGGGGCGGACGACTCGGCAGCCGCCGTCGACCGCGCGCTGGCCGAGGTCGGCCTGGGCGAGTCGGCCGGCCGCCGGGTCGGCGGCTTCTCCCGCGGCATGTCCCAGCGGCTGGCCCTCGCCGCGGCCTTCGCCGGCGAGCCCGAGCTGCTCGTGCTGGACGAGCCGAGCAGCGCCCTGGACCCGGCCGGGCGGGCTGCCGTGCTCGACCTGGTCCTCGCCTGGGGCCGCCGCGCGACGGTGGTGCTGTCCAGCCACGTGCTGTCGGACGTCCAGCGGGTGGCGGACGTCGTGGGCGTGCTGGACCAGGGGACGCTGCGCTACCAGGGCCCGCTGGCGGAGCTCCTGGCCCAGCACGTCAGGCCGCGGTGGACGCTGCACGTCCGCGACGGAGCGGCCGCACTGGCGGAGGCGCTGCGCGCCGAGCCCTGGGTCGAGCACGTGGAGGTCGACCCCGGCGACGGGATGGTTCGGGTGCGCGGCACCGACCTCGACCGGGGGGAGACCGGCCTGGTGCGGGTGGCGGCCGCCGTCGGCGCCCGGGTCGTGTCGCTCGCCCCGGAGGAGGCCGACCTGGAGTCGGCCTTCCTGGCGCTCACCGGGGGGCCCCGATGACGCTGTGGCGGCTGGAGTGGCTGCGGCTGTGGCGGTCCTACCGCCTGCTGGCCCTGCTGGTGGTCTTCCTGCTGTTCGGCTTCGCCGGGCCGCTGCTCGCCGCGTACCTCGCCGACATCCTGGAGTCGGCGGCGGCCTCCGACGGCTTCCAGATCGTCGTGCCCGACCCGGTCCCGGCCGACGGGATCGCCCAGTACGTGTCCAACGCCGGGCAGATCGGGCTGCTCGTGGTGGTGGTGGTGGCGGCGCTCGCCCTCGCCACCGACGCGCACCCCGGCCAGGCGGCGTTCTACCGCACGCGGGTGCCCTCGGCGGCTGCCCGCCTGCTCCCCCGCTACACCGCGACCGTCGTGGCGTCCGTGCTCGGCTGGACCCTGGGCACGGTGGCCGCCGTGTACGAGACGTGGCTGCTGATCGGCCCGCTCGAGGTGGGCGCGGTGGCCGGCGGCTGGGCCCTGTGGGTGCTGTACCTGGCGTTCGCCGTGGCCACGGTGGCGCTCGCCGGGGCCGTGGTCCGCTCCGTCGCGGCCGCGACGGGGCTGGGCCTGGGGGTGCTGCTGCTCATGCCCGTGCTGGGGCTGGTGCCGTGGCTGGGCGACCGGCTGCCCTCCGCGCTGGTGGGTGCGCCGGAGGCGCTGGCCCGCGGCACCGCCTCCCTGGCGGACTTCGCCGTGCCCGCGCTCGTGACCGTCGCCGGCACCGGGCTGCTGCTCGGAGCCGCCGTACGCCTCGGCGACCGGCGCGAGCTGTGACCGGCCCGCGGCGGCGCCCCACCTCCGTGTACGGGGTCGGTGAGGAACCGGACGCCCGTTTCTCCCTCGCCAACGAGCGGACCGCGCTGGCGTGGCTGCGCACCGCGCTGGCGCTCGTCGCCGGCGGGGTGGCCCTCACCTCGGCGGCCGAGCTGGCCGGGCTGGCCCGATGGCTCGACGCCGTCGCTGCCGGCCTGTGCCTCGCGGGTGGGGCCCTGGCGGTCGAGGCGGTGCTGGGCTGGCGGCGGACCGAACGCGCGCTCCGCCTCGGCGCCCCGCTGGGGAGCCCGCGCGCCCTGGCCGGGCTGGGTGTCCTGCTGGTGGTCCTGGCGGTGCTGCTCGCGGGCTACGCGCTGGGCCGGCTGGTCGGATGACGCCCCGGCGCGACCCCGGCCTGCAGCCCGAGCGGACGGCGCTCGCGTGGGTCCGCACCGGGATCGTCGCCGCCGTCCTCGCCGTGTCGGTGGCCGGCCTGGCCGTCCGCCAGGGGAGCACCGCGGGGCTCGCCGTCGCGTCGCTCGCCTCGCTCGGCGTCGCCGTGGCGGCGGTGCTGGTGCTGTCCACCGCGCGGGGGGTCGGCCGGCACGACCTCGACGTCGCCCGGGCCGCACCGTTCCGGCTCGACGCCCTGGCGGCCGCGTGCGTGCTGCTCGCGGCCGCCGGGGCGCTGCTCGCCGCCGCCCGCTGATCAGGCCGCCGCGGGCTCCGGGTCCCGCGCCGGGGCGGCCGCCCAGGTCACCCGGACCTGCTCGTCGTCGCGGCCGGCGCTCCAGGTGCCCGCCCGGCCGCACCAGCAGACGAAACCGACGTGGATGCCCTGCGCGTCGTTGGCCAGGCCGCGCATCTGCCCGCTGAAGATCAGCCGGCGTCCGGAGCAGGTGGGGCAGTAGACGTCGAACATCGGGCTCACCTCTTTCTCAGCGGGGTCCGCGACCGTCGTGGACCGTCGCCGCCGACGCTAACCCGCCGGTAGCTCATCGCGGTAGCCTCCAGTTTCCTTGTCTACCTCTAGGGATGACCTATGCTTTCGCTGCACCAGCTCCGCTGCTTCCTGGCCGCGTACGAGCTCGAGTCGTTCACCGCCGCCGCGGCCGAGCTCGGCTACGCGCAGCCCACCCTCTCCGAGCAGGTACGCCTGCTCGAGCGCACGCTCGGGGCGACCCTGTTCCGGCGCGGTGGTCGAGGCGTCGTCCCCACCGAGGCGGCCGAGGCGCTGCGGCCGCACGCCGAGCGGACACTGGCCGAGGCGGAGGCGGCCCGCCGAGCGGTGGCCGCGACGAGCGCCCTCGAGACCGGCACGGTGCGCTTCGGGATCTTCGGCAGCGCTCGGCTCTACCTCGGCGCCACCCTCGTCGCCGACGTGCTCGAGCGCCACCCGGGCCTGCGGGTCGAGCTGATCGGCCAGAACTCCACGGTCGTCCGCGAGGACCTCCGCCGGGGCCGGCTGGAGGCTGCCCTCATCGTGCTCCCGGTCGCCGACGAGGGCATGACCGTGCGGCCGGTCGCCCACGACGAGCAGGTGTACGTGAGCCTGGACCCCGCCAGGCTGACCCGGCCGGTGTCGGCGCGGCGGCTCGCCGAGGCCGCGCTCGCGCTCCCCGAGACGTCGTGGCGCACCGAGGACCCGGCCCGGGTGTCGCTGAGCAGGATGGTCCAGGAGGCCGGCTACGCGCTGACACCGCGGGTGGAGGTCGAGGACGTCGAGACGGCGATCGAGCTCGCCGGGCGCGGGCTGGTCGACACGGTCGCCCCGCGAGCGGTCCTCGACGAGCTCATCCCGCGCCTGGCACCCGGCGCCGGCTGGGTGTCGCTGCGACCGCGCCTCGTCGAGACCATCGCCGTCGTTCACCGTGACGACGCGGTCCTCTCGGCTGGGGCGCGGCTGATGATCGACCTGGCGACCCGCCGGATCCAGGCCGTCACGCACCCGTCCGCGCGCGCCGCGATGTCCTGATCCGTCCGACGAGGCCGGTTCAGCACGCCTTGCGGGTGGTACAGGTCACCTCGCCGGGTCCAGGGCGGCCCCGGAGAGGGCGACCCCGGAGGCCCCCATGGCGCGGATCGACGTCGTGAAGGAGCAGTACGACACCGGGCGCGCAGTCCTGCTCGCCGCCGTGGCGGCGCTGGGCGGCTTCCTCTTCGGCTTCGACACGGCCGTCATCAACGGGGCGGTCAGCGCGATCCGCGACGACTTCGGCATGGGGTCGGGGCTCACCGGCTTCGCCGTCGCCTCGGCCCTGCTGGGGTGCGCCCTGGGCGCCTGGCTCGCCGGCCAGCTCGCCGACCGCTTCGGGCGGATCCGCGTCATGCTGCTCGCGTCCCTGCTCTTCACGGTGAGCGCCATCGGCTCCGGGCTCGCCCAGGGACCGTGGGACCTCATCCTCTGGCGGGTCGTCGGCGGGCTCGGCGTCGGGGCCGCGTCGGTCATCGCTCCCGCGTACATCGCCGAGATCTCGCCCGCCTCGATCCGCGGCCGGCTCGGCTCCCTCCAGCAGCTGGCGATCGTCACCGGCATCTTCGTGGCGCTGCTGTCCGACTACTTCCTGGCGACGGCCGCCGGCGGCGCCGCCGAGGAGCTGTGGCTGGGGCTCGAGGCCTGGCGCTGGATGTTCATGAGCGAGGTCGTCCCGGCCGTCGCGTACGGCATCCTCGCCCTGCAGATCCCGGAGTCCCCCCGCTACCTGGTCGCGAGGGGGGAGCCGGAGCGGGCCCGGCACGTGCTCTCCCAGGTGCTCAAGTCCGGGATCGAGGAGCGCATCCGCGAGATCCGCCGCACGGTCCGCACCGAGGCCCGCTCCTCGTTCGACGACCTGCGCGGCCCGGTGCTCGGCCTGCTGCCCATCGTCTGGGTGGGCATCCTGCTCTCGCTCTTCCAGCAGTTCGTCGGCATCAACGTGATCTTCTACTACTCCTCGACGCTGTGGCAGCAGGTCGGCTTCAGCGAGGAGGACTCCCTCGTCATCACCGTGCTCACGTCGGTGACCAACATCGTGGTGACGCTCATCGCGATCGCCTCGATCGACAAGGTCGGGCGGCGCGCGCTGCTCCTCACCGGCTCGGCGGGCATGTTCGTCAGCCTCGGCACCCTCGCGTACGTCTTCGCGACCGCGCCCGTCGTGGACGGGGAGCCGGCGCTGGCGGGCGTGGCGGGCACGGTGGCGCTCGTGGCGGCGAACCTGTTCGTCGTGTTCTTCGGCATGTCGTGGGGGCCGACGGTGTGGGTGCTGCTCGGGGAGATGTTCAACAACCGGATCCGGGCGAGCGCGCTGGGCATCGCGGCCGCCGCGCAGTGGGCCGGCAACTTCGCGATCTCGACCACGTTCCCGGCGCTCGCCGACCTCGGGCTCGGCGTCGCGTACGGGCTCTACACGACGTTCGCCCTGCTCTCCTTCTTCTTCGTGCTCAAGTGGGTGCCCGAGACCAAGGGCAAGCAGCTGGAGGACATGGCCTGAGACGTCGCCTGAGCGACGGCGCGGGCGTCAGACGCCCGTCTCCGCCGCCACGTCCCCCCGGCGGACCGCGTCGACGAGCGCCTGGTGGTCGCGCTCGGTCTGGTCCGCGTACGCCTTGGCGAAGCGGCCGAGCGCGACGTCGGCCTTGTCGCCCTTGCCGAGGTACCCCGCGATCATGGAGGCACCGCTCGTCCGGGCGTGCCCCTTGGCCAGCAGCCGGCCGCAGATCCCGGCGTAGTCGGTGAGGGCGGGGGCGTCGATGCCGTCCAGGGCCACCGAGCCCTTCATGTTGCGGAACTGCCGCACGTAGAACTGCCGCTCCCCCACGGTGGTCCAGCCCAGCAGCGGGTCGCTGACCGTCTGGAGTGCCTGCTGGTACTCGACCACCCGCTGCCCCTGGTGGGCGTGCCAGGCCGACTTGCCGTGGACGAACGGAGCGACCACCGAGCGGCGGGCCTCCTTGAGCTGGAGGAAGAGAACGTCGTCCGGGCTGCTGCCCTCGCAGAGCACGACGTAGGCGCGCAGGCCCACGCTGCCCACGCCGACCACCTTGTGGGCGACGTCGACGATGGTGTAGCCGCCGAGGACGCGGCGCCAGTGCGGGGCCAGGGTCGTCAGGTAGTCGTCGAGCGCCGCGGCGAGGGCGTCCGCCTCCTCGTCCGGCAGCCGGGTGATGACCGGGGGCTCCTCGACGATGCGGCGGCCGCCCGCGTGCTCCTGCGTGAAGCGCGGCAGGGCGCGGTCGCTCGTCCGGCGGGTCGCCCGGCGCGCTGCCCGCACGATCTCCTCGCGCAGCGACTCGTCGGAGGCGGTGGCGTGCAGCCGGTCCAGGTCCAGGCGCTGGAAGGACCTCGACAGCAGCGGCTGCCCGGCCAGGTCACGGACCTGGAGCCGGTACGCGCGGACGCTGGAGACGGCCGCGGCCTCGCAGTCGTCCTCGCTGAAGCCGTTCTGCCGTCCGGCCACCCAGACGCTGGTCGCCAGCCTGCGGAGGTCCCACTCCCAGCTGCCCGGGTGCGCCTCGTCGAAGTCGTTGAGGTCGAGCACGAGCTCGCGCTCCGGTGAGCCGTAGAAGCCGACGTTGCCGACGTGGGCGTCGCCGCAGACGACGGGCGTGATCCCGGTCGCGGGCAGCGCCGCGAAGTCGTGGGCCATCACGATCGCGGTGCCGCGCAGGAAGCCGTACGGCGAGGCGATCATGCGGCCGACGCGGACGGGTACGAGCCAGTCCAGCCGGTCCCGGTGCGACTCCTCGACGAGGTCGACCGGGTCGCGGCGGCGGACGGGGGCCTTCCAGTCGGCGAGCTGCGAGCGCGGCACGTCCTTGCGCAGGCCCTTGCCCAGGGCGTACCGCTCGGACCGCGGCACCGGCCGGTCCCGCAGCGTGGCGTACGGCTGGCTGTCGGTCGACGCGAGCACGACGTGTGCGCCCGGCGGGCGCAGCTGCATGGGCACGCGAGCCTCCCTCGGCGCGGTCCGACCCGGTCACCCAACCACGGTTGGGCCCGGCCGGGGGAGGGTACGGCCCGGTGGACCCGCCGAGCCACGGAGGCCGCGAAGATGTCCAGCTGGGAGACCCGGGAGCTGCCCGTGCTGCGGGCTGCGCGCACGCTGCTCGAGGTGGGCGGTGCCGAGGCCACCGCCGACGACCTGGCCCGCGCGACCGGCTTCACCCGTGCCGAGGTCGACGCCTCGCTCCGGGTGCTCGCCGAGGCGAAGGGCCCGTACGTGACGGGGCACGGACTGCTCGCCGCGGACGGTGACGCCACCGTGACCGCGCTGACGCCGCGGGCGGAGCAGGAGCTCACCAAGGCGGACTACGCCGCGGAGTGCGAGCAGTCGGACGAGCCGGCCTCGGTCCCGGCTCCCGGACACCCGATGCCGCCGGGCGCCCTCCCCCGCTGACGCCGGGCACCGACACCGACGTGGGACTGCCCCGCCTGCTCGTCCTCGTGCTCGCCGGTGGCGCCGGGGGACGCCTGGAGCTGCTCACCGAGGACCGGGCCAAGCCGGCCGTGCCGTACGGCGGCGAGTACCGGCTGATCGACTTCTCGCTCAGCAACGCCGGCCAGTCGCTGGCCCAGGACGTGTGGGTGGTGCAGCAGTACCACCCCGCGTCGCTGGGCGACCACCTGTCCAACGGCCGGCCGTGGGACCTCGACCGCACCGACGGCGGTCTCCGGGTGCTGCACCCGCACCGTGGTGACGACCGGGAGGGATGGCACCAGGGGACCGCAGACGCGTTGTGGCGGCAGGCTCCGCTGATCCGCGAGCTGGACCCGGAGGTCATCGTCGTGGTGAGCGCGGACGCGGTGTACCGGGCCGACTACCGCCAGATCGCCGACGAGCACCTGGAGTCCTCGGCTGCCGCGACGATGGTCACCACCGAGGTCGACGCCGAGGACGCCTCCCGATACGGGGTGGTGGTGGCTGACGGGGAGGCGGTGCGCGACTACGCCTACAAGCCCGACGAGCCGGCGAGCACCACGGTGACGACCGAGGTGTTCGCCCTGTCGCCCCGCCCGGTCCTGGAGCTGCTCGAGCGGCTGGACGATGAGGTCGGCGAGGACGGGCTCGGGGACCTCGGCGACCACCTGCTCCCACAGCTGGTCGAGGCGGGTGAGGCGCGCGCGATGCCGTACCGGGACTACTGGCGCGACGTCGGCACGGTCGAGGCCTACTGGCAGTCCCACCAGGACCTGGTGGCCGAGGACCCGCCGTTCCGGCTGGACGAGCCGGACTGGCCGATCCGGACCACGGGTGGCCGGCACGGTCCGGCGCGGCTGCTCGAGGGCGCCCGGGTCGAGCGGAGCCTGCTCTCGTCCGGCGCGACCGTCGGGGGCCGGGTCCGAGGCAGCGTGCTCTCCCCGGGCGTCGTCGTCGAGGACGGCGCCACCGTGCTGGACAGCGTGCTCCTGCCCGGCGTGGTCGTGCGGTCCGGCGCCCGGGTGCAGCGGGCCGTGCTCGACGACCGGGTCGAGGTGCGCGCCGAGGCCCAGGTGGGCGGGCGCACGGACGTGACGCTCGTGGGCCGCGGCACCCTGGTGCGCAGGGGACGGAGAGTCGAGCCAGGGGCTCGGGTGCCGGAGCCGAAGAGCGACTGAGGGTCCGGCGGATCGACCGGCCCTGGCGCCGACCACCGGACGGGTGGATGCTCGAGGTTCGAGGTGACCGGGCGGCGACGCCCGGGCGCTGGTGGTTGCCCGGATACCGGCGGGAGGCGCCGATGAGCCGACAGGACCCCGGGTGCCACCTGATCGTCCTCGACGGTCCCGACCGTGGGTCGGTCGTCGACGTGCCCGTCGGCCGTTCGGAGGTCGGCAGGTTGCCGGGCAGCGCCATCGCCCTGCCGGACCCGACAGTGAGCCGCCGCCACGCCGAGGTCGTCCGTTCCTCCACCGGCGTGAGCATCCGCGACCTGGGTTCGGCCAACGGCACGTACGTCAACGGGCTGCGCCTGACCGGACCCCGGAACCTGCGCGACGGCGACGAGGTACGCCTCGGCACGGTGACGGTGCGGTTCTCCAGTGGTGCCCGGCGTCGCGGGCCTGCGGCCGACCCCCAGGTCACGCCCCTGCCGCCGGCCGCCGCCCGAGCGTCGACCCAGCCCTCGGCGTTCGGTGACGTGCACGGGCCGGTGCAGACCGGCTCCGGGCGGCAGTACGCCGCGGGCCGCGACCAGTACGTGGCGCACGGGGACCAGTTCCTGGACCACAGCGTCAACGTCCAGGACGACTACGACCCCTGGGACGAGATCTGGCAGGGGCGCGGACCGGGGCGTGTCCTCATGGCACTGGGCGGCATCCTCGGGCTCGTCGGCTTCGGGATGTTCGCCTACGTGGTGTTCTCGATGTTCGCAGTCATCGGCAGCGACACCGTCCCGGAGGGACCGGGGGACGTGTTCGACGTCCGGCTGATGATCGGCGGTTTCGCCCTCGCCGTCCTCGGCGGCGTCCTGGCCGCGATCGGAAGCGGCATGTCCAAGGCCGCCCGGAAACGGGAGGAGCGCCGGGCCCGCGAGCGCGGGTCGCGGCCGGGAACGAGGGAGCGACGCGGTGGCCGGTGACACGTTCGGCAACGTCTCGGGGCCGGTCCAGACCGGTGACGGGGTGCAGTACGCCGCTGGACGGGACCAGAACGTCGCGCACGGCGACCAGTACGTGGCCGGGCGCGACCAGGTCGTCCACGCTGGTCCCGGCCCCGAGGTCCTCGCCGAGCTGGCGGCGCTCCGTCAGGAGCTGGCCGGACTCCGGCTGACCGCCGCGGAGCGCGACGGGGTCGAGGCCGACGTCGCCGCCATGGAGGCGGCGGCCGCGGGCGAGGAACCCGACCGGCCCGCGCTGGGCCGTCATCTGGAGTCGCTGACGGAGACGCTCAAGGACGCCGGCGCCCTCGCGTCGGCCGGGTCGGGCCTGGTCGAGACCATCCTGCGGCTCGCGAGCTGGCTGGGGCCGCTCGGGGCGGGCGTGCTCGCCCTGCTGTGACCTGTCGTGCTCCAGGTGGTCAGCCGTGCAGGTGGTCAGCCGTGCAGGTGGTCACCGTCCGGGTGCTCGGACAGCCCGAAGAGAGCGAACAGCCTGGTGTCGAGGAACGTCGTCACGCCCGCGACCCGGCCGTCGGACACGTCGAGCACGTGGATGCCCCACGGCTCGTGCCGGCCACCCGGGCCGCTCGGCCGGTACTGCGCGAAGCTGGGCGAGCCGTTGACCTCCATCGGGATCACCCGCGAGCCGCGACAGCCGTGTCCCGGGCCGACCATCCAGCCGAGGACGTGGTCGCGTCCCTGCAGCCACATCTCGTACGGCGGCATGTTCTGCGTCGCGTCCTCGTGGAGGAGCGTGACCAGCGCCTCCATGTCGTAGCGCTCGAAGGCGTCGACGTACCGCGCGAGGAGCTCGCGGTGCTCGTCGTCGAGCGGGTCGGTGGGCCCGCTCGCGGCCTCCTCGCGGCTGCCGAGAGAGGCCCGGGCCCGCTGGAGGGCGCTGTTGACCGACGCGACCGAGCTGTCCAGCAGGTCGGCCACCTCGTCGGCCTTCCAGCGGAGCACGTCGCGCAGGATCAGCACCGCCCGTTGCCGGGGCGGCAGGTGCTGGAGAGCGGCCACGAAGGCCAGCCGGATCGAGTCGCGGGCCACCGCGACGTCCGCGGGGTCGCCCGCGGTCGGCAGCACCTTGCTGTCGACCATCGGCTCCAGCCAGGTGTTCTCGGGGCGCCGGCCGGCAAGCGAGGACTCGACCGGCTCCCACGGCGCGCTCGTGAGGTCCATCGGCCGGGCGCGCCGCTGCCGGCTCGACAGCATGTCGAGGCAGACGTTGGTCGCGATGCGGTACAGCCAGGACCGCAGGGCGGCCCGGCCCTCGAAGCGCTCCAAGCCGCGCCAGGCGCGGACCATGGTCTCCTGCACCGCGTCCTCGGCGTCGAAGGCTGAGCCCAGCATCCGATAGCAGTAGCCGGTCAGCTGGCCGCGGTACTCGTCGAGCTCGAGCTCGGCGGCCCGACCTCCGACCGCACCCGCCGTCGTCACGTCCGTCATCCAGAGCCCCCTGGTGTCTCTGCCGGTCGCTGTCCTGCCGGTCGCTGTCCTGCCGGTCGCGACCAGCACATCACACGGCACCGACAGAGCGGGAGTGCGTGTCTTCGCGGTCCGCGCCGGGTCGCTACCCCCCTGGGCCGTGCCGGAGCGCCTGCCGGACCGTCCGCTCCAGGGAGTCGAGGTCGAGCACGGTGCCCACGACCCGGGTCACGGTGCCGGCGGAGTCGACCTCGGGCTCGGCGGTCCCGAGGGCCCGGAAGACCGACCCGTCGGGACGGCGCAGCCGGAGCAGCCACGAGGCCGGCGCGGCGGCCTCGAACAGCCGCGTCAGCGCCTCGTCGAGCACGGGCAGGTCGTCCGGCACGACGACCTCTCGAGCGCGCGACAGGCTCAGCGGACCGTCCACGGCGGGTTGGCCGAGGAGACGGTAGAGACCCGCTGACCAGGTGAGCGCGTCCCGGTCGATCTCCCAGACCCAGGCCGCCTCGTGGCGGATCGCCTCGAGCCGTCGGGGCACGTCCTGCCGGGCATCCGGCCCGCTGCGGGCCCAGGTGACGAGCACCCGTCTCCCGACCCGGGTCGCGCTCACGTCCACGACGGTGGTCGTCTCCCGGCCGTCGACGTTCTCGCTCCAGGGCAGGCTCGCGTGCGAGAGCGGACGACCGGTGACCGCCACCTCGGCGTACACGCCGAGCAGGCCGCTGCGCGCCGCGGCGGGCCAGAGGGCGAGCAGCCGGCGACCCTCCTGATCGGCGGGACCGCGGGCGAAGGCCGTACGCGCGGCCTCGTTGGCGAGGTCGACGACGAAGTCGATCACGCGGGCGTCGTCGTCGAACACCGGGTCCAGGACGATCCCGGGCTGCGGCAGCAGGTCGAGCAGCGCACGGACCCAGGCGCGCTGCCCCGCGCCGCCGGGCTCGGCGGAGTCCTGGAGGTACGGCGTCGCCAGCGACCCCACCCACTGCAGCCGGCGGCGCACCTCCTCGTCCCCGAAGTCCACCGCCCCGGCCCAGGCGAGCCCGACGACGCCGAGCGTCTCACCGTCCAGCGTGACGGGAACGCTCGCGGTCGCGTCGTACGACGACCGGACGCGGGCCGAGCCGACGTACTCCTCCGTCCGCTCGCGCTTGTCGCGGAGCCAGACCGGGCGCCGGGTCCGCAGGGCAGCGGTGAGCGGCACGTCGATCTCGGGAGGGATGCGGCTCCACGCGCTCAGCTGGTCCTCCGGGAAGCCGGCACCGCCCACCAGCTCGAGCGCACCGTCGTCCACCGCGCGGTAGACGACGACCGCCGCGGGCCCCAGGTCGGCAGCCGCCGCGAGCAGCTCGCCGGCCAGGGCGTCTCCGTGTGGTGCGGTGGCTGCCGCCGCGGCCCTCAGCTGGTCGCGAGCCCGACGGCTCACGTCCCGCGCGTCGGGAGCCGCCGGATCCTGGTCCGGCGTCCCCGCCACCGCACGTGCGACGGCCACCAGCGTGCCCTCCTCCACGGCCGCCCCCGGCGGCGGAGCAGCCACGCCGACGAGGGTCGCGGCCACGTCGATCAGCCGGGTGTTGCGGGTCTGGGAGACGGCCCGGAGCCGGTGGAACGCCTCGTCGGGCGACAGCCCCTCCTGTGCGATCAGGATGCCCTTGGCCTGCTCGATGACCCCGCGGGTCCGCAACGCCGTGCGCAGGCCCTCCACCTCGGACTCGAGCCGCCGCACCGTCGCCTCCAGCGCGAGGACGGCGTCGTCGGCCAGGTCACGGGAGGACCGTGGGGTCGGCGAAGGCGTGGGCACGGGCGACTCCTCGACAACGACCTGCGGCTGTCGTCGCCCGCCTGCTCGAGCGTCGTCTGCGGCGGCAGGATAGCCCGGGTCTGATCTGACCCGACGGTACGGTCGGCCCGTGACCCAGGATCCGGGGGAGAACCGCGCTGAGACCGCCCGTCCCAGCGCGGTCGCCCCGCCGGCGCCTCGGCAGACGCGGGCCGGACTGCCCTACCCGGGCATCGCGACCGCGGTCCACCCTGGTCGTGTGAGCGCGCGGCGTGGGGGTGGACCGGTCGCCGTCTCCTGCCTCGCCGCACTCGTCGCACTCGGGACGTCGGCCTGCGGGTCGACGGCGACGCCGGAGTCCGCCACCCCCGAGCCGGCGAACCTCGCCCGTACCGCGGAGTACCGGGAGGGCGTGGAGGCGGACGTCTACCTCCCGCCCGAGCTCGAGCCCGGTCCGGCGCCGGTGGTCGTCCTCGTCCCCGGGGGGTCCTGGGCGTCCGCCGACCGTACGGGGCTGGGACCGCTCGCCGACGCCCTCGCCGCCGACGGGATGGTGGCCGTCAACGCCACGTACCGGGCCGCCGGAGACGGCGTCGTCTACCCGGTGCCCGTCGAGGACATCGCCTGCGCCGTCTCCTGGGCCGCCGAGCAGGCCGGGAAGGAGGGCGTCGTCCCCGACCCGCTGGTGGTCGCCGGGCACTCGGCCGGGGCGCAGCTGTCCGCGCTGGCCGCCCTCGCGCCGGACGAGTACGCGGGCGACTGCCCGGCTCCGCCGTCGGCCCCGACCGGCTTCGTCGGCCTCGCCGGACCGTACGACCTGACGGCGATGGAGGACGTGGCCCAGCCGCTCTTCGGCGTCAGCCGGGCCGAGGACCCGGAGTCGTGGCGCGACGCGGACGTCGGGCGCCGGGCCGCCGAGCGACCGGATCTCGACGTCCTGCTCCTGCACGGCGAGGACGACACGATGGTGTCGCCGGCGTCGTCCCAGGTCCTCGCGTCGGCGATGAGCGACGCGGGGCACGACGTCACGCTGACCCTCGTCCCCGGCGTCGACCACCTCGGGCTGTTCGCCGCCGACGCCGCAGCTCCGCTGATCGCCGAGTGGGTCGCCGGCCGGCGGTGAGGCGCGGCGGTCACCCCTGGTCGAGGGCCTCCATGGCCTCGATCCGGTCCCGGACCCGGCGGCGCAGCACCTTGCCGATCTGGGAGCGTGGCAGCTCGTCCACCACCACGACCCGGCGCGGCACCTTGTAGCCGGCGAGACGCTCCCTGGCGTGCGCGCGGACCCGCTCCGGGTCCACGGTCGCCCCGGGCGCGGGGACCACCGCCACGACCACCTCCTCGCCGGCGTCGGCGCCGCCCCGGACGCCGACGGCGGCGACGTCCTCGACCTCGGGCAGGTCCCGCAGGGCGTCCTCGACCTCGGAGGGGTAGACGTTGAACCCGCCGGTGATGATCAGCTCCTTGATCCGGTCGACGATGCGCACGAAGCCGTCCGGGTCGGCGACCACGACGTCTCCCGTACGGAGCCAGCCGCGCGGCAGCAGCACCGCGGCCGTCTCCTCGGGCCGGTTCCAGTAGCCGGCGAACACCTGCGGACCCCGGATCAGCAGCTCGCCCTCCTCCCCCACGGACATGTCGTGCGAGGGGTCGTCGGGGTCGACGACCCGGATCTCGGTCGACGGGAAGGGGACGCCGACGGTCCCTGGACGGCGGCTGGGCGCAGCCGGGTTGCCGAGCGACACCGGCGAGGTCTCGGTCATCCCGTACCCCTCGACGAGCAGACCCCCGGTGACCGACTCCCAGGCATCCACCACGGGCGGCGGCAGCGCCATCGCACCGGAGATGGCGTAGCGGATGGACGTCAGGTCGATCCCGCGCTCCCGTGCCGCGGCCGCCATCCGCTCGTAGATCGGCGGCACGGCGGGCAGGAAGGTGGGCGGACGCCGCCGCACCGCCTCGAGGACCTGCTCGAGGTCGAACCGCGGCAGCAGCACCAGCGTGGCGCCGACGCTCATCGAGAACGTGAGGCACAGCGTGAGCCCGTACGCGTGGAAGAGCGGCAGGACCGCGTAGACCGTCTCCCGGCCGTCCTCGAGGCCGGGCATCCACGCCCTGCCCTGCGCGGCGTTGGCACGCAGGTTGCGGTGCGTGAGGATCGCCCCCTTGGGCGTCCCGGTGGTCCCCCCGGTGTACTGCAGCAGGGCGGTGTCCGCCGGGGCTGGGTACGGGTGCGCCGGGTCGATCGGGCCGGTCGAGACCGCGAACCGCTCCCACCGCTGGACGCCGTCGGGAACGGGCCCGGTCATCGCCTCGCGCGCCGTCCGGGCCTTGGCCACGGGGAGGCGCAGGGCGAGCCGCTTGCGCCACGGCAGTGCGCTGCTCAGGTCCACGGCCAACACCGTGCGTACGGACGTCGACCCGCGCAGCTCGTCCACCACCGGCGCCGTCTTGTCCCAGCAGACGACCACCGACGCCGCGCAGTCGGCCAGCTGGTGCTGCAGCTCGGTGCCCGTGTACAGCGGGTTGTGCTCGACGACCACTCCACCGAGGCGCAGGACCGCGTAGAAGGCGACCACGTGCTGCGGGCAGTTGGGGAGCACGAGCGCCACGCGGTCGCCCGGCTGAACGCCCAGCACCCGCAGCGCCTCGGCGGCCCGGTCGACCCGCTCCGCGAGCTCCGCGTACGTCGTCTCGGCCCCGAAGAAGTCGAGCGCCACCCGTTCGCCGTAGCGCCTGGCACTGCCGGCAAGCATCTCCGGCAGCGACTCGTCGGGGACGTCCACCTCCGCGGCCACCCCGGGCGCGTAGCTGGCCAGCCAGGGTCGCCCGCTCAGCGGACCGTGCTCGTGCGGTGTCTCCACGGCGACCTCCTCCGGCCGAGTCTCCACCCAGGCGGGTGCGGCAGGCGGGTGGCGCGCGGGGCGGCGTGGCTCAGGGCACCGCGGAGATGCCCTGGGCGGCCAGGCGCGCCGTCTCGGCGATCCGGCGTTGACGGGTCTCTGCACGCTTGGCGCTCTTGACCCACCAGAGGATGCCCTTGCGCCGCGACGGGCTGAACCCGTCGAAGGCGGCACGAGCTCCCGGCTCCGCGTCGAGCGCAGCGGCGAGGTCGTCCGGCACCTCCATGGCCTCCACCGAGTCGAGCACCGTCCAGCTGCCGTTGGCCTTCGCGACCTCGACCGCGGCGATCCCCGCTGGTGCCATGCGCCCCGCCGCCAGCAGCCTTTCGACGCGCTCCTTGTTGGTCCGTGCCCACGTGCTGCTCGGCTTGCGCGGGGTCATGAGCTGGGCCGAGCGCTCCTCGTCGAGCACGCGCACGGTGCTGTCGACCCAGCCGAAGCACAGGGCCTCCTCGACGGCCGCCTCGTACGGGACGGACCCGCGACCGGTCGAGCTCCGCCAGGACACCAGCCAGACACCGGGCTCGCTGTCGTGGTGCTCGGCGAGCCAGGCGCGCCACTCCTCGCGCGTCTCCGCGTGGAGGAGAGCCAGGTCGTTCACCCGCCTGCGGTCGGCCACCGCGTACCTCCCGTCGCTGCCCCGGCCAGCGTGCCACGCTCACGGTACGGAGTCGGACGGCAGCGGATCACGCGCTAGTCGGGCCGGTACCCCTGGGCGTACGTTCACGGATGGTCGCGCGACCGCGTCGCGAACCTGCCGGAGGTGCCCATGAGGTCCAGCCGCCGCTTCGTCACCCTCCTCACCGCGCTCGCGATGGGCGCGCTCGCCCTCGTCGCGGGCCCAGCCGGTGCGGCTCCCCCGGCAGGGACACCTGTAGGGCCACCGGCGGCCGCGGGCAAGGGGGCCGACAAGGCGGTCTTCTTCGCCGCCGACGGCCTGCGGCAGGATCTCGTGGCGCAGTACGTCGCCCGCGGGGAGCTCCCGACCATGGGCGCCATGCTCAGGAAGGGTGTCTCGGCGTCCGACGGCGGGCTGCTGACCCAGGCCCCGCCCAACACCGGCGCGGGCTGGTACTCGCTGGCCACCGGCGCCTGGTCGGCTGTGCACGGCTCGACCAACAACACCTTCCACCGCAACGGCCAGCCGTTTGCCAACCGCACCGCCGCCTTTGACCCTGGCGTTGTTCAGGCTGAGACCATCGCCCAGGCAGCCGAGCGCGGCGGCAAGAAGGTGGCGCAGATCGAATGGGCCGGCGGGCGCAACGCCGTGATCAACGGCCCGACCATCGACTACCGCGGGTTCTTCTCCGGGCGCGGTATCGCTACCAACTACGTTGACCCCAACGATCTGGCCAACTTCGTGACTGCCTTTGGCCTGCAGTACGACCACCCGGCTGGCTTTGCCGGGCAGGCCGCCTTCCCCGGCGCCGCGCCGGTGGATGCTTCTGGCTGGACGGACGTCCCGAACTCCTTCAGCCCGGCCAAGGAAATGCGCCTGCGCGTGCTCGATTTCGGCGTGGATAAGTACGGTCTGAACGCCTACATCTTCGACGCGACCGACGATAACCAGGTCGGTTACGATTCCGTGCTGTTCTCGCCCACCAGGTCCGGCGCGGACCAGGTGGCTGTGCTGACGAAAGGCGAGTGGGCGGATGTGAAGG
>DATHTV010000155.1:0-8060 GCA_035462845.1 Jiangellales bacterium
CGTGCTCGCGCCGTGGGGCCTGGTCCCGGCGCCGGCGCTCGGCGCGGTCCTGATGAGCGTGTCGACCATCGTCGTCGCTCTCAACGCCCAGCTGCTGAGGCGCCTTCGCGGAAGCACCTGCGCTCGAATCTGTCCGCTGTCCGGGCGCCACAGAGCGGGCCACCGGAGCCAGGTCCTTGCCGTCGCGCTGCTGCTCGTCAGCTCGGCCTGTGCAGCCGACGCGGCGGAGCCGGCCGGGTCTCCCGCTGCCGGTTCCACGGAGCCTTCCTCCGACAGCCCGCTCAGCGCCGAGGTGGTCCAGTCCCGCCAGGACCAGGTCGCCGAGATCGTCCGGGTGAGCCTGCGCAACGACGGCCCGGACCCCGTCTCCGTACGCCGGGTCGAGCTGGTGGCCCCGCCGTTGGACCCCTCCGCGGTGGACCGGACCGACGGCGACGCCCTCGGGCCGGGGCGGCGCGTCGACGTCCGCGTCCAGTACGGCGAGCCCGACTGCGCCGGTGAGCCGGCGGCGGTGGTCGACCCGCACGTCAGGCTCGTGACCGGTGACTCCCAGGATGCGGAGATCACGGTTCCGGTGACGGGCGACGTGCTCGACCGGCTGGTCACTCGGCTCTGCGGCGAGCGCCGGGTCGCTGCTGTGGCGGAGCTGGCCTTCGGGGACACGTGGACCCGCGACGGCGCCGACCTCGTGGGGACGCTCGAGCTCGATCGGCGGCCTGGCGCGACCGAGCGACCGGAGATCGTCCTGGTCGACACCGCGCCGACGGTGATCTTCGGTCTCGAACCCCTCGACGCCGGACCGCCTGCAGTGGCCACACTGCCATCCACGGTGCGGAGCGCGGCCGTCGCCGTTCGGGTCGGCTCTCCCCGCTGCGATCCGCACGCACTGCTGGAGAGCAAGAAGACGTACGTCTTCGCCGCCTGGGTGTCGCTCGACGGTGGTGAGCCGATCTGGCTCCCCGTCGAGGCCCGTGGTGCGGCCCGCGACGCCATGGGGGCGCTGCTGGCCGATGTCTGCAACCTCGGCTGAGCAGTTGGTGCGCGTGCGGACGCCGGCGCCGTCCAGTCGCGCCGCGCGTCGGCTCAGCCGCTCCGCCGGTGGTGTCGCCAGGGGAGGATCTCGACTGCTGGGCACCGCCTGGGCTGCCCGATTGCAGGCGTCCGGCGTAGCAGGGCGGTCAGATGCTGCTCCAACGAGCCCTCGTGGGGGTCCTCCTGGAGGTCGACGACAGCGTCCCGTTCGTCTGCGCGCTCACCGGGATCCGCCGGACGCGCCGCGCCTGCCGCACCCGCTGCTCCCGCTGCACCCGCTGCACCCGCTGCACCCGCTGCGTCTCCCACATGGGGCGGCCCGACCAGCGACCCGCCGAGTGGAGGCAGCGCTCGAGTGGTGTACCTGCGGCCCAACGGGGAGATCTGCGTGAGCGCGCCCGTCTCCGGGTGCAGGAGGTGGCACCAGGCGCCGCAGGTCTTGCCCTCGTGATGCGTCTGGTGCAGCACGGTGTTGTTGGTGGCGCTGGTCGGACCGCGTGGGTACGGGTCGTTGTGGTCGATCTGCAAGGTGTGGCGCGCCGTGCAGCCCCTCGCGGCACACACCCCGCCGGCCCGGGCGCGGACGAACTCGGCGATCGCCGCGTTGGGCCGGTAGGACCGGATCGCCTGGGTCACGAGGTGCCCGTCCACGGGATCCGTCAGCAACCGCCGCCAGACGGTCGCCGATGCCGCCAGCTCGCGGGCCACCGAGGCCGGGACCTGGCCGTGACCGGCGAGCTCCCCGGGCGCGTCGTCGAGACCGAGCAACGTCGACAGGGACAGCGTGATCTGGGCAGTCACGGAGACTCGTGGCCGACCGCAGTCGCAGCCCGATCCCGCTCCGTCAGTCGCGTCGTCCCCGACGGGCTGACGGCTGCGGAAGACCCCTGGATCCCCGGCGCGGAGGCCACGGGTCACGGCGTCGCGGACCAGCGGGTCGTCATCCGCATCGAAAGCAGCTAGGCCCGGGTCAGCGGCGCCCGGGTCTGTGGCGCCCGGGTCAGTGGCGCCCGGGTCCGTGGTGCCTGGGACAACGTCGCCCTGGTCGGCGTGGTCGGAGGCACCATCGTCGGTCTGCAGGTCGCGGTCGCCCACGGAGTCGCCGTCCACTCGGGCGTCGTCGCCGTCCGCGCCGTGCGAGCCACGGGCCGGCCAAGCGGGGTGGGCGGCGGCGGGGCGCCCGGTGATCAGCCAGTCCAGGGCGTCGAAGCGCGCCTGGTCCAGCGTCACCCGCTCTGCGGAGCCGTCGCCGTCACCGTCGTCGCGTCCACGGGCGTCACCAACCGGGCGCGGATCTCCGCCGGAGTGCCGTTCGCCCGAGCCGTCGCCGCAGGGGCTCCCGACTCGGTCCACGGGCCCTCGTCGCGTCTCCGGGCGGTCAGCGTCCGGGCGGGAGGCGCGGGCCGCCGCGTGCGCGGCACCCAGGATGGCCCGAGCCAGGGCGTCGATGCTCTGAGCGCAGAGCGCGACCCGCTCAGCCGGCCCGGTCATGCCGAGCGTGGCCTCCTCGCCTGCGGTAGGTGCCGGCTGGTGCCAGACCCGCCGGTCCCGGACCGCGTTGCGCTGGCGGTCCTCAGCGCTCGAGGGGTCGAGTGCGGCGACCACGCGGCCGGCCAGCCGCGACAGCTGTGGGCGAGTGAGTCCCCCGTCCACCGCGGCATGGGCGGCCAGGAGCCGCGAGACCGCCTCGAGCCGTAGCTCGAGGGTCGGAAGGGTGCCGACCTTCTCCAGCAGCATCAGGCCGGCCGGCACGTCCAGCGTGCCGGCCCGCAGGGCGGCGCCGAGCGCCGGAAGCTCGGCCAGTGACTCGCCCAGGGCCAGCCGGTTGGCCGCCGACAGCTGGGCGCACCCCATGGCCGCCATCAGCTCGAAGACCACCGCCCGGTGCAGGCCGTCCCGGCCGGACATGCCGCACTCGGGATAGGTCGCGGAGAGCCGGGCCAGGGCATCCGCCTCGACCGCCAGCGCCGCGGCAGCGGCATGCCGTGCGGCCAGGACCACGTCCAGCGCGGTGTCGGCGTCAGCCCCGGCCAGCGACACCCGGCCCAGCACGGCGACCGCCGCCGCCAGCTCTGGCGGGGCGCTGGTGACGACCGATCCGTCCTGCATCCCGCTATCGTACAGGTGTTCGAACACGTCCAACAAGATCGCATGACTCCCCTGTGGACCGATCACCTCGGGGGACATGACCTGGCGCTACGCTCCGGAGCAGCTGGCCCGCTCGACAAGCGATGCCCGGTCACCTCCCTACGAGATCCCGAGCCGCCGCCACCACCGATCCGGCAGATGGCAGCAGGTCGGCCGCCGCCGGCCCCAGCGGCAGGAACGAGTCGGCCGCCGCCACCCGGCGTACCGGCCCGGAGAGGCCCGCGTCCACGAGCGCTGTCACGACCCCCTCCGAGACACCGGCCGACGCGCGGGTCGGGTCGACGACGAGCACCCGGCCGGTCGCCGCGGCCTCCCGGACCAGGTCGTCGACCGGGAGGGGCAGCACCCAGCGGAGGTCGAGCACGCGAGCCCCGACGCCCTCGGCTGCGAGGGTCCGCGCCACCGCCAGGCACACCGGCAGGCCGGTCCCCAGGGTGACGAGGAGCAGGTCGGCGCCGTCCCCGTGCACGCGCCCGGCACCGACCCGTACGTGGTCGGCAGCCCACCGCTCCGGGGATGCGTACGGCGCGGTCCAGGCGCCGTCACCGGGGTCGAGGTCCCGGGCGTGGTAGAGCGCGGTTGGCTCGAGGACCACGCAGACGCGACCCTCGACGCGGGCCGCTGCCAGGCACGTACGAAGCAGGGCCGGGGCGTCGGACGGGTGGGAGGGGACGGCCACCAGCAGGCCGGGGACGTCCCGCAGCACCCCGAGGGCGTTGTCGTTGTGGAAGTGCCCGCCGAAGCCGTCCGGGTCGGCGAACGCCGGCATCCGGACGACCACCGGGTTGCGGAACCGGCCCTGAGAGAAGAACGCCAGGCTCGCCGCCTCACCTCGGATCTGGTCCTCGGCGTTGTGCAGGTAGGCGAGGTACTGGATCTCGGCCACGGGCAGCAGCCCCGCCAGCCCGGAGCCCAGCGCCAGCCCGAGCACGGCCTGCTCGTCGAGCACCGTGTCGAAGACGCGTGATCGTCCGAGTCGCTCGGCGAGGCCGCGCGTCACCCCGTACACGCCCCCCTTGCGAGCGACGTCCTCACCGAAGACCAGCAAGCCCGGGTCTGCCGCCGCTGCGTCGAGGAGCGTGCGGTTGATCGCCTGCGCCAGGGTCAGCCGGCCCTCGTCCTCGGGCAGCCGGTCGCCGTGGACGCGGCGGCGGTCGACCGGCGACGCGGCCCGCCCGGCCGCGGCGGCGAGCGCACCGGACAGCCCGGGGCGGAGCGGTGCCGTCACGGCTCCCCGGCCGGTGAGCCGGGGCCGGCGGACCACCTCCGACGCAGTGCGGCGCACCCGATCCCCGGCCGCCTCCCAGCAGCTGACCGCCTCGGCGGGCGTCAGCACTCCCTCGGCGACCAGTCGTCGGGCGGTGACCAGCAACGGGTCCCGGGCGAGGTCGGCCGCCATGTCGGCCGCCGGGCGGTAGGCGGACTCCACGTCGGCGCCGGCGTGACCCATCAGCCGGACGGTCCGCAGGTGCAGCACGACCGGGCGGCGGTCGGCGCGGACCCGGGCGACGGCATCCACGGCCACCGCGTTGGCCTCCGCCAGGTCGCTCCCGTCCGCCGCGGCGTACGGGACGCCGGGGCGCGAGCCGAGGACGTCCGCGACCCAGCCGCGTGGTGACGGGACGCTGATGCCGAGGCCGTTGTCCTCGCACACGAGCAGGAGCGGCACCGGGATCCCCTGGCGCACGCACCAGCCGGCGGAGTTGAACGCCCCGAGCGCCGTGGAGTGGTTGACCGAGGCGTCCCCGAAGCTCGCCACCACCACCGCGTCGGGAGTCCACGGCGTCGGCGCCCCGAGCCGCCGCGCCCGGTCCAGGGCCACCGCCAGCCCGACCGCCCGGGGCAGGTGCGAGGCGATGGTGGAGGTCGTCGGGATCACCGAGAGCTCCACCCGGCCGAAGACCTTGTGCCGTCCACCCGCGATCGGCTCGTCGGCGGCCCCGACCAGGCCCAGCAGCACGTCCTCCACGGGGTCGACCCCCGCCACCTGACCGGCCCGGAGGCAGTAGAAGCCGCCGGAGCGGTAGTGCAGCAGCGCCGGGTCGGTCGGCCGCAGCGCCGCAGCCACCGCCGCGTTGGCCTCGTGGCCGGCAGACCCGATCGTGTAGAGACCCCGGCCGGCGCTCCTGAGCCGGCGCGCCTCGTGGTCGAGCCGCCGGCTGAGCAGGCCCGCCTCCCACGCCGCCATCACCTCCGGCAGGTGATCACCGTGGAGCGCACGTGCCGCGTGGCGCACGGGCGACTCCACACTCGCGGCCGAGCGGTCCGTGCCGCCGAGCGCGGCCAGGCCCGCACCCAGGTGGGCCTCGACCGGGTCCACCACGGGCCGCGCGGGGTCGGGCACCGGCTCGGCCGTCAGGGCAGCCGGTAGCCGAGGTCCGCCTCGACCGTGCCGACGTCCATCTGCGCCTTCTGCAGCCGCCCCGAGTAGTCCCAGTTCATCGACTGCCAGCGGGTGAACTGGTCCAGGACCCACACGCCGGACTGGCGCGATCCGTTGCCCGACCGGCCGTTCCCGCCGAACGGCAGGTGCGCCTCCGCGCCGGACGTGGAGTTGTTGACGCTGACCATGCCCGCCGAGATGCCGCGCCGGAACCGGAACGCGGTCGCCGGGTCGGTCGTGTAGACGGCCGAGGACAGGCCGTACCCGGGGAGGTTGCCCAGCTCGATCGCCTCGTCGAGGTGCCGGTAGGTCGTGACGCCGACCAGCGGTCCGAAGGTCTCCTCGAGGAAAACCGCGTCGTCCGCGCGCACGCCGTCGAGCACCACCGGGTGGTAGTACAGCCCGGCCTGCGCGTCCCCGACGAAGCCGTCGCGCGGGTTGCCGGGCCCGATCCGCCCGACACCGGTCGACCCCAGGACGCGGTGGTGCCCGGCGATCGAGCCGAGGTGCTTCTCGTACGAGGTCGCGAACTTCTCGTCCAGCAGGGGTCCGTAGAGGACGTCCTGCGTCGGGTCGCCGATCCGCGCGGCGCCCAGCGCGGCGGCGAGCCGCTCGAGGAACGCCGCGTGGACCTCCTCGTGCACGATCACCGTGCCGAGCGAGGTGCAGCGCTGTCCCGCCGTGCCGAACCCCCCGAACAGGGCCCCCTCGACGGCCAGGTCCAGGTCGGCGTCCGGCGCGACCACCATGGGGTTCTTGCCGCCGAGCTCGAGGCAGGGGGACTGCAGGTGCCGGCCGGCCAGCTCGCCCACCCGGGTGCCCACCGCGCTGGAGCCGGTGAACCCGATCTTGTCCACCAGCCGGGCGTCGAGTGCCTGCTCGAGACCGGCGTACGTGGCGGGGCCGCCGGCCGTCACCAGCGCCAGGACGCCCTCCGGCACTCCCGCGTGCAGCGCGAGGTCGTACAGCGCCTGCGCGCTCGCGGCGGCGTACTCCGCCGGCTTCCAGACGACCGCGTTCCCGCAGAGCAGGGCGGGGACGAGGTACCAGGAGGGCACGGCGACCGGGAAGTTCCCGGCGGTCACGACGGCCGCCACGCCCAGGGGCACGCGGAACGTGAACAGCTGCTTGTCGGGCATCTCGCTCGGCACGGTCTGCCCGTACAGCCTGCGCCCCTCCCCGAGGAAGAAGTCGCAGGTGTCGACGATCTCCTGGACCTCGCCGCGGGCCTCCGCCAGGGGCTTGCCGATCTCGCGAGTCACCAGCGCGGCGAGCGCCTCGGCGTTGTCGGCGACAAGGCGGCCGAGGTTGCCGACGACCGCGCCCCGGACCGGCGCGGGCACGTCCGCCCAGGCCCGCTGGGCCTCCCGCGCGGCACGAGCGGCGGCGACGAGGGTGCCCGGGCCGGCCAGTGCGACCTCGGCGACGACCTCGTCCAGCCGGGCCGGGTTGCGCGAGAGGTACGGCCGGGTGTCGCCGCCCAGCGGTCGGCTGCCGGAGACGCTGGCCACGGAGATGCTGGGGACAGGACGGGCCACTGCGGTCATCCGTCGACGCTAGTACCTGGCGGCGGCACGCCACCCCGGCGACCCGCCGCCCACGGGTAGTGACACGGGGTGTCCCACTCGTCCAAGATGGGCGGCGGCACGGCCGGGCATCGTCGTCCGGTCGACGGGGGCCCTGAGTAAGCGCACGCACGTCCGTGGTGAGGTGATGGGGTGCTCCCCCGCCGGTTCGCGCTGGTCCGCCACGTCGACTACACCGGGGTCTCCGGCATCGGCGTGGTCGCCTACGGCGTGCAGTTCGGCGACGGCCACGTCGTGCTGCGCTGGCGCTCCCGGCACCCGTCGACCATCTCGTGGGCCTCGCTCGACGACCTGCTGACGGTGCACGGGCACGGCGACGGCACGACCGTGCAGTGGATCGACTCCGCTGGTGACGGCCTGGCGTCCCTGCAGGGCCTGGCCGAGGAGGTCCTGCGCCCGACCACTCGGACCACGACGCGCGAGGGTGCGGACGAGGAGCCCCCGAGGGGCCGCCACCGGCGCAGCCCCCAGCCGGTCATCCCCGGCCGCTGAGGCCGCCGGCCGGGACCCCCTTGGACGCCGCCCGCGACGATCTTTAAGGTCGGGGCCATGTCGACGCTCGAGTCGAGCCCGGCGACCTACGCCGCCACGGCGGAACGGCTGCGCTCCCGGCTGGCAGCGGTCCCCCCGGGCACCCCCGTGCGCCTGGGCAAGCGGACGTCCAACCTGTTCCGGCCACGCCGCCCGCCCAGCGGCGTCGTCCTCGACGTCGAGGGCCTGTCCGGTGTCCTCCGGGTCGACCCGGTCGCCCGCACGGCCGACGTCCTCGGCATGACCACGTACGAGGACCTGGTCGACGCCACGCTCCCGTACGGGCTGATGCCGGCCGTGGTCCCGCAGCTGCGCACGATCACGCTCGGCGGGGCGGTCACCGGCCTGGGGATCGAGGCGTCGAGCTTTCGCGAGGGGCT
>DATHTV010000156.1:0-9262 GCA_035462845.1 Jiangellales bacterium
GGCGGTTCCGGGCCAGCAAGGGGGCTCGCGCCTGAGCCAGGGGGCTTATCCGCCCACGGCCGGCAGCCCTCACTGCCCGAACCCGCCTTCGGCGTCTCGCCCGTACGCGCCGAGGGCGGTTCCGGGCCAGCAAGCGGGCTCACCCCTCCCGCGGGGGCCGGGGTCGGCGCCCCTCACTGCCCGAGCCCGCCTTCGGCGCCCCCCGCGCTCGGCGCCTCGCCGGCACGCGCGAACGCGCCCGCTATCGGGTCAGCTGAGCCGCCCCCAGCCTCCGCAGGCCCTCGGCGAGCACGGCCGGCCGCTTGCAGAAGGCCCACCGCACCAGCGGCCGGCCCGCCTCGGCGTCGTCGTAGAAGACCCGGTTCGGGATCGCGACGACGCCGGCTCGCTCCGGGAGGGCGCGGCAGAACTCCATGCCGTCCCCCCACCCGAGCGGGCGGACGTCGGTCGTGACGAAGTACGTCCCGTCCGGGCGGTGCACTTCGAAGCCGAGCGCGTCCAGCCCGGCGCAGAGCTGGTCGCGCTGGGCCTCCAGCGCCGCCCGGTGCCCGTCGACCCAGTCGCCGGCCTCCTCGAGGGCCCACGCGACGGCCGGCTGGAACGGCGCCCCGGACGTGTAGGTGAGGAACTGCTTGGCCGCCCGCACCGCCGCCACCAGCTCCCGCGGCCCGGTCACCCAGCCGACCTTCCAGCCGGTGACCGAGAACGTCTTGCCCGCGGAGCCGATGCCGAGCGTGCGCTCGCGCATGCCCGGGAGAGTGGCGATCGGCACGTGCGCCGCACCGCCGAAGACGAGGTGCTCGTAGACCTCGTCCGCGACGACGACGAGGTCGTTCTCGACGGCGACGGTGGCGACCGCGGCGAGCTCGTCGGCCGTCAGCACGGCACCGGTCGGGTTGTGCGGGGAGTTGAGCAGGATCACCCGGGTCCGCCGGGTCACGGCCGCCCGCAGCCGGTGGACGTCGAGGCGGTAGCGCGGGGCCCGCAGCGTCACCGGGACGCGGACGCCTCCCGCCATCGCGATCATCGCCGCGTACGAGTCGTAGTACGGCTCGAGGGCGACCACCTCGGCGCCCGGGTCGACCAGGCCGAGCACGGCGCCGGCGATCGCCTCGGTTGCCCCTGTGGTGACCAGCACCTCGCCGGCGGGGTCGTAGGCGAGGCCGTAGCGGCGCAGCCGGTCGGCCGCGATCGCGGCGCGCAGCTCGGGGACGCCGTCGCCGGGCGGGTACTGGTTGCGGCCGGACCGGATCGCGGCCACCGCCCGCTCGAGCAGCTCGGCCGGGCCGTCGGTGTCGGGGAACCCCTGTCCCAGGTTGACCGAGTGCGTCGCCGTGGCCAGAGCGGTCATCTCCGCGAAGACGGTGGTGCCCAGACCCTGCACGCGGACGGCCGCTCGGGAGGCGCTCACCTCCGGGAGGGTACGAGGCGGGCGAACCCGACGGCGCACCGGCTCGCTAGGGTCGCCGGGTGCCCGTCGCCCTCGTCACCGGAGCCACGTCCGGCATCGGCCTGGCCTACGCCCGCCGGTTGGCGGAGTCCGGCCACGACCTCGTCCTGGTCGCCCGGGACGAGCAGAGACTCCAGGCGGTGGGCGCCGAGATCGGCGCCGCCTCGGGGCGCGAGGTCGAGGTCCTCGCGGCCGACCTCGCCGACCCGGCCGCCCTGAGCCGGGTCGAGGACCGGCTCGGCTCCGCTGACCGTCCCGTCGACCTGCTCGTCAACAACGCCGGCTTCGCGCTGCGCAAGCGCTTCCTGGCCAACGACATCGCCGACGAGGAGCGGATGCTCGACGTGCTGGTCCGCGCGGTGCTGCGCCTCACCCACGCCGCCCTGCTCGGCATGGTGGAGCGTGGCCGGGGTGCGGTCGTCAACGTCAGCTCGGTGGCGGGATGGTTCCCGCGCGGCACGTACAGCGCGCACAAGGCGTGGGTCACCAGCTTCAGCGAGGGCCTGGCGGGCTCGCTGCGCGGGACCGGCGTCGTGGTCCAGGCCCTCTGCCCCGGCTTCGTACGGTCGGAGTTCCACCAGCGCGCCGGGATGCGCATGGAGGGTATGCCGCGCTTCGCGTGGCTGACGCCCGAGCAGGTCGTGGAGGGCTCGATCCAGGACCTGCGACGTGGCCGGGTCGTCTCGGTCCCGTCCCGCCGCTACAAGATCGCCGCGATGGGCCTCCGGCACGCCCCCCGTCGCCTGGTCGTCGAGGGTGGCCGTCGCTACGCCCTCCGTACGAGCGGGGAGAGGCGCCGGTCGTAGCGAAGGGGCGCTACGAGACGGTGGCCCGCGCGTACGGGATCCGCAGCAGCACCCACGTGATCGCGAGCGCCGCTGCGGTGGTCAGCGCCCAGTGCACGACCATCACGGCCGTGAAGGGCACCAGCTCGGGCGGCAGCGGCCAAGCCGACTGCAGTGGGTAGAGCACCAGCGGGTGGACGAGGAAGACCCCGAAGGTCAGGCCGGACAGGGCCGTCAGCCTCCCACCGTGACGCGTGCCGAGTCGCTGCCCGAGCGACCGCAGCAGGACCAGCGCCGAGACCGACATGACGATGACCGGCGGGCTGAGGAAGCCGTAGAGGTAGCGCCCACCTGCGCCCCAGCCGGAGGGCACCGTGGTCAGGCCGGTGAGGGCCGCGGTCACCACGACCGAGGCCACGAAGGCGGCGGCGGCGATCCGCACGATCCTGCGGTCCAGCGCCATGTCGCGCAGCACCCACCCGGCGACGAAGTACCCGGCGAACGGCAGGAACCGGGTCGCGGCGTTGGCCCCGCCCACGCCGGCCAGCGTGGCCGCGGCCTGGTCGACAACGCCCAGGCCCAGCATCACGGCCGCGAAGCCGGCCTGCATGCGGCGGGTCGTGTGCCGGAGCACGATCCGCAGGAACGGGGCGATGAGGTAGAGCCCGAGCAGGACGAAGAGGAAGTAGAGCTGGAGGAAGGGCGTGCCCGAGAGCACGTCCCGGCCGGCGTCCGTGAGACCCACCGGCTCGGCCAGGAACCAGCGCCGGAACGCCAGGTAGACGACGGTCCACACGACCAGCGGGATGCCGATGCGGGTCATCCGCTTGCGGTAGAAGTCGCGCGGCCGCTCCACCCGGCGGGGGTCGAGGATCAGGGCGCCGCTCACCATGAGGAAGACGGGGACGCACCAGCGCGAGGCGGCGTTGAGCGCGTTCGCCAGCCACCACGAGGACGTGCCCTCCTCGACGAACGTGCCGTTCACCGCGGGGGCGAGCACGTGGACGAGGACCACCGCCCCGATGGCGACGACCCGGGCCAGGTCCAGCCAGCCGGTGCTCTCCTGCGCCCCCTGGACCGGCTCGACGGGCTCGACGGGCTCGACGGGGGCGGGGCGGGGCCGGCGGCGGGGTCGGACGAGCGGGGTGCGTCCTGAGCTGTGTCCCGCGCCGGCGGGGGAGGGGTGCTGCACGGTCACCAGCCCTGCTTACCCGCCGGGCGGTCCGGCCATGCGGCGAAGGCTCCGCAGTGCTCCCGTACGCTCGCGACCCGTGACCACGCCCGTGACGCCCTCCGACGCGGCCGACCGGCTCCGCGAGCAGATCCGTGACAAGGCCGTGGTGCACGGCCGGGTCGTGCTCTCCTCCGGACGGGAGGCCGACTACTACGTGGACCTGCGCCGCGTGACGCTCGACGGTGTCGCTGCCCCGCTGGTGGGCGAGGTGATGATCGACCTCACCGCCGACCTGACGTACGAGGCTGTGGGCGGGCTGACGCTGGGCGCGGACCCGGTCGCGACCGCGATGCTGCACGCGGCGGCCCGGCGAGGCCGGGTGCTCGACGCCTTCGTCGTGCGCAAGGCCGAGAAGGCCCACGGCCTCCAGCGGCGGGTCGAGGGCCCGGACGTGGCCGGGCGACGGGTGCTCGCCGTCGAGGACACCTCGACCACTGGCGCCAGCGTCCTGACCGCGGTGGAGGCCCTGCGGGACGCGGGCGCGGAGGTCGTAGGCGTCGCGGTGATCGTCGACCGTGCGACCGGCTCCCGCGAGCGCGTCGAGCAGGCCGGGCTCGGCTACCGGGCCGCGTACGGGCTCGCCGACCTCGGCCTGGCCTGACGGGCTGTCGCTGACCTGGCCGGGCGCCGGGCGCGAGGCGCGTCCGGGGGATACCGTCGGCGCGTGGGGTTGCTCGTGGCGGCCGTGGTCGTCCTGATGGCTGCGGTCGTCGTGCTCGCCGTCGCCGTCGGGCGGCTGACCCGCCTGCGCTCGGGGGTCGAGGAGGCGTGGCGCCAGCTCGACCTGGCCCTGCAGGACCGGCACGCGGTGGTCGACGAGCTGCTCGCCGCGGTCCGCCCCCACGCGGTGTCCGCGGAGTCGGCCGACCGGCTGGCCGAGCTGCGGGCCGCGGCCGCCCTGCCGGGTGCGCCACCGCCGGTCCAGGCCCGTACGGAGCAGGCGCTCGCCCGCACGGTCGACCAGATACTCGTCCAGGTGGACGCCCAGCCCGGCGCGCCGGCCGACGAGCGCCTGCGCGAGGTCCGGCACCGCCTGCTCACGGCCGATGCCCGGATCGTGGAGCGGCACCGCACCTACGACCTGGCCGCCGCGGAGCTGGCCCGGGCGCTGGAGGGTCGGGTCGGGCGGGTCATCTCGGCCGTCGCGGGCGTCCACGCGGTGGAGCCCTACGACCCGACCGAGGCGTCCGAGCCCCCGGACGACCGGGTGCAGCCCGAGCGGATCTAGCGCTGACCCGGCGACCTACCGCGGGTCGTGGGCGCTGCCGCCGGGCAGCTGGACCTTGCCCGTCGAGATCCGCGCCTCGATCGCGACCAGGGTGAGGACGACGCCCGCGCCCAGCACGGCGAGCAGCACCATCATCGGCGCGTCGTCACCGGGTGGCAGCAGCTGACGGTCCTCGGTCTGCCACGGCCACAGGGCGCGCAGGGAACCGGCCATCAGCCCGGTCATGACGACCAGCGTGACCTGGTAGCGGTGCTCGAGCAGCCACTGCAGCAGCTTGACGAACGACGCCAGCCCGATGACCGCGCCGAGCGCGAAGACGGCGAGGTAGGCCAGGTCGCGCTCGTTGACCGCCTGCAGGGTCGTCTCGTAGAGACCGACCGTGTACAGGAAGAACGACCCCGAGACGCCCGGGAGCACCAGCGCGCAGATCGCGACCGAGGCGGCGAGGCCGACCGCGATCAGCGGCGGGTCGGACACCTGCCCGGGCGGCAGGCCGGTGAGGAGGAAGGCGGCCGCCGCCGCGACGATCCCCGGCACCCACTCGCGCAGCGTCAGTCGCCGGCCGACGTACGCGGTGAGCAGGCGGACCGGGACGACCAGCGAGGCGAGGATCAGGCCGAAGAAGACTGCGCGGGCCTGCTCGAGGTTCTCCTCGAGGACCGGCTCGAGGACCCGCGCGCCGATGATCACCGCGGTGACCATGCCGAGGCCGATCGGGATCAGCCGCGCCCAGTGCGCCCGGCGCATCTCCTCCCGGGCCCGCCCTGCCCCGCGGCCGCGGACCGCGTCCACGACCCCCTCGCGCACCCCGCTGACGACGTGGCCGGCCCCGACGATCAGCGTGTCGTAGACGCCGGTGACCAGCGCGATCGTGCCTCCGCTCACCCCCGGCACGACCTCGGCGAGGCCGATGAGGGCGCCGCGCACGACGTCCAGCGGGGTCTGCCGGCGCCGACGGATCTCGGGCGGGGCGTTCGGGGTCACCCGGAGAGGGTACGGGCGGCCTCACTCCGGCTCGTTGCCCGCCGTCCCCCCGATCCGGAAGGGCGTGCTGACGCCCGCGTACGCGACGTGGGCGACGAGTCCCTCGGCGGCGTGCGGCAGCTTGTGGCAGTGATCGGCCCAGATGCCCGGGTTGTCGGCCACCAAGGCGACCTCGTACGACTCGCCGGACTCCACGTCCAGGGAGTCGACCCACCACGGGCTGCCCGAGGCGGCCGTCCCGTCGCGGCTGAGCACGACGGCGTGGTGACCGTGCAGGTGCATCGGGTGCAGCTGGCCGGAGTGGTTCTCCAGCGTCATCCGGACGACGTCGCCCTCCTCGACCACGAACATCGGGACGTCGGGGAACAGGTGCCCGTTGATCGACCACTGCAGCCCGGGGATGCCGTCGACGAAGCCGGGACGCCGCCCGATCGAGTACTCGAAGCGGCGGTCGGCCGTCTCCGGGTCGAAGCCGAGCGGGGCCGGTGAGCCGTACGAGAGCAGGTCGAGCCGTGGCCGGACGTCCTCCGCCGGCGGGGCGGCGCTGCCGGCACGGCCGAGGACCAGCGACGGCCCGGCCCGGTCGCCGAGCTGGACCCGCACGGCGGAGCCGGCGGGAGGCCCCACGAGCCCCAGGTCCGCCCGTCCGCCGGCCGGCACTCGCACGGACCGGTCCTCGACGTCGGCGGGGCCGGCGACGTCGCGGCCGTCGACCGCGAGCACGCGGAAGGCCGCACCGACGACCTGGGCGTCGAGCGGCCCGTCGTCGGTGTTGACCACGCGCACCCGTACCGGTGCGCCCGGCTCGACGTCCACCCGCGTCTCCCCGGTCGCGCCGCCGACAGTGCGCAGCCCTTGGTAGGTGTGCACCGCGGCGACGACGTCCAGCTCGTCGGGAGCGGACGTCGGCTCGACGACGAGCACCCCGAACAGCCCGCCGCGTACCTGGGTGTGCGAGACCTGGTGCGAGTGGTACCAGTACGTCCCGGCGTCCTCGGCGACGAACCGGTAGACGTGGGAGTCACCGGGTCCCACCGCGTCCTGGGTGACGCCGGCGACCCCGTCCTCGCCGTTGGGCACGTCCACGCCGTGCCAGTGCAGCGTCGCCCCGCCGGCCACGGACTCGTTCACCAGCGTCACCTGGACGAGGTCGCCCTGTTCCGCGTGGATCTCCGGGCCCGGGGACTCGTGGTTCAGCGTGAAGCCCTCGACCGTCTCCCCGGTGGCCAGGGTCACGGTCTCCCGCCGGGCGACCACCGTGACCTCGAGGTCGGGCCGGCCTTCCGAGGGGCCGCTCAGCTCGGTGACGGGGACGTCGCCGGGCTGGGCCGGCGGGCCGTCCCAGCCGAGCGCGTGCGCCTCGTGCCCTGCCGCCGGACCGCCGCCGTGGTCGGCGTACCCCATGCCCATGACCGAGTACGTGTCGGGGACCAGGCTGTGCCCCCAGAACCAGCCGAGGGGCAGGAGCAGCGCCACCGACGCCAGGCCGGCGACGACGGCCCGGTCAGACCGGCGCCGGTTCCGGGACCCGTTCATCGCTCTGCACGCGGGTGACCCGTCGGCCGGCCTGCAGGGCCGTCCCGAGGATGACGAAGGCGTTCAGCCCGTGCAGCGCTCCCCACGCCTCGTCGACCGCGAAGGCCGGGAAGAGCAGCGCCACCTGGAGCAGGACGAGCCCGAACAGCCCGGCGGCCCACCGGACCGCTCCGGGGACGCGGGTGAAGAAGGAGACGACGAGCAGCGCGATGACCAGCAACGCGATGAGCGAGCCGTTGTAGCGGTGGATCATCACACCGAGGTTGCTCTCCCAGTCGTAGCTCGAGGTGACGGCGCCCCCGTCCTCCATCTCGTGCATGAGCCCGAAGAAGCCCATGGCGATGGCGGCTGCCTGCACCGCGACGCACGCGGCGACCAGGAACGCCAGCACGCGGTAGGTGGATCTCATGACGTCCTCCAGTCGTCGGAAGCGGCGGCGACCGGGTCGCCGGTGCGGTGCGCGAGCGTGGTGGTGGCGGGCTGGATCCGGACCCGGCGGACCCAGAGCAGGACGCCGGCGGCCATCAGCACGGCGGTCGCGACGAGCGAGGTGACCACGGCCTCGGCGACGGTGGCCGCACCCTCGACGCCGGCGGCGCGGACCATCAGCTCCCCGGACCCCCAGAGCGGCATCCACTGTTCAAGGACCGTCATCTGGATGCCGACGACACCGATGACGAGGAGCACGCCCTCCATGTCGCGGGGGACGAGCGCGGCGGCGACCACACCGATGGCGACGGAGGCCACGCAGCCGAGCCCGATGGCGAGGGCGAGCATGGGGACGTCGACCTCCTGCTGAGAGCCGATGAGCAGGGCGAAGGCGGGGGTGATGACCGCTGCCAGGACGAGGACCGTGACCACCCGTCCCAGCAGCAGCTCGGCCGCCCGGTACCCGGCCAGCAGCAGCGGCTGGTCGGCCCGCCTCGAGCCGTTCACCACGAACAGCGCCGCCACGGCGACCGCCCAGCTGGTGCCCATGGCGCCGGACGCCAGCACCCACAGCTGGTCGTCCGCCGTCGCACCGGCCTCCTGGACCTGCATGCGCCCGGAGAAGTAGAACGCCAGCGGCAGCGCGACGAGGATCGCCAGCGCGAGCCGGCGGCGCGACAGGTCGCGCCCGTGCATCACGGTGACCGTGGCCAGCCGGTGCCAGCTCATGCCGCCACGCCCCTCTCCCCGTCCAGGCTCCAGCCGCCGCCCGTACGCAGCTCGAGCACGTGCGTCACGCGGTGCAGCTCGGCGAGCATGTGGGTGACGACGACGACGGCCGCACCCTCGTCGCGCCACGTCCCGACGTGGTCCCAGAAGTTCTCGTACGTGCCGCGGTCGAAGCCCTGGTAAGGCTCGTCCAGCAGCACCAGCGGGCCGTCGTTCATCAACGCCAGCGCCAGGTTGAGCTTCTGCCTGGTGCCGGTCGAGAGCTCGCGCACGGTGGCGGTCTCGTCCGGCGGGTAGCGCAGCCAGTCCAGCAGCGCCCCACCTCGGGCGGCGGCCCCCTCCCGGTGCAGACCCAGTCCCGCGCCCACGTACCGGACGTGCTCGGCGGCCGTGAGGTGGTCGACCAGGCCGGCCTCCTGCGGGCAGTAGGCGAGGCGCGGCGGGCGGGCGACGGTCCCCGTGTCCGCGGCCAGGACGCCCGCGCAGATGCGCAGCAGCGTCGTCTTGCCCGCGCCGTTCTCGCCGATCACGGCGAGCGCCTCACCGCGCCTCACGTCGAAGGAGACGTCGTCGAGCACCCGCCGCCGCTTGTAGGACTTTCCGACCCCCCGCACCGACAGTGCCGCCGACCCATCCATGCCGAGGACGGTCCGCGCCGGCCGTCCCGGGGATCAAGCCCGCGACGTCCCGCCTCGACCGGGAAGCTGTCCCGGACCGCGTCCCAGGCCGGCCTCACGGGCCCGGTCCTTCGCCGCCGCGCGGTCGGGGAGCTGCAGCTTGCTGAGGATGCTCGAGACCAGGTTGCGGACGGTCTTCAGCGTGATGCCCAGGCGTTCCGCGATCGCGGCGTTGCCCAGGCCCTGCGCCAGCAGTCGCAGGACGTCGTG
>DATHTV010000157.1:0-5533 GCA_035462845.1 Jiangellales bacterium
GGAGCCGCGCCTGCCGACCCGTTCCCGGAGCCGGCGTCCCCGGAGCCGGCGGACTCCTCGGAGGCCTTGATGGTGTCGTCGACCGTCTGCCGGATCAGGTCCAGGTCGGGGTCGGCCGGCTGGATCAGCGGCGGCACGAACTGCACCGCCGTCAGCGGCCGGTCCTTGGCCTGCAGCGCCAGCTCCAGCACCCGCGGCAGCGCGTCCTGGGGGATGTCGGTCGCCAGGACGCCTTCCGTGGCGGCGGCCACGGCCTGGTAGTTGGCCAGCACGACCTTGGGGTCGGCCTGGGCCGCCACCGCGGAGATGACGCAGCGCTGGCGGGCCATCCGGGCGTAGTCGTCGGAGCCCGTCCGGGACCGGGCGAACCACAGCGCGTGGTTGCCGTCCATGCGCTGCACGCCCGGCTCGATGACGAACGAGGCGTCCGGGATCTCCACCCGCTGCCGGACGTCGATCTCGACACCGCCGAGGGCGTCGACCAGCTCGACGAAGCCCGCCATGTCGACGAACGCGTGGTAGTGCACGTCCAGCCCCAGCGTCGCCGAGACCGCCTGCTGCACCGCCTCGATACCCGGGTCGCCGTCGCCGGGGAAGAGCTCGGGGTTCTCCGTGCCGTACGTGTAGAGAGCGTTCAGCAGGTACGCCGACTGGTCGCCCTCCCCCTCGAAGCCGCGGGGGAACTCCCGGTCCGCCGGGGTGCCGTCCGGGAAGGGGGCGCGCTGGAGGTTGCGGGGCAGGCTGAACAGGACCGGCTGACCGGTCGACACGTCGACCGAGAGCAGGTGGATGCTGTCGGTCCGGGTCCCGACCCGGTCGTCGCCGGTGTCCCCGCCGAGCAGGAGCACGTTGAGCCGGCCGTCGGAGGCGACCGCCGCCTCGCCCGAGGGGAAGAGGCTGACCACGAGGTCGCGTTGGGTGGAGGCGAATCGGGCCGCGTACGAGAAGGGCACGACCACCGCGGCGCACAGCGCCAGGGTGAGTGCCAGCACGGCCACCCGGTGCCAGCGGCGGAGGTCCGGCGGCCGGCTCAGCCGCCAGGCGTCCAGCAGGAGCAGCGCCCACGCGATCCCGACCGTCCACGCGAGCAGGGTGAAGGTCCCCAGCCAGAACGGCCGCACCGCCAGCCCGAGGAGCCAGCCGCGCGGCACGAGGAACCAGACCAGCGCACCGGCCAGCAGCAGGGCGAGCCAGGCGCGCAGGGCGATGCGCCCCACGCGCCGGCTCCCGGCGGCGAGCTGGGCGGTGCCGGGCACGACGAGGGTCCCCCCGAGCAGCACGAGGGCCCGCCGCAGCGCGCGCTGCTCGGCCAGCCGCCGGCGCTCCACGGCGCGCGGGTGCGGGGGCCGGGGGCGCGGCTCCCGGGGCTGCCCGGGCGGCCGCATCGGCGCGGTCGTGGAGGCCATCCGCGAAGTATCACGAAGGGTGATCGTCCGCCCGGGAAGGCGCGCCGCCGCTCCTCAGGTGCCGTCGCCGGGGTGAGCGTGCCGGTCGGGCGGGTCCGGGTCCTCGGGTTCGGCGCGGGAGGCGAGGATGGCGGCCCGACGCGCCAGCCGGTGCGTCCGCCGGATCTCCGCCTCGGCGAAGCGCCGCCGGTCCTCCTCGGTCTCCGGCAGCACCGGCGGCACCGCGCGGGGGGAGCCCGCGGCGTCCACCGCGACGAAGACGAGGTACGCGGTCGCCACCCGGACCGGCGGTGCGACCTCGTTCCACGGCTCGGCCAGCACCCGCACGCCGACCTCCATCGAGGTCCGCCCGGTCCAGTTCACCTGGGCCCGGGCGTGGACGAGGTCGCCGACCCGGACCGGCTCCAGGAAGGCCATCTCGTCCATCGAGGCGGTGACGGCCGGGCCGCCGGAGTGCCGTTGGGCGACCGCGCCGGCCACGTCGTCGACGAGCTTCATGACGACCCCGCCGTGGACGGTGCCCAGCAGGTTGGTGTCCAGCGTGGTCATGATCCGGGAGAGCGATGTGCGGGCCCCGGAGGTCGGCCGGCCTTCGGGGACCCGTCCGGGGGCTCGCTCCCCGGTCACGGCATTGGTCGCGCCGGTGGCGGCGGCGCTGGTCGCGCCGGTGGTGGCGGCACGGGTCTGGTCCGGCATCTCCTGGGGGGCAGCGGGCGGCTCCACGGACCCGACCGTAGGGCCTGGAGCGGTAGCGTGCGCGGGTGAGCACGCGCGACCCGTACGGTGAGCGTCCCGTGGAGCGGACGCGGATCATGCCCACCGTCGGCCAGGGGCCGCCCCCGTCCGCCCGCCCGCCGGGCTCGGCCCGGCCACCGTCGGCCCGGCCACCGTCGGCCCGGCCACCCGCGGCCCGGCGGCCCGTCCGGCGGCGCAGCCCAGCCCGCCGCTTCCTGCGTGCGGTGGCGTGGATCCTCGCGCTGCTGCTCGCCCTGGCCGTCCTGCTCGGGGTGCTGGCCTGGTCGCGCATCGACAAGGTCGCCGCGGTCCCCGACGACCACGGGGCCGCCGCGTCGGCCGGCAGGGTCTACCTGGTCGTCGGCTCGGACAGCCGCGAGGGGCTCACCGAGGAGCAGCTCGCCGATCTGGCGGCCGGCGGCGAGGGGACCGAGGGCCGCCGCACCGACACGATCATGCTGCTGCACCTGCCGCGCAGCGGACGCCCGGCGCTGATCAGCGTCCCCCGCGACTCGCTCGTGGAGATCCCCGGCTTCGGCGAGGAGCGGGTCAACGCCGCGTACGCGTTCGGGGGCGCCCCGCTGCTCGTGCAGACCCTGGAGCAGGCGACGGGTGTGGCGATCGACGACTACGTCGAGATCGGGTTCGGCGGCTTCGCCTCCGTGGTCGACGCGATCGGTGGCGTCGAGATCTGCGTGGCCGAGCCGATCGCCGACGAGAAGGCCGGGCTCGACCTCGCCGCGGGCTGCCAGGTGCTCGCCGGCCCGGACGCGCTGGGCTACGCGCGGACCAGGTACGACCCGCGGGCGGACCTCGGCCGGGTCGAGCGCCAGCGCGAGGTGGTCGGCGCGATCTCCGACCGCGCCCTGTCGCCGTCGACGCTGCTCAACCCGGTCCGCTCGACCCGGCTCGCGCTGGCCGGCGGCGACGCCCTCACCATCGACGACGGCACCGGCCCGCTCGACCTGGCCCGCTTCGGCTGGGGCATGGGGCGCGTCAGCCGCGGTGGTGGCGACACCCTGACCGTGCCGCTTGGCGACATCGGCAACACGGTGCGCTGGGACCCCGACGCCGCAGGCGAGCTCTGGGCGGCCCTGCAGGAGGGGCGGGAGATCCCCCCGGCCGTGGTGGAGGCGGGCAACCCCGGGTGACCGCAGACCCGGGTGACTGCAATCCCGGGTGACCGCAGTCCCGGGGGACCGGGAGGCGGGGCCTCGGCCGCCCGTCGTCCCCGTCTCACCCGCCTGCTCCGGCGGGTCCGTATCGTCGGCTCCTGTGAGCAGACGGATCACGGTCATCGGCACCGGGTACCTCGGGGCGACCCACGCGGCCTGCATGGCCGAGCTCGGCTACGAGGTGCTCGGCGTGGACAAGGACCGGGCCCGCGCGGCGGCGCTGGCGGCGGGCCGGGTGCCCTTCTACGAGCCGGACCTCGAGCCGCTGCTGGCCCGCCACGTCGAGTCCGGACGGCTGCGGTTCAGCACGTCGCTGGAGGAGGCGGCCGAGTTCGGTGACGTGCACTTCCTCTGCGTGGGTACACCCCAGCAGGCCGAGAGCCTCGCCGCGGACCTCAGCCACGTGGACGCGGCGGTGGACGGGCTCGCCCGGCACCTGCGCCGGCCCTGCCTGGTCGTCGGCAAGTCGACGGTGCCCGTGGGGACCGCGGCGCGGCTGGCCGACCGGGTGGCCCGGCTGGCCCCTGCCGGCGAGGACGTCGACCTGGCCTGGAACCCCGAGTTCCTCCGCGAGGGGTACGCGGTGGACGACACGCTCCAGCCCGACCGGCTGGTGTTCGGCGTGGCCTCGGAGCGGGCCGAGAAGGTGCTGCGCGACGTGTACGCGACGCCCATCGCCGGTGGCAGTCCGGTGGTGGTC
This sequence comes from Jiangellales bacterium, assembly GCA_035462845.1. GTDB lineage: Bacteria > Actinomycetota > Actinomycetes > Jiangellales > Jiangellaceae > DASTQL01. Next base: position 4,017 of record DATHTV010000157.1, read on the forward strand.
ACCGACCGGGCGACGGCCGAGCTGGTCAAGGTGTCGGCCAACGCCTTCCTGGCCACCAAGATCTCCTTCATCAACGCGATGTCAGAGCTCTGCGAGGTCACCGGTGCCGACGTCACCGCGCTGGCCGACGCGCTGGGCCACGACGCCCGGATCGGGCGGCGGTTCCTCAACGCCGGTCTCGGCTTCGGTGGCGGCTGCCTGCCCAAGGACATCCGCGCCTTCATGGCCCGCGCGGGCGAGCTCGGCGCCGGCCAGGCGCTGAACTTCCTCGAGGAGGTCGACGCGATCAACCTCCGCCGCCGGACGCACGTCGCCGCCCTCGCCCGGACCGCCGTCGGCGGCTACTTCCCCGGCCACCGGGTGGCGGTGCTGGGCGCGGCGTTCAAGCCGGAGTCCGACGACATCAGGGACTCCCCGGCCCTGACCGTGGCCGGGCAGCTGCACCTCGAGGGCGCCCACGTCACGGTCTACGACCCCAAGGCGATGGACAACGCGCGCCGGCTCTTCCCGCCGCTGGACTACGCCGACTCGGCGGTCGCCGCCTGCCGCGGGGCCGACGTCGTGCTGCACCTCACCGAGTGGGCCGAGTTCCGCGCGATGGACCCCGCCGAGCTGGGCACCATCGTCCGACAGCGATACGTGATCGACGGACGCAACTGCCTCGACGTGGAGGCGTGGCGGGCCGCGGGCTGGACCTACCGGGGGCTCGGGCGGCCCTGACGGCGCGTCGCCGGACGGCCCGCAGGGACGGAGCGGCCGGCGTGGCAGGATCCGCGCCGTGGGCATCGCGCACGACATCGACGAGGCGGTCCGCCGGATCCTCGAGGACTGCGAGACCTGGGCGGTCGTCGGCCTGTCGGGCAACACCGCGCGAGCGGCGTACGGCGTGGCCCGCTTCCTCCAGGAGCACGGCAAGCGGATCGTCCCGGTGCACCCGCGAGCCGAGGCCGTGCACGGTGAGCAGGGCTACCGGACCCTCGCCGACGTCCCGTTCCCCGTCGACTGCGTGGACGTCTTCGTCCGGTCCGAGCTCGCGGGCGGGATCGCCGACGAGGCGGTGGCCGTCGGCGCCTCGGCGGTGTGGTTCCAGCTCGGGGTGGTCGACGCGGCCGCCTACCGGCGGGTGACCGCCGCCGGGCTGGAGATGGTCATGGACCGCTGCCCGGCCATCGAGTGGCCCCGCCTGGGTCCGCCCGCCTGAGCGGCCCCGAACGGACCGGCGGCTCGCGACCGGTTCCGCTCAGCGCTCGGCGTCGAGGCGCGCCCGCAGCGCCCGTCCCTTGGCCCGGGCGGCGGCGTCGAGGTCGCGCTGGAACTCCTCAATCCGCCCGCGCAGGCCCTCGTCGGCCGCCGCCAGGATCCGGACCGCGAGCAGGCCGGCGTTGCGGGCGCCGCCCACCGCGACCGTGGCCACGGGCACCCCGGCCGGCATCTGCACGATCGAGAGCAGGCTGTCCAGGCCGTCGAGGACCTTGAGCGGGACGGGCACGCAGATGACCGGGAGCGGGGTCACCGAG
>DATHTV010000158.1:0-10894 GCA_035462845.1 Jiangellales bacterium
CGGACCTCACCCTCTGAGCCCGTGCCGAGACGCCTGACCACCACGAGGCCCCTTGTGTGACCACGAGGCGTCGACGCCGTGTGATCGCCCCAGCCGGGTGGTGAACGTGGTCATCGGCTAGGCGACGACGCCGCCTGCGCGGAGGCGCCGCACGGCGTCGGCGGCGAAGCCGGCCTCCGCGAGCACCGCGTCGGTGTTGCTGCCTGCCGCGGGTCCCCCGTCGGAGGCAGCGGTGGCGGGCGTCCGCGAGAGCCGTGGGACGGGCGCGGGCACCGGGGCGTCGCCGACCTGGACGTACGCGACTCGGTGGAGCGCGTGCGGGTGCTCCGGAGCCTCGGCGAGCGACAGCACGGGCGCCACGCAGGCGTCCACGCCGGCGAACACCTCCACCCAGTCGTCCCGGGTCCGGCCGGCGAAGACCACCTCCAGCCGGGCGTGCAGCTCCGGCCACGCCCGCGGGTCGTACGGCGAGGGCAGGCCGGCCTCACCGAGGCCGAGGCGGTCGAGCATCGCTGTCCAGAAGGCCGGCTCCAGCGCCGCCACCGCCATCCACCGGCCGTCGGAGGTCTCGTAGCAGCGGTAGTGCGGCGCGCCGCCGTCGAGCAGGTTGGCGCCGCGCTCGTCCCGCCAGGCCCCCGCGCCGTACGCCGCTCGGACCATCGTCGACAGGTACGCGGCACCCTCGGCCATCGCGGCGTCGACCACCTGGCCCCGGCCGGACCGCTCGCGCTCGAGCAGCGCCGCGAGCACGCCGGCGACGAGCACCATGCCACCGCCACCGAAGTCGCCGACGAGGTTGAGCGGCGGCACCGGGCGCCGACCCGCCTCGCCGATCGCGTGCAGCACCCCCGCGTAGGCCAGGTAGGTGAGGTCGTGGCCCACCTCGCCGGCGAGCGGCCCGTCCTGGCCGTACCCGGTCATCCGGGCGTAGACGAGCCTCGGGTTGTCGGCCGTCAGGATCTCCGGGCCGAGGCCCAGCCGCTCGGCCACGCCGGGCCGGTAGCCCTCGAGCAGGACGTCGGCGCGGGCGCACACCGTACGGACGACGTCCGCGCCCTCGCGGTGGCGGAGGTCGACGGCCACCGAGCGGCGGCCTCGGCCGAGCGGGCCGGTGCCGCCCATCGGCCCCTGCGCGTACGGGTCGGTGCCGGGCAGCCTGTCCACGCGCACCACGTCGGCGCCGAGATCGGCGAGCAGCATGCCGGCGAAGGGAACCGGCCCGACGGCGGCGAGCTCCACCACGCGGGTTCCGTGCAGGGGTCCAGGCACCCGTCCACCCTGGCAGGTCGCGGCTCGGGCGGTCGATCGAGAGACGTACGAACGGGGTCGCCCACGGTGCGCGTCTCCCGATCACCCGATCATGGAGAGATCGCGGCCCGGAGGTTCCTCGGACCGCGATCTCTCCGTGATCATCGTGTTGCCCACGCGTGGGTCGGGCGTCAGACGGCGCGGGCGAGCGAGACGCTGGCCAGCCGGGCCAGGCGCGAGGCACGCTCGGCGGCGCGCTGCGCCCGTCGCTCCCGGCGACGGGCCAGGACCAGGCGGCGCCCCAGGCGCTCCCGCTCGGCCTCGGCCATCAGCTCGTGACTCTGCGCGCGGGCCAGGGATTCGTGGATGAGACTCATCTCGGTGCTCCTCGTGATGATGGTGCCGGTGGTGGTGGTTCCGCTGATGGTGCTGGGACTACGTCGGTAGGTCGGGGTCATCGGCTTCTCTCTCGTGTGAGTCGGGGCCAGGGCGGTCACGGTCAGGCGGCCACCTCGGTCTTGCGCGGACGTCCTCGGGGTCGCTTGCGGGGGACGACGACGCCCTGCACGAACAGCTCGCCACCCCAGACGCCCCAGGGCTCGGACCGCTCCAGGGCTGAGGCCAGGCACTGCGGGCGCACGGGGCACTCGCGGCACAGGGCCTTGGCCGCCTCGACGTCCGCGGGGGACTCGGCGAACCACAGCTCAGGGTCGGTCTGGCAGGGCAGCTCGACGCGGAGCTCGGTCATCGGCTCGGTCGTGGCGGCAGCCCGGTCCAGCACGCTGGTGAGCATCACGGTGAAGTCACCTCCCTCCGGTGGGTCGCAGGTCGTGCGGGCAAACAAAGAGGCCGCGGATCCCGGGTCTCGGGTCCGCGGCCTGGAGGGCATCCGGTCGGGGTGCGCTAGACCGGAGGTCTCCAGGCGTGGACGGACTCGTCGCCCTGGACGGGGAGCAGAACGGTGGTGTTGTCGTTGACGGGGGCGCCGAAGTCGGCCGCGCGGCGGACCTGCTCGAGGCGCACTCCACCCGTCGTCGGGGCGTCGGTGAACGCGATGGCGCGCACCTCACGGTGCCGCGCACCGAGGACGGGCGAGGTCACCGGTGCCGCCGCGTACCCGTAGGTCGTGGTCATGATCATCGGTGCCTCCTCTCGGTCCTCGTCCATGCCGAAGCCCTGCTGCTGCGATCGGGCTGCCCCAGAGAGTAGAGGCGTACCCGGTAAGGAGCAAGACCTTTTTTCGCTCGGTTCCCCGGACCCGGGACGGCGCGCGGTGCGGGGCCGCCCGGACACGGTGAAGAGCCGGCCAGCCGGCCGGTGATACGTCAAGCCCAGCCACGGAACTCGGCAGCCCGGGCTCATCCCGCCGGCGGTCCCTGCGAGCAGAGGGCGAGGACTGCGGGCCCGTACCGGTCGAGCTTGGTGCGCCCGACGCCGGGGATGGCGGCCAGCGCGCGCTCGTCGCCGGGGCGGACCTCCGCGATCGCGGTCAGCGTCGCGTCGGTGAAGACGACGTACGCCGGGACGCTCTGCTCCCGCGCCTGCTCGAGGCGCCACTCGCGCAGCCGGTCGAAGAGGGCCTCGTCGACCGCGGACGGGCATGTTCCGCAGCGGCCGAGCTTGCGCTCGGTCGCGTCGTGCAGCGGACGCCCGCACACCCGGCACCGGGCGGGACCGCGAGCACGGGCCCGGGGCGAGGCACCGGAGGCCGCCGGACCCTCGGCGGACGAGTGCGGCCGCACCCCGTCGAGGAACCGGCTCGGGCGCCGCGAGCCGCGACCGCCGGGCGTGCGGGCCGCCGACCAGCTGATGCCGAGCCACTGCCTGGCCCGGGTCACCCCCACGTACAGGAGCCGTCGCTCCTCCTCCACGGCGGCGGGGGTGTCGGCGTGGGACAGCGGGAGCGTGCCCTCGTGGCAGCCGACGACGAAGACGGCGTCCCACTCGAGCCCCTTGGCCGAGTGCAGCGACGCCAGGGTGACGCCGTCGGCGACCGGGGCGTGCTGGGCGGCCGCCCGCGACTCGAGCTCGGCGACCACCTCGGTGAGACCGGCCCCGGGTGTCGCGGCAGCGACCTCCTCGGCCAGGGCGACGACGGCAGCGAGGGACTCCCAGCGCTCCCGCGCAGCCCCGCCGGCGGCCGGCGGCTCGGCGCTCCAGCCGGCTCCGCCGAGCACCGCGGACGTGGCGGTGACGGCGTCGTCGGCGCCCTCGCCCGCCCGGGCCGCGCCCCGCAGCAGCATCGCGGCCTGCCGGACCTCGGGCCGCTCGAAGAACCGCGCCGCACCGCGGACGACGTAGGGCAGGCCGAGGTCGGCCAGCGCCTGCTCGTACGCCTCGGACATCGCGTTGACCCGGAACAGGACGGCGATCTCCCGGGGCGGTGTGCCTGCCGCGACGAGCTCCTGCACCCGCCGGGCGACGTACGCCGCCTCCGCCACCTCGTCAGGGTGCTCGGCGAAGACCGGCGCGGGGCCGGACGGGCGCTGCGCGACCAGGGTCACGCCCGCCCGGGCGGCCGCGTCGGTGCCGCGGGACAGGACTGCGTTGGCCACCGACACCACCTCGGGCGTGGACCGGTAGTCGCGCACCAGCCGGACCAACGAGGCCCGCGGGAAGCGCTCACGGAAGCCCACGAGGTAGTCCGGCCGGGCCCCGGCGAAGGAGTAGATGGTCTGCGCCGGGTCACCGACCACGCAGAGGTCGTCGCGGTCCCCCAGCCACAGCTCGAGCAGGCGCTGCTGGAGCGGGGAGACGTCCTGGTACTCGTCGACGACGAAGTGGCGGTACTGCCCGCGGACCGCATCGGCCACCCCCGGGTGGGCGGACAGCAGGCCCACGGCCGCGAGCAGGACGTCCTCGAGGTCGATGAGGTGCCGGTCGCGCTTGACCTCCTCGTAGGCGGCGTAGACCCGGGCCACCGCCTCCGGGTCGGCCCCGGCCACCGCTCGGCCCGCGGTCCCCGCGGCCGACACGTAGCTCTCCGGCAGGACGTTGCTGACCTTGGCCCACTCGACCTCCGAAGCCAGGTCGCGCAGCAGGGTGCGCTCGGTGGGCAGCCGGCAGCGGACCGCCGCAGCCCCGAGCAGGGGGAGCTTGGTGTCGGTGATCGGGGGCAGCTCGGACGACGTGGTCTGCGGCCAGAAGAACCTGGCCTGGCGCAGGGCCGCCGAGTGGAAGGTCCGGGCCTGGACGCCGTCGGCGCCGAGCGCGCGCAGCCGACCGCGCAGCTCACCCGCCGCCCGCGTGGTGAAGGTCACGGCCAGCACCCGGCGCGGGTCGAAGGCCCCGCTCAGCACCCCGTGCGCGATCCGGTGCGTGATCGCTCGCGTCTTGCCCGTCCCCGCGCCGGCGAGAACGCAGACCGGGCCCTCCAGAGCGGTCGCGACGGCGCGCTGCTCGGGATCGAGGGCGTCGAGGACCGAGGCGGACATGCATGGCATCCTCCCAGCCGGGGCAGACGGGAATGCGACAGCCGTCCCCAGGGTTGTTGCGAGCGGAACTTCTCGATGCCGAGGGAGAGAGATGCCGGCCTTCACCATGTACAGCACCCCGTGGTGCGGCTACTGCCACCGCCTGGCCCGGCAGCTGGACCGTGAGGGCGTGGAGTACGCGAAGGTCGACATCGAGCGCGAGCCCGCGGCGGCGGACCTGGTCCGGTCGGTCAACTCCGGCAACGCGACGGTCCCCACGCTCGTCTTCGAGGACGGCAGCGCGATGACCAACCCCAGCGTGGCGCAGGTCCTGGCCAAGATCGAGCAGGCGGCCTGACGCTCAGCGCCACGCCTCCCCGCCCGGCAGCTCCCCGCCGAACCACGCCTCCACCAGGCGCCGGGCGATCGACACCGACGGTGGCATGAGCACCTCGCCCGACCGGAGCGCCGCGGTGAGCCCGTCCCGCGAGAACCACCGCGCCTCGACGATCTCCTCGCCGTCGACGGCCACCTCGGTCGTCCTCGCCCGCGCCCAGAAGCCGACCATGAGGCTCGACGGGAACGGCCACGGCTGGCTGCCCGCGTACCAGCAGGCGCCCACCTCGATCCCCGTCTCCTCGCGCACCTCCCGGGCCACCGCCCGCTCGAGCGGCTCCCCCGGTTCGACGAAGCCGGCCAGCGTCGAGAAGCGCCCCTCCGGCCACCCGGCCCCGCGCCCGAGGAGGCAGCGTTCCTGGCTGTCCACCACCGCCACGATGACCGCCGGGTCGGTCCGCGGGTGGTGCTCCGAGCCGTCCGCCTCGCACCGGCGCAGGTGTCCCGCGAGCTCCAGGCGGGTCCGAGCACCGCACCGCGGGCAGTGAGTGTGCGTGCGGTGCCAGTTCGCCAGCGCGACCGCGTGCACGACCAGCCCTGCGTCGACGTCGCCGAGCACCGCGCCCAGCTCGCGCAGCCCGGCCGCCCGGCTGCCCGCGGGCCACTCGCTCGCGTGGACGGCCAGGCAGGCCCGGCCCCCGTCGTCCACGCCGAGCAGGTAGCGCTCCCCTGCCGGGGCCCGGTCCGGCGGCACCGTCGCCAGCCCGTCACCGTCGACCGCCACCCGGCCGCCCGAGACCACCAGGACCCGGCTGCCCGGGTCCCTCCAGGCCGCGGCCAGCCAGGCGTCGTCGCCGCGGCGCTCGGCGGCCCGGTCCACGCCCGCCCTGGAGAGCGCCAGCGGGCCGCGGAGCGCGTAGGGGGCGGGGTCGGGGGTCACGACCGCCGAGCGTACGAGGGCGGCCGGGCAGCATCGCGTCTAACCTGCCCAGGGTGACCCGGCTGCGCTTCGGCACCTTCAACCTGCTGCACGGGATCTCGGTGTCCGACGGACAGGTGCGCGAGGCGGACCTGACCGCCGCCGGAGCGGCGCTGGACGCCGACGTCGTCGGCCTCCAGGAGGTCGACCGCGACCAGCCGCGGAGCGGCAAGGTCGACCAGACCGCCGTGGTCGCCGACGCGCTCGAGGCGACCTGGTGGCGCTTCGCGCCGTCGGTGGAAGGCACCCCGGGCGAGAGCTGGGAGCCGGCCGACCCGTACCGGCCGGAGCTCCTCGCCGGACCCGGGTACGGAGTCGGGCTGGTGTCCCGCCTGGAGGTGCTGGAGTGGCGGGCCACGGCCTTCCCCGCCGCGCCGTTCGGCATGCCGCTGCTGGTCCCGAACCGGGGACTCGTGCACGTGCCGGACGAGCCGCGTGCCGTGCTGGCCGCGGTCGTCGTCGGGCCGGACGGGCCGTTCACGGTGGCGACCGCCCACCTGTCCTTCGTCCCGGGGTGGAACGTCTGGCAGCTGCGGCGCCTCGCCCGCTGGCTGGCCCCGCTGCCCCGCCCGTGGCTCGTGCTGGGCGACCTCAACCTGCCCGGCGCGCTGCCGCAGGCCACGACCCGCTGGCGACGGCTGGCCCGCGTGCCGACGTACCCCTCGTGGCGGCCCCGCGTCCAGTGGGATCACGCGCTCACCACCGGGACCGCGGCGCCGCGCGTGGTGGCGGTGCGGGCCGAGCGGCTCGCCGTCTCCGACCACTGCGCCCTGCTGGTCGACGTCGACTGGTGAGTGCCGGCGCGTCGCGCGCGCCTCGCGACCCGTGATCGAGAGGCGGCACACCCGTCCCCGGCGATGTGTCGTCTCGATCGGCTCGGCAGCCCCGATCGCCGCTCAGGCGGCCGGCACCGAGCGAACGAGCTCCTCGAGCGCGTCGGCGTCGAGCAGGTCGACCGGCCGCACCGTGACGCCCTCCCGGACGTGGTGGAAGGCCGCCGTCACCCGGTCCAGCGGCACCCCGCGGAGCCGGGACCAGGCGAGCCGGTAGGCGGCCAGCTGCACGGCCCGGACGGCGGCCTCGTCGGGGTCGCGCGGCGGCGGCCCGGTCTTCCAGTCCACGACGTCGAGGCCGCCGTCGGGGGTCGCGAACACCGCGTCCGCGCGCCCGCGGACCAGCACGCCGCCGAGGGTGAGCTCGAAGCCGGCCTCCACCTCCACCGGGGTCGGCTCGGCCCAGGGCGAGGCCAGGAACGCGTCCTGCAGCTCGGCCAGATCGGCCTCCGGCGCCGCGTCGGCGTCGGCCGAGCCGGGCAGCTCGTCGACGTCGAGCAGCCTCGGCGCCCCGAAGCGGGCCTCCAGCCACCCGTGGAAGCTCGTGCCCCGCCGGGCCTGCGGGGCCGGGGGAGCTGGTACCGGGCGGCGGATCGCCCGGGCCAGGGCCTCCGGGTCGCGGCGCAGCTGCACGAGCTGGGTGACCGACAGGTGCGACGGCAGCTCCACCTCCACGTCGCCGTGGCGGCGGGCACGCTCGCGCTCGGCCAGCAGCATCTCGACGTCCCGCGCCCACTCGGGGTCTTCCGTCGACGGTGGCGCCACCTCACCCTGCCGGGCGGCGTCGACCAAGGCCGCCCCCGCTTCCAGCCGGGCTCGGCGGCCCGGCGGCAGCGGGTCGTAGGGCCAGGCGGGGACGGCGCGGTCCGCGATCAGCGGGTTGACCTCGCCCGGCTCGTCAACCCAGACCGGCACCTCCTCGGGACGCAGCGACCGGCGCAGCTCGACCAGGAACTCGCCGGGCACGCGCGGCCGCACGCCGTCGTCCCAGTGGTAGCCCGAGCAGGCGAGGTAGCGCTCGGCGCGGGTGACGGCGACGTAGGCCAGCCGACGTTCCTCGGTCCGCTGGCGGGCCCCGCACTCCTCGACGTACGCGGCCAGCCGGTCGCGCAGGTCCTTGCCGTCGGCGAGCTCGTCGAGCCGGAGGGCGGGGAGCGAGTCACGGTCGCCGCGGAGCTCGTACGGGAGCTGCCCGACGTCGATCAGCCAGGCCTTGTCGCGCTCGCCGCCCGCGGGGAAGCGCCCCTCGACCATGCCGACGACGAAGACCGCGTCCCACTCCAGGCCCTTGGCACCGTGGACGGTGAGGATCTGGACACGGTCTCCCTCGGCCTCGACGTCGCCGCGGTCGAGGCCGCGCTCCTCCTCGGCGGCCGCGTCCAGGTAGGCGAGGAACGACCGGACGCCGGGGTCGTCGCCCGCAGCGACGAACTCGGCGGCCACGTCGAGGAACCGGTCGAGGTTCGCCCGCGCCGCCGGTCCGCCCGCGGCGGCGACCTCGACGGTCAGCCCGGTGCTGCGCTCGACGTCGGCGACAAGGTCGGGCAGCGGCTGGTCCAGCCGGCGCCGCAGGCTCCGCAGCTCGGCGCCGAGCCGTGCCACCCGCTCCGTGCCTGCCGGGGAGAGCCACCCGTGTGGTGGCGGGTCGTCGACCGCCTCGACCAGGCTCAGCTCCTCGGCCTCGTCGACGCCGTCGCGGCGGCTGCCGGCGGTCCCAGGGCCGCGGCGCCGTTCGAGCGTGCGCGCCCACCGGCCGAGCGCGTCGAGGTCGCGCGGGCCGATCCGCCACCGGCTCCCGGTCAGCAGCCGGGCCAAGGCGTCACCGCGCCCCGGGTCGGCCAGCACCCGGAGCGTGGCCACCACGTCGGTGACCTCGGGGGTGGTGAGCAGGCCGCCGACGCCGACCACCTCGACCGGCAGGCCCACGCCGAGCAGCGCGTCGTGCAGGCGGGGGATCTGCGCCCGCAGCCGGACGAGGACCGCGATCCGCCGCACCCCCCGGGTGTCCCACAGGTGGCGGGCCCGGGCGGCGACGTCGCGTGCCTCCTCGTCGGCCGTGAGGTGGTACGTGCAGCGGACGGCACCGCCGCCCGCACCTGCTCGCGCCCGCAGCTCGGGCACCGACAGGCCGCGCGACCGGAGCGGACCGGACAGCGCGTTGGCCGCCACGAGGACCCGCTCGTCGTTGCGGAAGCTCACCGACAGGTGGTGCACCGCCGCCGGTGAGCCGTCCGCCCGGTGGAAGGTCCGGGCGAAGGCGTCGAGCGTGCCGGCGCTCGCACCACGCCAGCCGTAGATGGACTGGCACGGGTCGCCGACCGCCGTGACCGCGTGGCCGCCCGCGCCGAACAGGGCGGACAGCAGCACCAGCTGGGCGTGGCTGGTGTCCTGGTACTCGTCGAGCAGCACGACCGGGAAGCGCTCGCGCTCCTGCGCGCCGACCTCCGGCACCGCCTCGGCCAGCCGCGCCGCGAGCTCGGCCCGGTCGGCGAAGTCGGCCACCTCGGCGCGGCGCTTGGCCTGGCGGAACGCCTCGACCAGCGGCAGCAGGCGTACCCGGGCCGCCTGCCGCCTTAGGGCCCGGGCCACGTCCGCGTACTGGTCCTTCGGCTGCCGGGGCGCACGCGGCAGCGACTCGGCCAGCTCGGCCAGCCGCCGGGCGTGCGCCTCGACGGCAGGGCTGTCGACGAGGTGCCCGCACATCTCGCCGTGCAGGGCGAGCACCCGGTCCGTGACGGTCGACGCGGCCAGGTCGACCTCGTCCATCGGACCGTCGTAGGACTCGACGACCCGCTGGGCGACCTGCCACGCCGCCGCCTCGCCGACCAGCCTCGTGCCAGGCTCGTGCCCGACCCGGAGGGCGTGCTCGGCCACGATCCGACCGGCGTAGGAGTCGTACGTGACGATGCTCGGCTCGCCGCCCAGCACCTCTGCCTCCGCGGCCGGCCCCAGCAGGCCACGCGCCCGCAGGGTGCCCAGCCGCGACCTGACCCGCGAAGCGAGCTCCCGCGCGGCCTTGCGGGTGAAGGTCAGCCCGAGCACCTGCTCGGGGCGGACGAGGCCGTTGGCCACCAGCCAGACCACCCGGGACGCCATCGTCTCGGTCTTGCCCGAGCCCGCCCCCGCCACGACCACTCCGGGCGCGAGCGGCGCCTCGATCACCGCCACCTGCTCCGGTGTCGGGTCCTGACGGCCGAGAGCCCGAGCGAGGGCGACGGCGGACGGTCCTCCGGTCACGACTCCACCTGCCCAGGGAGCGCCCGGGTGAGCACCACGCGCCGGCCGTGCCCCGGTCACGGGTGCACCTGGCGGCCGTCGTCGTGCGCCGGGCAGACGGCGCGGGCCGGGCAGCGGCGGCAGGCCCCCGACTCGCGGGCCTCGAAGACCGCCCCGGCCATGCCGTCGGCGACCCTGGCGAGCAGCTCGTCGGCCCAGACGTCCGCCTCCTCGAGCGGGGGCTGGGGCTGCTCCGGGCCCTTGCCGCGGTGGTGGCCGAGCTGGACGAGCGAGGCCCCGCCCGGGGTCTCGGCCGCCCCGAAGGCGCCCGACCGGACCGCCAGCTGGTAGGTGCCGAGCTGCGGGTGCTCGCCCACGTCGCCGGCCGAGAGCGGCGTCCGCCCGGTCTTGAGGTCGACCACGACGAGGCGACCTCGCTCGTCGCGCTCCAGCCGGTCGACCCGACCGGTCACCAGCGCCCGCCCGACCTCCACGGCGAAGTCCAGCTCCACCCCGACGAGCTCGCGTGCGCCCGGCCGCTTGAGCCAGTCGGCGAGCCGCTCCACCATCAGCCTGGCCCGCTCGAGCTCGCGCCTGCCGGACCAGCCGTCCGGCGCGTCGACCGACGGCCAGCGCTCCTCGAGCAGGCGCAGCATCCCCTCCCGGTCCAGGCCTTCATGCGCGGCCGTCTCGGCCAGGTCGTGCAGCAGCGACCCCACGCCCTGCCGACCGGTCCGTGGTGCCGTGCCGCCGCTGGCCTCGACCAGCCAGCGCAGCGGGCAGCGGTCGTACGCCTCGACGCGGGACGGCGACACCCGGACCTGCTCGCCGTCGGCGCGCAGCGGCATGTCGTCACTGAGCGGCAGCAA
>DATHTV010000159.1:0-9008 GCA_035462845.1 Jiangellales bacterium
CGAAGTCGGGGACCTGGGCCTCCTCGAGGGCCTGGCCCAGCTCGGCCGTACGCCGGCGCAGCGTGTCGGCTCTCCGGAAGTGGTCGACACCGCGCCGCTTGGCGACGGCCATCAACCAGGCGCCCGGGTTCTCGGGGATGCCCTCGGCGGGCCACTGCTCGAGCGCGGCGACCCGCGCGTCCTGGGCCAGGTCCTCGGCGAGCTCGAGGTCGTGGGTCATCCGGGCCAGGCCCGCGACCAAACGTACGGACTCCCGGCGCCAGACCGCGTTGACGGCGGCCGCGGCGTCGCTCCCCACACGTTGATCGTACGAGGAGCGACGCCGCCCACCCGATCACGCCTGCGCGGGCGGGCCCTCCTCCGGCCCGGCGATGCGGCGGATCTCCACCGAGCCCTCCCAGCCCGGCCAGTGCTGCTGGTGCAGCTCGAGCACCCGGCGGGCGTTCGCGACGGCCTCGTCCTCGGAGCGGACCTCGATGATCGAGTAGCCGCCGACGACCTCCTTGGCCTCGGTGTAGGGGCCGTCCGTCGTGGTGATCGTGCCCGCGGTGAGCCGGATCTCCCTGCTCTGCGCCGGCGGGTAGAGGCCACCCGCGTCGACCATCGTGCCGTCGGCGAAGGCCTGCTCCATCTCCCGGCCCATCGCCTCGACCAGCGCAGGCGTGGGCGGCCCGACGTCCTCGGGCATCTTGACGAAGACCATGTAGCGCATGGGTCTCACCTCTCTGTGGGTTGCGGTCACTCAGGCGTCGGGTGAGTGCAGCAGATTTCGACACCGCAGTGGCAGATCCTGTGCGTTGCCGTTCGGCCGCGAGAATGGACCGGGAAGTCCAGCTCGTGATCGCCTGTGTATGAAATCCACCCTAGGAACCGTCTCGATCTGTAGACTTTCATACATGGCACCTCCCCGGGCGCTGGAGCGGCTCCGCACCATCGGCCCCGTCTTCCGATCCAGGGAGGCTGTCGCTGCCGGGGTCTCCTGGCGGGACCTCTACCGGCTGCGAGACGAGGGTGAGCTCCTGGAGCTGTCCCGGGGCCTGTTCCAGCTGGCCGAGGCCGCCGGCGTGGGCAACATCGACTTCGTCGCGGTCTGCGCCCGGGCGCCGCACGGCATGGTCGCTCTGGAGTCGGCGCTGGCGTACTGGGACCTGACGGACCAGATCCCGAGCGAGGTCCATCTTGCCGTTCCCGAAGGCACGCATCGTCCGGTGATCGACTACCCCCCGACGCGGGTCCATGTCTTCCGGGCGGCCACGTTTGACATGGGGCGCCTCGAGGTCCGGGAGGCCGGCGGCGAGAGATTCTGGATCACCGACCGAGAACGCAGCGTGGTCGACGCCTTCCGGCTGCGCCACCTCGTCGGCGAGACCGAGGCCCATGGTGCCCTCCGCCGCTACCTGCGCCAGCCCCGGCCTCGGCTCGCGAAGCTCGCCGACGTCGGCCGTACGCTTCGTGCCACCGGACCGCTGAGCGCCGCCCTGCGGGTGTTGCAGGAATGAGCCGGCCGAGCCGGGCGACGACCGGGGGTCGCGCGTACCTCGACCTGCAGGCCCGAGCGCGGCGGGAGGGGAGGCCGACCGACGAGCTGCTTGTGCTGTACGTCCTCGAGCGGTTCCTGTTCCGCCTGTCGATGTCGCCACATCGAGACCGCCTCGTGCTGAAGGGAGGCATGCTGCTCGCCGCGTTCGACGAGCGTCGCCCGACTGCTGATGTCGACCTGCTCGCGCGGGCGGTGAGCAACGACGTCGAGTCCGTCAGCAGGGTCGTGGCCGAGGTGCTCGCGGTGGAGGTCGACGACGGTGTCGACTTCGAGCCTGCTGGCTCGCCGGCCTCCGTCATCCGCGATGCCGACCCGTACACCGGAGTCCGCATCACCGTGCCGGCCCGGGTGGATCGCGCTCGACATCCCCTTCGGGTCGACGTCAACGTGGGCGACCCGGTGACACCCTCGCCCGTGGACATCCCGTACCCCGCCCTGCTCGGAGAGCCATTCACCCTGCTCGGGTACCCGTTGGAATCCGTGCTTGCCGAGAAGGTCGTCACCATGGTCGACCGAGGCGACACAACAACCCGGGAGCGCGACTTCGCTGACGTCTATGCGCTCACCAGCCGCCACGCCGTGGATGCTGCGAGCCTCTTGGCCGCGGTACACGCAACCGGAGCCCACCGTGGATCCGACCTTCGCCCACTCGCGGACGCCGTCGTCGAGCTGGCCGATCGACGGCAGGTCCACTGGCAGCGCTTCGTTGTTCGCGCAGGGCTCGCCAGTGCCGTGCCAGCCAGCTTCGCCGAGGCGATCGAGGCCATCGCTGCCTTCGCAGACCCGGTCCTCCGCGGCGATCTGACCGAGGGCCGATGGGATCCAACGCAGCGCAGATGGCAACGACGACCCTGAGGGAGCCTTGGTCGACCGAGACCGACCTCGACGCCCAGACCTCACGGTCATCCGCCGGCCGGTGCGCCCTCCGACAGCTGGTCGGCTCGGGTGAGCGCCTCGCCGAGTCGCTGGAGCGCCTCGCCGTACGCGGCCCAGTCGCCCGCCCGCTGCGCGGCCTGCGCGTCGTCGTACGCCTGCTGGGCGTCGGCAAGCGCCTCCTGCAGCGTGCCGGCCGGTGGTGCCGTCGGCTCGGTCGTCGGCGGCGTGGTGGGCTCGGTCGTCGGTTCCGCCCCCGGCTCGACCGGGACCTCCTCGATCGGTTCGGGCGGTACCCCGCCCGCGATCTCCTCGCCGGTGTCCGTGCCCGCGTCGCCCTGGAAGACCGTGTCGAGCGCCTCCTGCAGGGTGTCGCCCACACCGACCCGTCCGGCGAAGGAGACGAAGACCAGCCGCAGCAACGGGAACGACGCGTCGCCGGTCCGCCGCTCCACGTACAGCGGTTGGACGTAGAGCAGGCCGCCGCCCACGGGCAGCGTGAGCAGGTTGCCCTCACGGGTGTCCGCGCCGGACTGCCGCAGCGGCAGCGTCGCCTCCGCGATCGACTGGTTGGTCTCGAAGGTGTTCGCCACCTGACCCGGACCGTCGATCTGCGTCGAACCCGGCAATCGCAGGATCCGCAACGTGCCGTAGTCCTCGCTGCGCGCGTCGGCGTTGACCGCCATGAACGCGGCGAGGTTCTGCCGGTTCCGCGGCACGTACGTCGTGGTCAGTGAGAACGCCGTCTGCTCGTCCCCCGGCATCGCCAGGGTCAGGTAGTACGGCGGCTGCGGCTGGCCCGTGTCCAGAGCCGGGTCCTGCGGGATCGTCCAGAAGTCCTGGCCGCCGTAGAACGTGCGCGGGTCGGTGACGTGGTACTCCGAGAGCAGCTCCCGCTGGATCTTGAACAGGTCCTCCGGGTAGCGCAGGTGGTCCAGCAGCTCGTCCGGGATCTCGTCGCGATCCTGCACGGAGTCCGGGAACGCCGACCGCCACGCCTCGAGCACCGGGTCGGTCTCGTCCCACGCGTACAGGCTCACCGTGCCGTCGTACGCGTCCACGACCGCCTTGACGCTGTTGCGCACGTAGTTGATCGGCGTCTGCGGCTGGGCCACGACGGCCTGCCGCTGCGTCCGCGAGTCGCTGGTCGCCTCGTCCAGGAAGACCCGCTGCGAGTACGGGAAGGAGTCCAGCGTCGTGTACGCGTCGATGATCCAGACGACCTTGCCGTCGACGACCGCCGGGTACGGGTTGCCGTCGGCGCGCAGCCAGGGCGCGACCTTCTCCACCCGGTCCCGCGGCTGGCGGTCGTACAGGATCACCGACTCCTCGTTGATCCGGTCGGTGAGGAGGATGTTGCCCTCCTGGAACTTCGTCGCGTACAGCAGCCGGTTCACGAAGCTGCCGACCGGGACGCCGCCAGCACCGGAGTACGTGTTGTTGCGCTGCTGCCCGCCCGCGTCCGGGTCCTCGGGGATGTCGAACTCCACCGGGTCGGTCCCCTCGGGTGCCCCGACGATGGAGTACGGCGGGGAGTTCTCGCCGAAGTAGATGCGCGGCTCGTACTCGCCCAGCTCACCCGTCGGCGGGATGTCCTCCTCGGCGAACACCGGGGACCCGTCGGCGGCCCGCTGGTTGCCGTACGCGGCGACCACGCCGAAGCCGTGGGTGTAGACGGTGTGCTGGTTGATCCAGTTCTGCTGCCCGGCCGGGATGCCGTTGACGTCGATCTCCCGCACCGCCACCACCATGTCGCGGGTCTCGCCGTCGACCTCGTACCGGTCGACGTCCAGCGGGTTCGCGAAGGAGTAGAAGCCACGGACCTGCTGCTGCTGCTGGAAGGTCGGCGGGACCACGTTCGGGTCCAGCAACCGGATGCTCGGGATCGTGTCGGCGTCCTGGGCCAGCTGGCCCGCCTCCACCGTCGTGGTGGCGGCGTACTCCTCCGCCTCGACCCCCGCCACCCCGTACGCCTGGCGGGTCGCCTCGATGTTGCGCTCGATGAACGAGCTCTCCCGGTCGGCCTCGCTCGGCCGGACCCGGAACTGCTGCACGATCGCCGGCCACAGGCCGCCGAGCAGGACGGCCGACAGGACCAGCAGGCCCAGCGAGATCCCCGGCAGCGTCCAGGAGCGACGCCAGATGTTGACGAAGAACAGCACCGCGCAGATCAGCGAGATGATCGCGAGGATCGTCTTGGCCGGCAGCAGCGTGTTGATGTCGGTGTAGCCCGCGCCGGTGAGGTTGTTCGCGAACTCCTGCTCGATGAGCAGCCCGTAGCGGTCCAGCCAGTAGGCCACCGCCTTGAGCAGCACGAAGAAGCCGATCAGCGCCGACAGGTGCGCCTGGGCCGCCGGCGACACCTTCTCGCCGACCGACTGGAGCCGGATCCCCCCGTACAGGTAGTGCGTCACCGCCGCGGTGATCAGCCCGAGGATGATGGCGGCGAAGCCGAAGGAGACGAGGAACCGCCACCACGGGTAGTCGAAGGCGAAGAACCCGATGTCGCTGCCGAGCTGGGGGTCGTCGCTGCCGAAGCTGCCCCCGTTGCGCCACAGCAGGAAGGTCTGCCACTCGGCCGCGCCGCTGCCGCCGGCCATCAGGCCGAGCAGCCCGCCGACGCCGATGACGACCCAGCGCCGGATCGGGTCGAGCGCCTCGCGGTAGCGCTCCAGGCTCTGCTGCTCGACGCTCATCGCGCGGTAGCGCGGCCGCAGCCGGTACGCGATGACGGCGTTCGCCGCGACCACCGCGCCCATCAGCGCGCCGAAGACGAGGAACAGCCCGACCTGCGTGGCCAGCTTCGTCGTGAAGACCTGCCGGAAGTCGACCGAGTCGAACCACAGCCAGTCGGTCCAGAAGGACACCAGGACGCCGTACAGCACGGCGAGGCCCCCGAGCACGACCAGCGTCGGTACGAGGGCGCGAGGGCGTCGCGAGGTGGTCGTCCGACCGCCGCGGAACGGGTCGGGCGGTCGGGGGAAGTCCTGGCTCACCTGGCTCCCTAGCGTCGTTCCGGCACCCGGCCGGAGGGCCGGGGACCGCGGGCGTCTGGGGTCGAAACTAGCCGACCCCCCCTCCGGGTTCCCCTCCGCGTCCCCGGAGCGGGGCCGCCGGAGCTCGACGACGTCGCTTCCGGAGCGTCTCGCGGGCCGTGGCAGCATGCCGCCATGACGTCCGAGGGAGTCCCCGCGGCGCTGCCCGGCGTGGTGGCCGAGATCGAGCGGCACGTCGCCGGCGGCGGCTGGGACCAGCCGCCACGGCTCTACGCGCTCGCCGACACGGCCGACATGCTGGCCCGGGAGCCGGCCCTCGCCGATGCCCTGGGGCTCGCCGAGGGCGACGGCCAGGGGCTCACGCCGGTGGAGCAGGAGGATCTGCCCCAGGACCGCCCGCTGGACGAGGTGCTCGCCTCGATCGTCTGGCCGCCGAGCGTGGCCGGGTGCGCGCTCGCCATCGAGCGGATTGTGCTCCCCCCGCACGCCGAGGAGGGCATGCCCGGCGAGGACGAGGCCGCGGCCGAGTGGGCCGCGTCGCACCCCGACCGCGCCGACGTACGGATCGTGGTCGGCGTGCTGCGGGACGGGACCACGTCCTGCGTGCTGCGGGTGCGCGGCCACGAAGCACCCGAGGACCTGGTGCGGGAGCCGGAGGTCTCGACCGACCTCGTCAACGCCCTCGTCCAGACCCTGGAGGAGTGACCCGAACGTCCTCGGGCTCAGGCGGCCGGACAGCTCGGCAGCGAGTCCAGGTCGCCGGCCGCCACCGCCTCGACCGCCGTGACGGCCTCGTCGAGCGTCGCGACCGGCACCACCCGCATGTCGCGGGGATCGGCCCCCACGACGTCGTCGCAGTTGTCGACCGGCGCGAGGAACAGGTCCGCGCCGCTGTCTCCGGAGGCGGCGATCTTCTGCTGGATCCCCCCGATGGGACCGACCTCGCCGTCGGCGGTGATCTCCCCCGTGCCCGCCACGTGGCTGCCGCCGAGCAGCGCGCCGGGGGTGAGCTTGTCGTAGATCGCGAGGGCGAACACCAGGCCGGCACTGGGACCGCCGATGCGCTCGTCGATGGTGATGTCGACCTGGACCGGCAGCTCGTAGCCCGTACCCACCTGGATGCCCACCACCGGGACCTCGGGGTCGTCCGGCGACGGTGCCGTCACCACGGTCTCCGTCCGCTCCTCTCCCGCGCGGAGCAGCGCCAGCTCGACCGGGTCGCCCGGGTCGCGCTCCTGCACCGCGGCGGAGACCTCGGCGGGCTCCGCGACCGCCTGGCCGTCGACGGCGACGACGAGGTCGCCCGGCTCCAGGATCCCGTCGGCGGGTGAGTCGTCGAGCACCGACTCGACCACGGGGCGCTCCGGCACGTCGGCACCGGTCTTGCGCAGCGCGGCGACCTTGGCGCTCTCCTCCGAGCGGTCGAGCAGCTCCGCGTTGATCTCGCGCGACTCCTCGGACGTGGTGCCGTCGGGGTAGACCAGCCGGCGCGGGAGCACGGCGCGGTCCGGGTCGGCCCATGCCTGGAGGGCGCTGAGCAGGTCGAGCCGGCGGTCCGCCGAGGTCACGCCGACCGTGGTGAGGTCGAGCTGGCCCTCGGTGGGGAAGGTCTCCCCGCCCTCGACCACGATGACCGGCGTGCCGTTCACCTCGCCGAGGACGTCCTCCATCGGACCGGGCGAGAACACCACGTACGGGACGGGGAAGAGCGCGGCGACCGCCACCAGCGCGACGAGCAGGGCCCCGGCGACGGCGAGCGTCGCGGATCGTCGGGTCATCGCGGGGCGGGGTCCTCACCGGTCAGGAAGGGGTGGCCCCGGGATCCTACGGCGAGCCCACCCACTCCTGCCCGCCGTCGGCGAAGCGCTGGTGCTTCCACACGGGTACCTCGCGCTTGAGGTCGTCGATCAGCATCCGGCACGCAGCGAAGGCGGTGTCGCGGTGCGGCGCCGACGCCGCCACCACGACCGCGAGGTCGCCCACGGCCAGGTCGCCCACCCGGTGGACCGCGGCGAGCGCCCGTACGTCGTGGGCGGCGGCGACCGCCTCGGCGACCCGGCGGAGGGTGTCGGCGACCGACGGGTGGGCGGTGTAGCCGAGCCCGGCGACGGCACGCCCGCCGTCCTGGTCGCGCACCGTGCCGACGAAGACGCAGGTCCCCCCGCCCGCCGGGTCGGCCACGGCTGCGAGCACCTCGTCGACGGACAGCGGCTCGGCACGGACCTCCAGCAGCCGGACGACGGGCTCCATGGCAGCGGACCCTAGACGGTCAGCGGCGCCGCTGGCGGCGGGCCCGGCGCACGACCGCGGCGCTGCCCAGCACGGTGACGGTCGCCCCGGCCGCACCGAGGGTGGCCCGGGTGCGCCTGCCGAGCCGGCGCGAGCCCAGCGCGCGGTGGCCCTCGACGAGCTCGAGCAGCTCCTCGAGCGCGGTCTCGTTGTCGTGCTCGGGCCGCCACCCCGCCTCCCGCAGCCGGGTCGAGGGAACGACCCACGGGTGGGCGAGGTAGGACAGCTCGCTCGCCGGGGCCGGCGTGAGGCCGACCCGGTGCAGGCGCTCGGCGGTGGCGAAGGCGAGGACGGCCGGTAGCTCGAGCCGGGCCAGACCGGACAGCCGCTCGACCTCGTCCTGCGCCAGCCAGCCCTCGCAGCCGACGGTCACGACCTCCGGCGGCCCGTCCGGTCCGTGCAGGCCTCCGACGGCCAGCAGCTCCAGCGCCGAGGCGAGGTCGTCGACGTGGCAGAGCTGCCAGAGCGGTGCCGTCCCCTTGACGACCAGCAGCCGGGGCGCCTCGAAGTGCCGGGTCAGCACGGTGTCCACCCCCGGCCCGACCAGCATGGCGGGGCGGACGACCGTGACGGCGGTGCCGGGGTGGGCGCCCCGCGACCGCCGGACGAGGGCCTCGACCTCCAGCAGGTCGGAGAGCAGCGCGCCGTCGGGCGCCGCCCGCAGCGGCGCGTCCTCGGGGATCGGGACGGGGTTGTCCGGGTGCGCCCCGTAGACCATCGCGCTCGTCACGACGACGACGTGCGGGACGCCGGCCGCGGCCGCCGCCGTGAGGACCGCTTGCGTGCTCCGTACGGACCGGCGGCCCCGGGCGACCGGGTCGTCCGTCACGGTGACGTCGACGAGCGTGTGGACCACGGTGTCGAGGCCGGACAGGGCGGTCACCAGGCCGGGCGCCACGGGGTCGAGCACCCGCCAGGTCACTCCCGCCACGTCACCCCGGCTGGCGTCGACCGCCACGACCCGGCGGACCTCGGGCCGCTCCTGCAACCGGACGGCGAGCATGCGCCCGGCGCCCGAGGCCGCACCGACGACGCCGACCGCCGCTCCGGTGCGGCGGCCGGCCCGGTTGCGCCCAGCGCGAACCCCGCCCGACGCACCGCCCACGGGCCTCACCCCTGCCGTTACGGTGGAACGCATGAGGCGCTCCCGGTCGACGTCCCCGCCGGCCACGTCGGCGGTCCAGACCCCCATCCTGGCCCCCCGCCCGGCCGGGGTGCAGCGGTGAGCGGCCCGCCGTTCGGCTTCCGGCCCGAGGGTGACGACGAGGACGCGACGCCTTCCGGCGGTGGTCCGGCCGGCGGCGGTCCGG
>DATHTV010000160.1:0-4884 GCA_035462845.1 Jiangellales bacterium
TGACGCCGCTCGTCATCGCCCACCGGGGTGCCAGCGGTCACCGCCCGGAGCACACTCTGGCGGCCTACCGGCTGGCGCTCGAGACGGGAGCCGACGGGGTCGAGGCGGACCTCGTGCTCACCGCGGACGGCGCGGTGGTCGCCCGGCACGAGAGCGAGCTGTCCCGGACGACGGACGTCGCCTCGCGCCCGGAGCTGGCGGACCGGCGGCGCACCCGGGAGGTCGACGGGCGCCCGGTCACGGGCTGGTTCACCGAGGACCTGACCCTCGCCGAGGTCCGTACGCTCCGTGCCCGCGAGCGGATGCCGGACCTGCGGCGGGCCAGCGCCGCGCACGACGGCGCGTACGGGGTGGTGACGCTCGACGAGGTACTCGACCTGGTCACCGCGGAGAGCCTGCGGACCGGCCGCCGGCTCGGTGTCCTTGCCGAGCTCAAGCACGCCACGCACTTCGGCCGGCTCGGGCTCGCCCCGGAGGAGGCGGTCCTCGCCGTGCTGGCCCGGTACGGGCTGGACCGGGCGGGCAGTCCCGTGCACCTGCAGTCCTTCGAGCCGACGTGCTTGCGGCGGCTGGCGCGGCGGACCGCGCTACCCCTGGTGCAGCTGGTCGACCTCAACGGGCGGCCGTACGACGAGGAGCTGGCCGGACGCGGCCGGACCTTCGCCGACCTGCTCACCCCGTCGGGGCTGCGGGAGGTCTCCACCTACGCGGAGTTCGTCGGTGTGCACAAGTCGCTGCTGGTGCCGCGGGGGCCCGACGGGCGGCTGGGCCGTCCCTCGACGCTCGTCCAGGACGCCGCGTCGGCGGGCCTCGGCGTCCACTGCTGGACGTTCCGCGACGAGAACGCCTTCCTCCCGGCCGAGCTGCGCCACGGGTCCTCGTCGGGGGCCCACGGCGACGCCGCGGCCGAGTACGCGGTGTTCATGAGCCTCGGCGTCGACGCGATCCTGTCCGACCACCCGGGGACGGCGGTGGCCGCCCGGGCCGCCCGGCACGCGGATCAGCGCCGCGAGTCCTCCGGGGAGGCGTCCGCCCCGCGCCTGGCCCGGCCGACCGAGGCGAGCAGCCCGGCCAGACCGGCGGAGACCAGCAGCACGGGAGCCGCGACCTCCAGGCCGGGCAGCCCCAGCACCTCGTAGTGCACCAGCGGCCACATCGCGCTCACTCCCAGGAAGACGAGTCCGAAGACGAGGGACACCACGTCGGTCTCATGGCGCTTCACGGCGCACCTCCAGCTGGCCGGCGCCCAGGTCGAGCTCGAGGGCGATCTCCCCGCCGCCCGCCCCGTCGGGGCCGGTGTCGGTCGTCGAGACCTCCCGGCCGAAGCCGCCGGACACGCTGTCGAAGGCCCGAAGCTCGCCCACTCCGACGGTGGCGTCGAGGGTGACGTCGGCGTCTCGAGGGACGACGACCACGAGGTTGCCGGCGCCCTGGTCGACGGTCAGGGTCGCGCCGCCCGCCTCGGGCAGCTCGAGCGCGGTGAGGTCCCAGAGCACGCGGCCGGCGTCGTACTCGTGCGGCCCCGCCAGCTCCGCCACGGTCGTCGGCTGGACCGTCACGTCCTGCGCGTCCCAGGCGCCGAACCGGTCGGCGGCCACCGCCGGGACCAGCGCGAGCACGAGCAGCAGGCCGAGCCAGACCAGGCCGCGGGAGCGCCCGAACCACGTGCCGAGCAGCAGCCCTGCCCCGACCACGCCGAGGGGGGCGGCCACGTACGCGGCGAACGGGACGTCGAAGCCCAGCGGGCCGTCGAGCACCGCCAGTGCGCCGGCACCGAGCAGCGCCAGGCTCACCGTGACCGGCCCGAGTACCGATCGCGGGCGCGGGGCTGCCGGCCGGGCGGGGGCCGCTGCCGGGTCCCAGTTCTGCTGCTGCTCGTAGCCCGGCTGATCCCATGCCGGCTGCTCCCAGCCCGGCTGCTGCCAGGCCGGCTGCTCCCAGGTCTGGGCCTGCCACGCCGGCTGCGGCTGCCACGGCTCGGCGCCGCTCGCCGGAGGGGCCGGTGCGGTGGCGGCTGCGGCCCAGGCCGCGCCCGGGTCCTCGGTGCCGCGCTCGTCCGCGGAGGGCGAGTAGCCCGCGGGCGGGGACCCGGGGGTGTCGTGCGTGGGGTCGAACCCCGCGGCCGGGCCGCCCAGCCGGGGCTGCGGGAGGTCACCGCTCGCACCCCCACGCCGTAGCAGCAGGACGACGCCCACGACGGAGAGGACCAGCAGGGCCGCTCCGTCCCACGAGCCGCTGAGCACGCCGCCGGCCGCGACCAGAGCGACGATGCCCAGGAACGCCGCGAGCAGGACCGCGGGCGTGCGGTCGGTGCCCGGGCGCCCGCGGCCCAGGGCCTGGTCCAGAGCAGAGAGGTCCTCCCCCTCCTCCGGGACGAGCAGCCACCCCAGGGCGTACAGCAGGATCCCGGCGCCGCCGAAGAGCGCGAGGACGACGGTCACCACCCGCAGGATGACCGGGTCGACGCCGAGCCGGCGGCCGAGCCCGCCCAGCACGCCCGCGACCACGCGGTCCGAGCGGCTCCGCCGCAGCGACCGCAGGTCGTCGGCCACCCGCGTGGTCCCCGCGGGGGGATGCGAGGGAGGGGTCGCAGTGGTGGGACGGGCTGCGTCGTCCGGGGAAGGCCCGTCGGGGGACGCGGGGTCCGGCACGGGGTCGGGGCCGCCGGCGGCCGGCGGGGGAGGGGTGGTCTCGCTCATGCCTCGATCCTGGCCCGGCAGGACACCCACGCACATCAGGGATCACCCGGGGTCACCCCGGAGCCTGCGCTGCTCCCGGGCCGGGGCCGGGTGCGGGGCGTCCCTCATGGCCCGGGTGCCCCGGTCCGTGTGACGATCGGGTCGTGACTGCGGTGACGGCTGCCCGAGAGCCCACGCCCGGGCCCCGGCCCGGCGTGGACGGCGCCGACGCCGCCCCTCCCCGCTTCCGGCGCCGCAGCGACGGACGGCTCGTCGCCGGCGTCGCCTCGGGGCTGGCCGACCACCTCGGCCTCGACGTGATGCCGGTGCGGATCGCCTTCGCCCTGCTGGCCGGCCTCGGCGGCTTCGGGGTCTTCGTCTACCTGGCCCTCTGGGTCTTCACCACGACCGAGGAGTCGGTGGCGGCGGAGCAGGCCGGGGACGTCCCGGCCGGACTCGCGGCCGCCTCGCGGGCCGGGATGAGGCAGGGGCGAGCCCGCCGGTCTCGGACCGGTGACCTGGGCCAGCTCGTCGCCCTGGCCGTGCTGGGCGTGGGCGTCGCGCTGCTCGTCCAGAACACGCCGCTCGGGATCAGTCCCGCCGTCTTCTGGCCGCTGCTGCTCGCGGGACTCGGTCTGGCGCTCATCTGGCGTACGGCCGACGAGGGCGAACGCCAGCGGATGGCATCGCTCTCCCCGCGCGCCCCGTGGATGGCCGGCATCGCCGGCAACGGCAGCCTGGTCGGCTGGGTGCGGGTCGTCGCGGGAATCGTCGTCGTCGTGCTGGGGCTGGTCGCCTTCCTCGCCGGTCAGGGCGAGCTGGCCGCCACGGTCAACGGGCTGCTCGGCGTCCTCGTGGTCGTCGCCGGCCTCGCCCTCATCCTCGGCCCGTGGCTGTGGCGCCTCTATCGAGAGCTGCAGTCCGAGCGGCACCAGCGGATCGTCTCCCAGGAGCGGGCCGACATGGCCGCCCACCTGCACGACTCGGTGCTCCAGACCCTCGCGCTGATCCAGAAGCAGGCCGGTGACCCCAAGGCCGTCGTGACCCTGGCCCGCAGCCAGGAGCGGGACCTGCGGACCTGGCTGTACGGCGAGGGCAGGTCGGGCGAGACCTCCCTGTCGGCCGCCCTGGCCGCCGCGGCCGCCGAGGTGGAGGACTCCTTCGGCATCCCGGTCGAGGTGGTCACCGTGGGCGACGCCGATCTCGACGAGCACTCCCGGGCGCTCGTGGCCGCCGCCCGGGAGGCCGTCGTCAACGCCGCCAAGCACTCGGGGGCCGCCAAGGTCGACCTCTTCGTCGAGGCCACGCCGGAGCAGCTCGAGGTGTTCGTGCGCGACCGCGGGACAGGCTTCGACCCGGCCGCGGTCCCGGACGACCGGCTGGGTCTGCGCCGCTCCGTCCATGACCGGATGGCCCGCCACGGCGGCTCCGCCGACGTACGCTCGAGTCCCGGCGAGGGCACCGAGGTTCGCCTGTCGATGAGGAGGACGCCGTGACGGCTCCCGACCAGCCCGCTGCGCGACCCGGCCCGCCCCGCGTCGTCCTGGTGGACGACCACGCCATGTTCCGTACGGGAGTCCGCTCGGAGATCGGGGAGTCCGTCGAGCTCGTCGGTGAGGCGGCCGACGCGCCGGAGGCCGTGCGGGTGGTGATGGCCACCCGGCCCGACGTGGTCCTGCTCGACGTCCACCTGCCCGGCGGCGGTGGCGTCGAGGTGCTGCGCCAGGTGCACGCGCAGGCGCCGGAGATCCGCTTCCTCGCGCTGTCCGTCTCGGACGCAGCCGAGGACGTCATCGGCACGATCCGGGCCGGGGCCCGCGGTTACGTCACCAAGTCGATCACCGGCGAGGAGCTGGTGACGGCGATCCGCCGGGTGGCCGACGGCGACGCCGTCTTCTCGCCGCGCCTCGCCGGCTTCGTGCTCGACGCGTTCGCGGGCTCCGAGGCCCCCAGCGTCGACGAGGACCTGGACCGGCTGACCCAGCGGGAGCGCGAGGTGCTGCGCCTCATCGCCCGCGGCTACGCGTACAAGGAGATCGCCAAGGAGCTGTTCATCTCGGTCAAGACGGTCGAGACGCACGTCTCCGCGGTGCTGCGCACGCTGCAGCTGTCCAACCGATACGAGCTCACCCGCTGGGCCACCGACCGCCGGCTGGTCTGACCGCCGCTCGTCCCCGCTCGCCGCCGGAGCCTCCTCGGCGCCGGA
>DATHTV010000161.1:0-4569 GCA_035462845.1 Jiangellales bacterium
GGGCCAGGCGCGGCCGAGGAGGACGCGGCCGTCGCGGAGGTGGCCGGTCGCCCGGTGCGGCTGGCCCAGAGCTGGCCGGTCCGGCGGCCCCGCCCGGTCCGCGAGCGCCTCGACGCCTCGTCCGCCCTGGTGACCGGGCAACGCGTGCTGGACCTGCTCTACCCGGTGGCGCTGGGCAGCACGGCGGCGGTGCCCGGGGGTTTCGGGACGGGCAAGACCGTGCTGCTCCAGCAGGTGGCCAAGTGGTGCGCGGCCGACGTCATCGTCTACGTCGGCTGCGGTGAGCGTGGCAACGAGATGGCCGACGTGGTCGCTGAGCTCGCCGAGCTCGAGGACCCCAGGACCGGCGGGCGACTGGCCCAGCGCACCGTGATCGTCGCCAACACCTCGAACATGCCGATGATGGCCCGGGAGGCGAGCATCTACACCGGCGTCACGGTCGCCGAGTTCTTCCGCGACATGGGCTACGCGAGCGTGGTGATCGCGGACTCGACCTCCCGGTGGGCCGAGGCGCTGCGCGAGCTGGCCTCCCGCACCGGCGCGCTGCCGGCGGAGGAGGGCTATCCCGCCGACCTCGCCTCCGCCCTGGCCGCGTTCTACGAGCGGTCCGGACGGGTGGCGACACTCGGGGGGCGCGAGGGGTCGGTCACCGTGATCGGGGCCGTGTCACCGCCGGGCGGCGACCTCACCGAGCCGGTGACGGCGAACACCGAGCGCTTCGTCCGGTGCGTCTGGTCCCTGGACCGGGACCTCGCGTACGCCCGGCACTACCCGGCGGTGTCGTGGACCGGCTCGTTCTCCCGCGACGGGGACGCGCTCGGCCGGTGGTACGCCCGGAACGGCGACCCTGGCTGGGCCCGGCGCCGCAGCCGGGTGAGCGCGCTGCTGGCCGACGCCGACCGGCTGGCCGCACTGGCCGACCTCGTCGGGGTGGGGTCGCTCCCCGCTGCCGAGCGGGTGGTGCTGCTGGCCGGAAGGCTGCTGCGCGAGGGCGTGCTCCAGCAGAGCGCGCTCAGCCTGGTGGACGCGTCGTGCAGTGCCGAGAAGGGCGCGGCGCTGGTCGAGGCGGTCCTCGCCGTGGTCGACCGGTGCCAGGCCCTCGTGGTGCGCGGGGTGCTCGCGGCGGCGCTGGAGGAGGTCGACTTCGGGCCGCTCGTCCGCGCCCGCGAGGAGGCGGGCCCGTCGGACCGGTCCGGGGTCGAGGCCCGGCGGGACGCCGTCCTCGCCGTCCTCGACGGGCTGGTGGCGTCGTGAGATTCCCTAGGTCAACCTCAGGCGGCGTTGAGCTGGATGGCGCCTCCGTGGAGTTGGGGGTTGTAGGGGGTCTGGTCTTGCCAGCAGCGCCAGATCACGCGGACCCAGGCGCGGGCCAGGATGCGCACGGCGTGGGGGTGGCGTTTGCCGCGGGCGATGGCCTGGTCATAGACCTTGGCGGCCCAGGGGCTGGCGTGGCGGGAGTCGTCGGCGAAGTCGATGAGGGCGTTGCGGAGCTTCTTGTCCGCGGCCCATCTGAAGCCGACGCCGTGATGCTTGCCGCTGGCCCTGGTGACGGGGGCGACGCCGGCCAGGGCGGCGAGGGATTCCTCGTCGGGGAAGCGGGCGCGGACGTCGCCGATCTCGGCCAGCAGGGCGGCGGCGCGCACGCCGTGTCCGGCCTTGGGCAGGCTGGTGAAGATGTGGGCGTCGGCGTGGGCGTCGAGACGTTCGATGATCTCGGCCTCGAGTTCACGTTCCTGCTGGCGGAGGACTTCCACCGCTCGCAGCAGGGCGTGGACGCAGACCGCGTGGCCGTCGGCTTCGGCGGCCGAGAGCCCGGCCGCTGGCGCCTCGGAGACCCGGGCGTAGAGCTCCTCGATGGGCTTGCGGCCGCAGTAGGCGATGCGCCGCAGGAACGCGGCGAAGCGGGCCTGGGTGAGTCGGGCCGCGGCGTGCTGGGTGGGGTAGCGGCGCAGGAACGCGATCGTGATGTCGCTGTCCAGCCGGGCGAAGAGCCCGATCGCGCCGGGGAAGCAGCGCTCCAGCTCGGCACGCAGCTGGTTGACCAGCCCGACCCGGGCCGCAACCAGCTGCTTGCGGGTGCGGGACAACGACCGCAGCACTCGGGTGGCGTCGCTGTCCTGGGCCAGCGCGGTGAGCCGGTGCCCGTCGGTGCGCAGCACGTCGGCGAGCAGGTAGGCGTCACCGGCGTCGGACTTGGCTCCCGAGCCGCGGTAGCGGCTGCGCAGTCCCTTGACCTGGCGCGGGGTGATCACCACGACGCGAAGACCGGCGTCCAGCAGCGCCTCGACCAGCGGCCCGTCGCAGCGTTCGATCGCCACCCCCTCGACCGCGAGCCTGCTCAGTCGCCGGACCAGGCCGGTGAAGGTCTTGCCGGTGTTGGGGATCTCGAAGCGCGCCGTGATCGCACCGTGGTCGTCGACCACGCAGACCGCGTGGGTCTTGCTGGCCCAGTCGATGCCGGCGAACAGCCGCCGGTCCTGATCTGTGGACATCGGTCCAGTCCTTCCGGTCATGATGGACACGGCACCGTCGGTGTCGGGAAGCCGGCCCGGATGCTCATTGCGTGGCGGTCCAACCCGCGTATCCCTAGCGCCGGTGTTGGCTTCCCGGCCCGGCGGCTGCCGC
Organism: Jiangellales bacterium; assembly: GCA_035462845.1. Lineage (GTDB taxonomy): Bacteria > Actinomycetota > Actinomycetes > Jiangellales > Jiangellaceae > DASTQL01. The sequence continues at coordinate 2,626 of DATHTV010000161.1, forward strand.
AGATCTCACGATGGTCCTCGAGGGACGAGCGAGCTGGGCGGTCAGCCACCGGCCGGCGGTTCAACAGGAAGCCTCACCACGCACCACCCCCACTGGCCACAACCGAGGGGATGGCGCACCAATGAGCGGCTGGGGGCGGGTGGAGCACGCCGGTGTCCGGGAGGTGCACGGGCCGCTGGTGGTCGTGAACGGGGTGTCGGGGGTGGGCTGGGACGAGTCGGCCCGGGTCCGCCTGCCGACCGGCGAGGAGCGGCACGGACTCGTCCTCGAGGTCGACCGCGACCTCGCCGTCGTACAGGTCCTCGAGGGCACGGACGGCGTGGACCCGCGCGGGACCCGGGTCGCCTTCGACGGGGAGCCGCTGCGCATCCCGGTCGGCGAGGGATGGCTGGGCCGGGTGTGCAACGGGCGGGGCGAGCCCGTCGACGGGGGCCCGCCGGTCGTGGGACGGGAGACGGCCGCCACGGTCGGCGCCCCGGTCAACCCGGTCCACCGCGAGCCGCCGGCGCAGCCCGTGCTCACCGGGATCTCGGCGGTGGACGGGCTCACCACGCTCGTCCGGGGCCAGAAGCTGCCGGTGTTCTCGGTGGCCGGGCTGCCGCACCTGGAGCTCGCCACACAGGTGGCGGCGCAGTCGTCGGCGGGTGGTGAGCCGTTTTCGGTGGTCTTCGCCGGGATGGGGCTGACGCATCCCGACGCGGCTGCGGTGCGGGACGCACTGGAGGAGCGGTCCGCTGCCGGCGAGCTGGTCCTGCTCGTCAACACGGCCGACGACCCGGTGGTCGAGCGGGTGCTGACGCCGCGCCTCGCGCTGACCGTCGCCGAGCACCTCGCGTTCGAGCTCGGCCGGCACGTGCTCGTGGTGATGGCCGACATGACCAGCTACGCCGAGGCGCTGCGCGAGGTCTCGGCTGCCCGCGGCGAGATCCCCGCGCGCCGGGCCTACCCCGGGTACCTCTACAGCGACCTCGCCTCCCTGTACGAGCGCTGCGGACGCATTCGCGGACGGCCCGGGTCGCTGACGCTGGTCCCGGTCCTGACCATGCCGGCGGGGGACATCACCCATCCGGTGCCCGACCTCACCGGGTACATCACCGAGGGGCAGGTCGTGCTCTCCGCGGAGGTCCACGGCCGGGGTGTCTACCCGCCGGTCGACCCGCTGTCGTCGCTGTCCCGGCTGATGCGCAAGGGTGCCGGGGCGGGCCGCACCCGCGAGGACCACCTGGACGTGGCCGCGCAGCTGCTCGCCGCACTCGCCCGCGCCCGGCAGGCGCGGGAGCTGGCCGACCTCGTGGGCGCCGAGGCGCTCAGCGGCACCGACCGCAGCTTCCTCGCGTACGAGGAGGCGTTCGAGCAGCGGTTCCTGGACCAGGGGGACGCCGAGCGCCGCACCCTCGACCAGACCCTCGACATCGCCTGGCAGGTGCTCGCCGGGCTGCCGCGCAGGGAGCTGACGATGCTCTCGCCGGCGATGCTCGACAGCCGGCTGCCCGCCTCGGGCGGTGAGCCGGGATGAGCGCGCGGCCGCGCGGGATGCCGCAGGGCCGCTCCGCCCGGGTGTGGCTGAAGCGCCGGCTGGCCGTCGCCCGCCGCGGGGCGGACCTGCTCGACCAGAAGCTCCGGATCCTGCGGCGCGAGGAGCAGCGCTTCACCCTCTTCGCCGAACGGACCCGGGCCGCGTGGGAGGCGGCGGCCCGCGAGGCGGAGACCTGGCTGCTGCGTGGGGTGCTGCTCAGCGGCGAGCGCGGCGTGCGGCTCGCGGACGAGTCGGCGGCTGCGGAGGTCGACGTCCGGTGGGTGACCACCATGGGCGTGCGCCACCCGGACTCGGCCGTGTGCACGCGCCCGGCCCGCTCCGAGCGGCTTCCGCTGGCGGACAACGCGGCGCTCGTCCGCGCCGTGGACGCGTACGGGACGGCGCTCGACGCAGCCGTCGAGCACGCG
>DATHTV010000162.1:0-4800 GCA_035462845.1 Jiangellales bacterium
GTACGGCGGGCCGTGCGGGGACAACGGCGGGCGTACGCCCGGAGGTTCCGAGGCCCGTGCGACCATCTGCGGCGTGCCGGACAGCGAGCCGCAGCAGCGCACCGCCTTCGTGCTCGGCGGCGGCGGCCTGCTGGGCTCCTCGGAGGTCGGGATGCTCAAGGCGCTCGTCGAGGCTGGGATCCGGGCGGACCTCGTCCTCGGCACGAGCGTGGGCGCCATCAACGGCGCCTACTACGCCGCCGACCCGGCACCGGTGGCCGTGACCGCCCTCGAGCGGCTGTGGAAGGACGTCGCCGCCGACGACGTGCTGTCGGGGTCAACCATCCGGCGGGTCACCACGCTGGCCCGGACCCGGACCCACGCCCACGCCCAGGGGCCGCTACGCGCCCTGCTTCACCGGCAGCTCGGCGACGTCGCCGTCGAGGACCTGGAGATCCCGTTCCAGTGCGTCGCCGCCTCGATCGAGCGGGCTGCCGAGCACTGGTTCGACCGCGGGCCGGTCGTCGACGCGGTGCTGGCCAGCAGCGCGGTCCCGGGGATGCTGCCCCCGGTGGAGATCGACGGTGAGCACTTCCTCGACGGGGGGCTGGTGCACTCCATCCCGGTCGGGCGGGCCGTGGCCCTCGGCGCGACCAGGGTCTACGTCCTGCAGGTAGGGCGCATCGAGCGCCCGCTGGAGCCACCGCGCCGACCCTGGGACGTGGCCGTGGTGGCGTTCGAGATCGCCCGGCGACACCGCTTCGCGGCGGACATGGCGGCCGTCCCCGCCGACGTGGCCGTCCACGTGCTGCCCACCGGTGACCCCGACCTGCCGCGGCCCACCGACCTCTCCGCCCTGCGCTACCGCGACACCTCGCGCGTGGTCGCCCGCATCGACCGTGCGTACGAGGCGACGGCCGGCTACCTGGTCGACCAGGGGGCGTGACGGTGCTGCCGACGCGGTGGGTCCGCCGGGTGGTCGTCGCGCCGCTGGTCGTCGTGCTGCTGGTCCTCCTGCTCACCTCGGCCCCGGTGTGGCTGCTTCTCGCGGCCGCCGCGTCCCCGCTGCTGCCCGGCAGGTGGCGCCCCTTGCGGCTGCTGTGGTTCCTGCTCCTGTACGCGGCCATGGAGCTGGTGTGCCTGGTCGTCCTCTTCGGGCTGTGGGTGGCCACCGGCTTCGGGTGGTCGTTGCGGGCGCCCTGGTCGCAACGGGCGCACTACGCCCTGGTGCGGCGGTTCCTGCGGGTGCTCGAGTGGGAGGCCCGGCGGGTGCTGGGTGTGCGCGTGGAGGTGGAGGGCCCGGCGCCCGCCGAGTACCACGAGCGGCCCCTCATCGTCCTCGCCCGGCACGCCGGACCGGGCGACTCCTTCCTCGTCGTCAACGCCCTGATGAACTCGTACGCGCGGGAGCCCCGGATCGTCCTCAAGGACACCCTCCAGTGGGACCCGGCGATCGACGTGCTCCTCAACCGGCTGCCCAACGGCTTCATCACCCCGGACCCGGGGCGCACCGGGCACCTGGTCGAGGAGCAGATCTCCCGGCTCGCGCACGACCTGGACGGCAACGACTCGCTCGTCATCTTCCCCGAGGGCGGCAACTTCACCGCCGCTCGCCGGCAGCGGGCGATCGACCGGCTCCGCCAGCGGGGACTGGAGAGGATGGCCCGCAGGGCCGAGCAGATGATGCACGTCATCGCCCCCCGGCCGGGCGGGGTGACGGCCGCGCTCGGCAGCGCGAAGGACGCGGACGTCGTCCTCGTCGCGCACACCGGGCTCGAGCACCTGTCGTCCGTGATCGACCTGTGGCGTGGGCTGCCGATGGACACGGTGGTCCGGATGCGGTGGTGGCAGGTCCCCGCGGCCGAGGTGCCCCGTGACGACGATGCCGTCGTCGAGTGGCTGTTCGGCTGGTGGGGGCTGGTGGACGCGTGGATCGCCCGGAACCGCCCGCCCGACCCGCTGCGGGACGAGTCCTCGGCGACGACCTGACCGGCGCTGTCGGCTGGAGCGGGGTCAGTCCGGCCAGGCGTGGACCGGCTCGTTGCTGTGCATCCGCTCGATGTAGCCCTGCAGCATCTGGTGCAGCGCCCGCTGGCGGTCCTTGCCGGCGGCCTCCAGCCGGTGCACGGTGTCCACCTGCCAGGCCGCGCCGTTGCGGTGGGTCAGGCACCGCTGCTCGATGATGCCGAGCAGCCGGTCGCGCTCCTCCGCGGTGACCCCCCAGCGCTCCAGGCCGTCCTGCGCCAGCGCGAGCAGCCGGCGGAGCACCAGCTCGGTGACCGGCACCTCCCCGAGGCCGGGCCAGAAGATCTTCGCGTCGATGCCGTCGCGCGCCGCGACGTGGAAGTTCTCCTCGGCGGTGGCGAAGGAGAGCTGCGACCACAGCGGCCGGTCGGCCTGAGCGAGTGTGGTGACGGCGCCGTAGTACAGGGCGCCGTTGGCCAGCGTGTCGACGATGGTCGGGCCGGCCGGCAGCACTCGGTTCTCCACCCGTAGGTGCGGGGTGCCGTCCACCACGTCGTAGACGGGCCGGTTCCAGCGCCAGATGGTGCCGTTGTGCAGGCGCAGCTCGTTCAGCGACGGCGTGCCGCCCGCCTCGAGGACCGCGACCGGGTCCTCGTCGTCGCAGATCGGCAGCAGCGCCGGGAAGTACCGCGCGTTCTCCTCGAACAGGTCCCAGATCGAGGTGATCCAGCGCTCGCCGAACCAGACGCGCGGCCGCACACCCTGCGCCTTGAGCTCGTCGGACCGGGTGTCGGTCGCCTGCTCGAAGAGCGCGATGCGGGTCTCGCGCCACACTTCCTTGCCGAAGCAGTACGGCGAGTTGGCGCCGAGCGCGACCTGTACGGCCGCCAGGCACTGCGAGGCGTTCCAGTAGGCGGCGAACTCCTCGGGGCTCACCTGCAGGTGGAACTGGGTGGAGGTGCACGCGGCCTCGGGCAGGATCGTCGAGGCGAAGGTGTCGAGCCGCTCCGGCCCCTCGATGGTGAGGTGGAGGTCCTCGCCGCGCGCGGCGAAGATCTGCTCGTTCATCAGCTCGTAGCGCGGGTTGGCCGACAGCGAGTTCAGCCCGAGGTGCTCCTCGCCCAGCGTGGGGAGGATGCCGACGATGACCATGTGCGCGCCGATGGTGCGCGCCTTGCTCTCCGCATCGTTGAGGCTCTCGCGCAGGCCCGACTCGAACGCGGTCAGGCCCTGCTCGATCAGCCGCACCGGCCGCATGTTGATCTCGAGGTTGAACTGGCCCAGCTCGGTCTGGAACACCTCGTCCGCGATCAGGTCCAGCACCTCGGCGTTGCGCATGGCCGGGTCGCACGCCTCGTCCACCAGGTTGAGCTCGATCTCCAGGCCGACGTGCGGGCGCTCGAAGTCGAACGAGGACCGCCCGAGCATCTGCGCGAGGACGTCGAGGCACCGGTGCACCTTGGCGCGGTAGCGCTGCCGGTCCTCCCGGGTGAACTCGCGCCTCTCGACCTCCTGGCCCATGCGGCCTCCCCTGGCGGTACGGACGGGTCGGCCCCCGGAGGGGCGCACTCCGAACGCTAGCGCGTCCGGCCCACGTCGGTCCCGGCTGCGAGCATGGGTCACGTGACGGTCCGGGCGCAGCCGAGCGTGCTGCACGTGGACCTGGACGCGTTCTTCGCCGCGGTCGAGCAGCGCGACAAGCCGTCGTTGCGGGGGCGGCCCGTCGTCGTCGGCGGCACCGGTCCGCGGGGGGTCGTGGCCACCGCGTCGTACGAGGCGCGGCGGTACGGCATCCGCTCGGCCATGAGCGGCGCCGAGGCGCGGGCCCGCTGCCACCACGCCGCCTTCCTGGCGGGACGCTTCGCCGCGTACCGCGGGGCGAGCGACGTGGTCATGGGCGTCCTGCGCGAGCTCAGCCCCCTGGTTGAGCCGCTGTCGCTGGACGAGGCCTTCGTCGACCTCGACGCCTCCGCCGCCGGCCCACCGGCGGAGCCCTCCTCCGTACGGGAGGTGGCGGAGCGGCTGCGGGCGGAGGTGTGGCGGCGCACCGGACTGGCGGCGAGCGTCGGCGCCGCCACCAGCAAGCTCGTCGCCAAGATCGCCTCCGAACTGGCCAAGCCCGACGGCGTCCAGGTCGTCGAGCCGGGGACCGAGCTCGGCCTGCTGCACCCGATGCCGGTCCGCTCGCTGTGGGGGGTTGGTCCCGCGACGGCTGACCGGCTGACGCGGGCGGGCGCCCGGACGGTCGGCGAGCTGAGCCGCTTCCCCGAGCCCGAGCTCGTGGACCTGCTGGGGCAGGCGCACGGCCGGGCCCTGCACCGGCTCTCGCACGGCGTCGACGACCGCCCCGTCGAGCCGCACCGGGAGACCAAGTCGGTCAGCGTCGAGGACACCTTCGAGCGCGACGTCGTCGACGGCGTGCTGCTCGGTGCCATCGCCACCCGGATGTCCGCCCGGGTGTGCGCCCGGCTCCGGTCCGACCGGCTGTCGGGCCGGACCGTGAGCGTCAAGGTGCGGCTGCCGGACTTCACCACGCTGTCCCGCTCGCAGACGCTTCCCGGCCCCACCGACGACGAGCGGGTGGTCGCCCCGGTCGCCCGGCGGCTGCTGTCCGAGGTCGACACCCGCACCGGGGTGCGGCTGCTCGGTGTGGGTGTGTCCGGCCTCGCGGACTGGGTGCAGGAGGACCTGTTCGCCGACGACGAGCCGGCCACCGACGCCGGCGCGGACGGCGACCTGGAGGCCGCGGTCCACCGGGTCCGGCCGTGGGTGCCGGGTCAGGACGTGGAGCACACCGAGCACGGCCGCGGCTGGGTCTGGGGCGGCGGCCGTGGGCTCGTGACGGTGCGCTTCGAG
>DATHTV010000163.1:0-19050 GCA_035462845.1 Jiangellales bacterium
CGTCGGCCACGCCCGGCACGGTGCGCAGGTCGTGCTCGACGACCTCCGGGTCCATCCCCGCGGGGACGTGCTGCGCGAGGACGCCGAGCACCTCGCGTCCCAGCCACACGGCCCGGAGCGCGACGAAGACCGAGATGGCCACGGCTACGACGGTGTCCCACCAGGCCTGCCCGGTGGCCGCCACCAGGAGGCCCGCCCCGATCACCCCGACGGAGCCGGCCGTGTCGGCGACCACCTCGAGGTAGGCGCCCTTGACGTTGAGGCTCTCCTTCGCGCCGCCGCGCAGGAGGCCCAGCGCCACCAGGTTGACGACCAGCCCGAGCCCGCCGACCACCAGCATGGGTCCGGCGGCGACGTCCGGGTCGCTGCCGATCCGGCGCACCGCCTCGACCAGCACGTACGCGGCGACGCCGAGCATGAGCAGGACCGCCAGGCCGGAGGCGAACACCTCGGCCCGGTAGGAGCCGAAGCTGCGGCGGCCGGTGGTGTCGGGGCGGGTCGCGATCCGGGTCGCGAGCAGCGCCGCGCCGAGGGCGACCACGTCGGCCGCCATGTGCCCCGCGTCGGAGAGCAGAGCCAGCGACCCGGACACCATGGCGGCGGCCAGCTCCACCACGAAGAAGGTGGCGACCAGCCCGAAGGCCACCGCCAGCCGCCAGCGGTGCCGGGCCCCGGCGTGGCCGTGGACGTGCCCGTGCGCGGGCCCCTGGGAACGTCGCGGGGGCGGGCCGGGCCCGTCTCCCCCGCTCACCCCTCCTCCGCTCGTGTCCAGGGCGTCCCCGCCCAAGGGTCGTAGTCGACCTCGAGCGGCTCCTGGGCAGGTCGCTCCGCCTCCGGCACGTGCTGCAGGTTGACCCTGATCCGGTACCAGACCGAGCTGCGGCCACGCATCCCGTCGACCAGCACGTCGGCGGGCTCCAGGTGGACCACGGCCGCCGGGTGGCGATTCTTCCACCGCTCCAGGGCCTCCAGCGCCTCGGGCTTCGTCCGGGCGCGGGCGACCTCGACGAGCGGCATGGTCGACATGCGCCGTCCCTGGCCCTTCGGCGGCTTCTCGGCCGGGCCCAGCCGCCGAGCGAGGTCGAGCAGGGCGTCCAGCGAGCCCGGTGAGGCGTCGATGTCGCGCCAGGGGTCACCGCTGTCCTCGTACCGCCGTCGGACGCTGTGGAGGGTGAAGGCCTCCGGACGGCACCCGGGCAGCTCGGCCCAGGTCAGCGGTGCGGACACCCGGGCGTCCGGCACCGCTCGTACGGAGTAGGCGGAGGCGACCGTGCGGTCCTTGGCGTTCTGGTTGAAGTCGACGAAGACGCCCTGCCGCTCCTCCTTCCACCACCTGCTGGTGGCCAGGTGCGGCGCACGGTTCTCGACCTCGCGAGCCACCGTCTCCGCGGCCCTGCGGACGTCGGGGTAGCGCCAGTGCGGCTCGATCCGCGCGTACACGTGGAAGCCCCGCGAGCCCGACGTCTTCGGCCAGGCGGTGAGCCCGTGGTCCTCGAGCACCTCGCGCACGACCGCCGCCACCTCGAGGATCTGGCCCCACGGGACACCGGGGACGGGGTCGAGGTCGATGCGCAGCTCGTCGGGCCGGTCGAGGTCCTCGGCCCGTACGGGGTGGGGGTTGAGGTCGATGCAGCCGAGGTTGACCACCCAGGCGAGCGCTGCCGCGTCCCGGACGACGACCTCCTCGGCGGAGCGGCCGGAGGCGTACCGGAGCTCGACGACCTCGACCCAGTCGGGCCGGTTCGCCGGCGCGCGCTTCTGGAAGAACGCCTCCTCGTCGATCCCCTTGACGAAGCGCTTGAGGATCATCGGGCGGCCGGCGACGCCGCGCAGCGCCCCGTCGGCCACGTCGAGGTAGTACCGGACGAGGTCCAGCTTGGTGATCCCGTCGGCGGCGAAGACGACCTTGTCCGGGTGGGTCACCGTCACCTCGCGGCCGGCGACCTCCAGCACCTGCGCGTCGGGCACCCGGCCAGGGTAGGGCTACTCCTCCCGGTCAAGGCCACCCGCGGCTGAGGTGCCCGCGAGCGCCACAAGCGGTGGTCAAGGAGACGTCAAGGGGGCCGCCGCACGGTGGGCTCGTCCACGGAGGAGGAACCCATGCCCGGCATCGCGATACCGCCGTCCCCCGCCCCGCCGGCGACGGCGCGCGCCCTGGTCGCCGAGCTCCGGCGGGCCTGCGGCGGCGCCGTCAACGCCCCCGGCGACCCCTGCTACGACCTGGCTCGCCAGGCGTGGCAGGCGGACGTCGACCAGCGACCCCTCGCCGTGGTCCACCCTGCCGACGCCGCCGAGGTCGCAGCCGTCGTCCGCGCGGCGGCGGCGTCCGGCGCCACGGTGGCACCGCAGGGCACGGGGCACCGGGCGCGGCCGCTCGGCGACCTGTCCGGCGCGGTGCTGCTCCGCACCGGCGCCATGCGCCGGGTGGACGTGGACCCCGCCGCGCAGGTGGCCCGGGCCGAGGCGGGTGCCCTCTGGGTCGACGTCGTCGACGCCGTGGCGCCGTACGGGCTGGCGGCTCTGCACGGCTGGTCCCCGGACGTCGGGGTGACCGGCTACTCGCTGGGCGGCGGGATAGGCCCGTACGCGCGGGCCCTCGGCCTCCAGGCCGGCCACCTCACCGCCGTGGAGCTCGTGCTCGCCGACGGGCAGGTCGTGCGGGCCACCGCCGAGGAGGAGGCCGAGCTCTTCTGGGCGCTCCGAGGGGGCGGCGGGAGCTTCGGGGTGGTCACCGCACTCGAGATGCGTCTGCACCCGGTCCGGAGCGCGTACGCGGGGTGCCTGGCGTGGGACTGGCGCGAGACCCGCCGCGTGCTGGCGCGGTGGGCGGACTGGGCGGCGACCGCTCCCCCCGAGGTGACGACGTCCTTCAGCGTCCGGCAGGCGCCGGACACCGATGGCGTCCCGGTCTGGCTCCGGGGCCGCCGGGTCGCCGCCCTTGCCGGCGCCGTGCTGGGCGACGACGCGACCGCCGAGCGGATCCTGGCGCCGCTGCGCGAGCTGGGCCCGGAGCTGGACGCGTTCACCCGGCGGCCGGCCCGTGACCTCGCCTGGCTGCACGGCGACCCCGGTGAGCCCAGGCCCCTGATCCGCTCCACCGCGCAGCTGGGTTCCCTCCCCCCGGCTGCGGTGGACGCGGTCGTCGACGTGGCCGGCCCTGACCCGGGCTCGCGGCTGCTGACGGTGGAGCTGCGCCAGCTCGGCGGGGCCCTGGGCCGGCCGCACCGGGACGGCGGCGCGCTGACGCACCTGCCGGGACAGTTCACCCTCCACGCGGTCGGCTCGCCGCCGGACCCGGACTCGGCGGCCGCCCTCGCCGCCCGGGCCGGTCAGGTGGCAGCCGCCCTGCGTCCGTGGTCGACCGGCCGCCTGTACGCCGGCCTCACCGACGCCCCGACCGACCCGGCGCGCTTCCACCCGCCTGACGTCCTCGCGCGGCTCCGGGCCGTCCGGGCCGCGGTGGACCCGCAGGGCGTGATCCGCACCAACCATCCGCTGTAGGCCACTCAGCGGCGGCCGTCTCATGATCGCCGGGACGCCAGCGCCACAGCGGCCTCGGCATCGGTGGCGACGCCGAGCCGCCGCCGTACGGAGGCGAGCGCGGCATCCACCGACCGGGGGGTGACGTACAGGCGGCGGGCGATCTCGCCGCTGTCGACGCCGACACCGGCGAGCTCGGTGCTGCGCCGCTCCAGCGCGGTCAGCGTGTCGCGCGGGTCGAGGGGCCCGGGGGCCGCCGCCCCGAGGTCGGCCAACGCCTCGGCCACCTCGCGCCGCAGCCGCTCGGCACCGCACTCGTCGGCGAGGACCACCGCTCGGTGCAGGAGGTCGACCCGCTCGTCGTCGTCCGCGACCAGCGCGGCCAGTGCCGCGAGGGCCCGGGCGAGCTGCAGGCGTGCGGGGTGCCCGTCCAGCAGGGCGACCGCCTCGCGCGCCTCGGCCTCCCCCTCGACACCGGACCGGGCCACCGCGAGCTGGCGGAGCAGCCGGCCGAGAGACCCCACCGCCCCCCAGCGCCGCGCAGTGGCCACCTCGGCCTCCAGCACCCGCACGGCCTCGTCGTGCCGGGACAGCGCCAGCAGGGCCTGGGCGCGCAGCGCCCGCGCGGTGTACCACGACGGGTTGGCCAGCCCGGCCTGCTCGGGCGTCAGCCGGTCGAGGGCGGCCAGCGCCTCGGCGGACCGGTGCTCGGCGAGCAGGACGGCTGCCTCGGCCTCCAGGAGCAGCCGGCGGCCGTCCCCGATGCCCCGCCGGTCCAGTGCCTCGTCCAGCAGGTCGCGGGCGGCGGTCACGTCGCCGGTGTCCAGGGTGACGAGGACCCGGAAGGCGTCGCAGTACGGCACCCCGACCTCGTCCGACCCCCACTCCTCGGTCTGGTGCCGGGCGACCTGGAGGGACTGCTGGGCTTCGCGCAGGCGCCCGGTCCGCCACAGGGCGACTCCCTGCCAGAGGTGCATCCCGACGGTGATCACCTCGCCGCGCGCGTGGGCGCGGTCGAGGGCGGCCTGCCAGTACGAGGTCGTGTCCTCGTCCGCGACCATGAGCACGATCCCGGCGACGTCGTGGAACAGGTCGTGCGAGCCGGCGACCCACTCCTCGTGACCGAGCGCCCAGCGCACGAGCTCCAGGGCCCGAGCGCGGTCGACGCCGCGGACGCAGAGCTCCCAGGCCTGCTCCACGGCGAGCATCCGGGCGCCGACGCCGTCGCCGACGATGTCGAGCGGCTCGGCACCCAGCCATCGGTCGGGCGGGAGCAGGTGGATCCAGCCGGCCGTCCGTGCCATCGCGACGAGCGCCTGCCGCTCGTCGACGAGCTCGGCCGGCAGGGCGTCGACCGCCCGCAGCGCGAACGCGGTCGCGTCACCGCTGCGCCCGAGGAACACCAGCGCGCCGGTGAGCACGAGGGCCACCTCCGCCCGCTGAGCGGCATCGTCCGCCTGGTCGTACGCGGCCTCGAGAGCCCGTTGCGCGGCGGGCCCGTCCGACTGGCCGGCCAGCAGCGACAGGCGTACGAGCAGGCGTACGCGCACCGACGGCGGTGGCGGCTCCTCGACCGCGCGGGCGACGAAGGCCCGCGCCGCCTCGGGCGCTCCCCGGGACTCGGCGCGGTCGGCGGCCCGGACGAGCACGTCGACCGCCCACCCGTCGGCGCGCCGCGGGGCGAGCAGCAGATGGGCTGCGACCTGCTCGGGCGACGCCCCGCTGTCGTCGAGGATCCGGGCCGCGCGCTCGTGCGCCGTCTCGCGCTCGCCGGGCGCCAGGTCGCGGTAGACGGCGTCGGCGACGACGGGGTGCACGAAGCCGATCGGGTAGTCGGGCCGCAGGACCTCCGCCCGTGACAGCGTGGCGATCGCTGCCACGACGTCCGGCTCGGGCAGCCGGGCCAGCGCCACGACTCCCGCCAGCTCCGCACCGTCGCCGAGCACCGCGACGGCCCGCGCGACCTCCGTCGTGCTCGGGGGCAGCCTTCGCAGCCGCAGCAGCACCATGCTGGAGACTGCTCGCGACCCGATGGCGGTGACCGTGTCGGCGTGCACCGCGTCGGGCGGCACCTGCTCGGCCTCCAGGGCCCGCAGGAGCTGGCGAAGCAGCAGCGGGTTGCCGCCCGTGGTGCGGAAGCAGGCCTCGACGAACCTGGGCGCGGCGTCCGCACCCAGCCGGGCCCGGACGAGTTCCGCGACGTCCGTGTCGGTGAGTGGCCCGGGGCGTACGGCCAGGGTTCCCGCGTCGCCCACGATCTCGGTGAGCAGCTCGTCGTCCACGTACGCCTGGCCCGTACGCAGGGTGGCGACGACCACGACAGGGACGGACTCCAGTCGGCGCTGAAGGAAGGCGAGGTAGCGCAGGGAACCCGTGTCGCACCACTGCAGGTCGTCCACCGTCAGCAGCAGCGGGGTGTCCCCGGCCAGCACGAGGGTGAGCCGGAACAGCCCGTTCAGGACCCCGAACGCGTCCGCGGTCACCGGGCCGGCCGCGAGGTCGAAGACGCCGCGAGCCGGTGCCGCGGCGCCGGACAGGAGCGCCTCGCGCCTGGCCGGGTCGGCGAGCACCGGTTCGAACAGCTGGCGCACCGCGCCGAAGCCGTACTCGTGCTCCAGCTGGCTGCCGCGCGCCGAGAGGATCTGGAAGCCCTCCTCGGCCGCCATCCGGCGCGCCTCGGTGAGCAGCCTGGTCTTGCCGATGCCGGCCGGGCCCTCGAGGACCACGAGACCGCCGACGCCGGCGCAGCCGTCGTCGAGGGCGCGGCGCAGCTGAGCCAGCTCGGGTCCGCGTCCGACGATCGCGTCGGGCGGGCGGGCCGGCGGAGTGCGCTCGGCACGGCCGCCGGTGTCCGGCGCCATGTCCGGCGCGGTGCCCACCGCCGCGCCCCGGGCCGAGGCCTGCGAGGGCACGAGCGGGGCGGGCCGGGCGGAGCCGCCCGCCGACGGGGGTACGAGCAGGTCGAGGGCGGGCGACTGCGCCAGCACGTCCGCCTCGAGGCGCCGCAGCGCCGGGCCGGGGTCGACGCCGAGCTCGTCGGCGAGGACGTCGCGGGCTCGGCGCAGCGCGGCGAGCGCGTCGGCCTGGCGGGACGAGCGGTAGAGCGCCAGCGCGAGCAGCCGCCAGCGCTCCTCACGCAACGCGTCCTCGGCGACGAGCCGCTCCAGCTCGGGCACCAGGACGGCGTGCTCACCCCGGTCGAGCCGAGCGGCGAGGAGCTGGTCCCGCGCGACCTCGCGCAGCCCGTCCAGCCTGGTGGCCTCGGCCTCCGCCCAGGGCTCGCCCACGTAGTCGGCCAGCGCCGGCCCCCGCCACAGCGTCAGAGCCGCGGTGAGCCGGTCGGCGCGCTCGTCCGGGCTACCGCCGGTGCTCTCGGAGAGCAGGCGCTCGAAGCGCCACGCGTCGACGGCATCGCGCGGGAGATCGAGCCGGTAGCCGGGCCCCTGCCGGACCAGGATCCCCGGCCCGGCGCCCCGGGTCTCCCTGGAGCCGGCGAGGCGGCTGCGCAGCCGGCTGACGTGCGAGTGCAGCGTCGAGGTCGCGCTCGCGGGCGGCGACCCCGACCACAGCGCGTCGACCAGCCGCTCGGCCGGCAGGACGTCGCCCCGGGCCAGGACCAGCAGCGCGAGGACCGCCCGCTGCTGGCGGCCGCCGAGGTCGACGGCCGTTCCCGACCGTGACGCGACGAGGTCACCGAGGATGCCGCTCTCCAGCGCGTCCGGCCGCGCCTGCACGCCGTCAGCGAGCACCGGTCCCCCAGCGTCCAACGTCCACCCCCGACCGCAGGATAGGCCGAGGGGACGACCTGCCGGCCTGTCACCGGCTTCCTTGCTGGCCGGCGCGCCGCCGAGGGCCCTTGCATGCTCCGAACCGCCTTCGGCGAGCGCCCCGGGCACGCCGAGGGCGGGTCCGGGCATGGCGGGCGAGCCGGGAGCGCCGAGGGTCGTTCCGGAGGCTCAGCGTCGGCTGTCGCCGAGGTCCACGAACTGGTCGGGGTCCGGCTCTGGAGCCGCCGCCGTCGCCGCCGGGCGGGTGGGGCCGGGCCGACGCGGCTCCCGCACACCCGCCCCGCCGTCGAACCGGCCAGGGCCTCCGCCGCCGGGGCGGCCGCGGGTCCCCGCCGGGACACGCCCGCGCAACCGGTTCAGGAGACGGCGCAGACGTCCGCGAAGGGCCATGCCGCCAGCAGACTCCTCGGACGTGACCGCGTCAACCCGGACGCACCCGAGGGGGGTCACCCGGCCCGGGCCCGGTCCACCTCCGCCCGTACGGCCGGGGCGACCTCCTCTGCGTACCGGCGGAGCTGCTCCGCGGGGTCACCGGCGCGATCGGCGTCCTCGGGCGGCCGCCGCCAGAGCACGAAGCTGTCGATGCCGTGCTCGAGCACCAGGTCGGTGAGCTCGTCGACCCACTGATGCACCGGGCCGTGCAGGTAGCCGGCGGACCGGCCGGCGGTGATCACACCCGCGACGTTGTAGACCCGCCGGACCTCCCGGGGCTGGCGTCCCGCCTCGACCGCGGCGTCGTCGATCTGGGCGCTGAGCTCCGGGAGGCGATCCGGGACGGCCCAGCCGGAGGACGGCACCCATCCGTCGGCGACGTGCCCGCACAGCCGGAGCGCTCGTGGCCCGTGGACACCCAGCCAGATCCCGATCGGACGCGTCGGCACGGGCCCGGAGTGGGCGCCCGCCAGCCGGTACACATCGCCGTCGTAGCGCAGCCCACGTTCGCCGCTCCACACCCGCCGGATGACCTCCACCGCCTCGGCCAGCGCCAGCAGCGACTCCGCCGGCGACCGTCGCGGCCCGCCCAGGGCATGGACCGCGTCCCAGAACCCCCCGGCGCCCAGCCCGAGGTCGAACCGCCCGCCCCCGAGCAGGTCGAGGGAGGCGGCCGTCTTGGCCAGCACGGCCGGCGGCCGCAGCGGCAGGTTGGCGACGTCGGTGAAGAAGCCGATCCGGTCGGTGCGCGCCGTCAGCCAGGCGATCAGCGCGAACGTGTCGAGGAAGCGCCGCTGGTACGGGTGGTCCTGGATCCCGACGAGGTCCAGCCCGCTCCGCTCGGCCTGCTGGACCGTGCTCAGCACACTTGCCACGTCGTCCGCGAGAGGCTCCGGGAAGACGCCGAAGCTGACAGGCCTGCCGTAGTCGGTCACGTCGCCAGTATCCGGCTACCCCCTCGGTCCCCGGGACGGCAGCGCGCCGGCTGCTCAGGTCTACCCGGCCTCGCGGGTCACCTCGCCGCGAGCGTCGAGGACGGCGAGGTCGGCGGCCGCCCGGCCCGCCGCCCACCCGTGTCCGTTGCTCACGCTGGTCTGCCGAGAGACGAGGCGCGGGAACATCTCCTCCATGGCGGCCTCGACGTGCTCGTCGTGGCGGAGCAGCAGCGGCACCAGCTCGGCGGACCCGCTCTGCTCGACCGCTTCGTCGGTGGCCTCCTGGAGCCGCTCGCCGATGCGTGTCGCGTACGAGACGAGGAAGGACTGGCGGAAGGACCGCGTCCGTGACCGCCCCCAGCGGTCGACATGCGCCCCGTGCCGGCTCATCGCCGTGCTGGCCTGCACCAGCAGCGATGTCGAGAGCAGCTCGACGGCCTCGACGTCGGAGGCCGTGCCGACCAGCGTGCAGAAGCCCAGGTCCTCGGTCACCACGGACCGGCAGCGGTTGGCGCGGGCCACCGCTCCCACCAGCGTGGCCTTGGGCATGACGTACGGGGCGTCGATCCACAGCCGGACCGTCACCATCCGTGGCGCGTCCGTCGAGTCGTCCTCGATCCGCAGCCGGTCCAGCGCGTAGCGGCTGATCAGCTGCTGAGCCTTGGTCGAGAGCGCCTCGGCCTCCTCCGGGAACTCGGTCGACTCGGCCTTGGCGAGCAGGGCGCGCACCTTGGCCAGGACCTTGGGGTCGAGCCCGACGGCTCCCGCGGCGGGGTCCTGACGTGAGCCGGGCGGCGGGATGATCCGGACGATCGGTGGCAGGCGGGAGACGAGGGCGCCGACCCGGAGCGCGTCGGCGAGACCGCGCAGGCCGGCCAGGTCGAGCGGCCCGGGGTGCCCGAGTCCGGCGAGGTCGTCGGTCCAGGCCTGCGCGACGGTGGGTGCGGGATGCCGTCGCGCCTCGTCCCGGAGCAGGCCGGCGAGCAGGCCCGCAGGGGCCGCGGTCGCGGGCCGGGCCGCCAGGGCACCGAGGTCGGACGGCAGCCAGCCACCGGCGACGACCTCGGCGACGACCTCGCGCAGGAACGCGGCCACCACGGCGCGGAGCACCGGCGGCGGGATCTGCCGTTCGGTGGCGAGCAAGCCGCGCGCCTGCTCGGTCGCCGTACGCGGGTCGGCCGCCACCACCCGCAGGGCGGCGAACATGCGGTCGGCGGCGAGCGTGCGCGGGTCCGGAGGCGGCTCCGCGGCCCCGAGGTCGCCGAACACCCAGCTTGAGCTCCCGCCGGACCCGCCGTATGCCCCAGTCCCGCCGAACCCAGTGCCACCGTACCCGGACGCGCCCGGACCGCTGCCGTGGGAACGCCGCTGCTCCTTGCGCTTGCGAGCGGCTCGTCGCTGCCGGTTGTTGGTCCCCACAGCACTCCCCCTGCCCGTCGGTCCGATCTCGGCGTCGTGCGGCGGGAAGCCTACGGTCCGGGTCGGACGGTACGCGGGACGCGCGGCCGCGGCTGTGGAAGCCCCGCCAGCCCTGTGGACGGCGCAGGCGATAAACGATCGCGGCGTCAGGCCAGGTACGTTCGGAAGAAGGCCAGGATCCTCGCCCTCGCATCGGCCGCGGAAGCCTCGTGGTAGCCGGCGTTCATGACCCGGCCGAGCACCATCGTTACCCTGGGGATCTCCCCGGGCCGGAAGTCGTTGAGGAAGCCGTGCCCCGCCCCCTCGTACTCCTTGACGTCGTGCGGGACACCGGCGACCTCGAGCACCGACTCCAGGCGATCCGCTGCCCCGCGCAGCGACCGGTCGCGAGCGCCGTAGCTGCCGACCACGGGACACGAGGCGCGGAGCAGCTCCCCGGCATCTCTCGGCACCCGGCCGTAGTTGACGCTGCAGGCGTCGTACCGACCGGTCGGTGCGAGCAGCAGGGCGAAGTCACCACCGAGGCAGAAGCCGGCGACGCCGACCCTGCCCGAGCAGGCGGCCTGGTCGGCGAGCCAGCGGCGGGCCGCGTCGAGCCGGCCGAACGTGGGGCCCTGCCGCCTCGTGTAGTCGCGGATGATCCGCGGCAGGCAGCGCAGCATGCCGGCTCCGTCGAACAGGTCGGGCGCGGCGGCGAGGAACCCCTGCATCGCGAACCAGTCCGCCTGCCGCCGCACCTCGGGGCCCATCCCGATCGCGTCGTGGACGACCACGACGCCCGGCCACGGCCCCGAGCGGGACGGCGACGCCGCGTACACGGTGACCGCGCCGTCTGCGTACGGGATCTCGATCGTGGGCACCGCCTCAGGGTCAGACTGGGCGGGTGACTGGTCAAGGACGAGCGAGCCTGCGCGCCGACTGCGCCCGGTGCCTGGGACTCTGCTGCGTCGCACCGGCCCTCGCCCGGTCGGCGTGGTCCCAGCGGTCGCGGGCGCCGGCGTGATGGGCTACTTCGCGCTGATGCTCACCCTCAGCGTCATCGCTCACGTCGTGCTCGGGATCGAGTAGCCCGCGGCTGATCAGGTGCCCGCGGCCCGGCCGAGGATCTCCTCGACCACGGCCGACTTGGCGTCGGCGTAGTCCTGCACGTAGGCCCAGGTGCGCCGGGCCAGCTCCTGCTTGGTCCGCGCGTACAACGCCCGGTCGTCGGGGTCGCTCCGGAGGCGGTCCCGGAAGGCCAGCATCCGCTCGACCTCAGTCGACCTGGCCGCGAAGACGTGCAGGTTCACGGCCGGGGGGCCGGCCCGCCGGAGCAGCCGGTGCTCGTGCCACTCCGGCTCCCGGACGTACAGCTCGTACCCGATCCCCTCGAGGGACGGCACGTACGAGGCCTCGTCGGCCGGGTCTTCGACACCGAGCACCAGGTCGAGGACGGGCTTGGCCGGCAGGCCCGGGACGGCCGTGGATCCCACGTGTTCGAGCAGCAGCGCCACCGGCCCGAGGGCGCGTCGCGCCTCGACGACCAGCTCGGCAGCGGCGGCGGTCCACGCGGGGTCCGGGTCGGCGAGGACCACCGGCCCGTCGAGCCGGGGACGCTCGGCCAGGTACCGGTCCTGGGAGTAGACGGTGATCTGCTGGCCGTCCGGGCCGACGAGCCTGGCGTTGAGCGACCCCCACGGCGTACGGACCGGGCCGGCCACGAGGCTGGCGCCGGCCCCGACGAGTAGCGGGGTGATCGCGTCGGCGTCCGCGACCTCGAAAGCGAGCCGGACCGGGCCGGCCACGCGGCGCCCCACCTCGAGGTCGTCGATCGCCTCGGCGTGGGCCTGGTCGCCCACCTCGATGGTCGCGCGGCCGGAGTGCAGGATGACGGCCCGGCCACCGTTGTCGTCGACGAAGGCGGCCTCCTCGCGCAGACCCAGGACGTCGCGGTACAGGTGCACTGCCGCCTCGTAGTCGGGGACCGTGATGACGAGGCGCAGCTCACGCGGCTGGTCGGGCACGGGACGAGGTTAACGAGGGGCTCCCCGGGGCAGGACGGTTCCGTCCTCGCCGACGATCGGAAGGCCCTTGGTCGTGTCCGACTTCCCCCAGCTCCTGCAGACGGTGCTCGACACCACGAGACCGCGCGAGCTCGCCGAGTTCTACCGGCAGCTCCTGGGCTGGCGGTACCGGGCGGGTGACGAGCCGCCCGATGACGGGACGCCGGACGATGCGGACTGGCTCGTGCTGCTCGACGCCACGGACGTGAGCAGGCTCGCCATCCAGCAGGTCGAGCACCTGCCCCGGTCGACGTGGCCGTCCGGAGACGTCCCGGCCCAGCTCCACCTCGACCTCACCGTCCCGAGCCGCGCCGAGCTCGAGCGCCAGCGCCGCCGCGCGGAGGCGCTGGGCGCGGAGCTCCGCCTCGACCGGACCGACGATCCGGACGAGCCGCTGTACGTCTTCGCCGACCCGTCGGGCCATCCGTTCTGCATCTTCGTCGCCTGAGCGAGCAACGGCGTTCCAGCACGGCTCATCGGACGCTACGCGACAACCCTTGCGGTCCTAGGTATCCGGTGGATACCTTGTGCCTCTAGGTACTCGGAGGCAACCGCATGCGCATCGACAAGGACCTCGTGGCCGCGTCGGCCACGCCGCTCGTGCTCGGCATCCTCGCGGACGGCGAGTCGTACGGGTACGCCATCCTCAAGCAGGTCAACGAGCTGTCGGCCGGTCGCATGACCTGGACCGACGGCATGCTCTACCCGCTGCTGCACCGGCTCGAACGGCTGGGGTACGTGCAGGCCACCTGGCACGACGGCCCGACGGGGAGGCGCCGCAAGCACTACGCCATCACCGCCGCGGGCCTGGAGACGCTGGCCGAGCGGCGCCGCCAGTGGGACGTGGTGTCCGGCGCGCTGGACCGCATCTGGCAGCAGTCGGCAGCGGCCGTGACGCCGGCGGCGACGGCGGTGGGGCGGTGACGGCCGTGCACGAGTCCCCCGATGCCGACCTCGAAGCACAGATCGGGCAGTGGCGGGGATACGTGCTGCGCCATCGCGCGATCAGCGGGAGCGACGTCGAGGAGCTCGAGGACCACCTGCGCGACCAGATCGGCGACCTCGGTCGCTCGGGTCTGAGCGGGGACGAGGCCTTCCTCGTCGCGGTGCGGCGGCTCGGCGGCCTCGACGCGGTGTCGCGGGAGTTCGCCCGTGAGCACTCCGACCGGTTGTGGAAGCAGCTCGTACTCGCCGCCGGCCCGGGAGAGGCGGCGACGTCGGGTGGGGGGCGACGCGAGCTCGGCGTGGTCCTCGGCCTCGCGGTCGGTGCCGCGGCGGCCGTCAAGCTCCCGGCCCTGGTAGGGCTCACGTTCGACGACGACCCTGGGTTCTACGCGCGCAACCTCAGCCTGTTCGTGCTGCCGCTCCTGGCCGCGTACTTCGCCTGGAAGCGAGCGATGCCGACCCGGCAGGCGATGCTGCTGCTGGTGCCGCCGTTCGCCGTGGCGGCCGTGCTGGCCAACGTGTACCCGTTCGCCACGGGCGGCGCGACCGAGGTGCTCACCGCCATCCACCTGCCGGTCGTGCTGTGGCTGGCGATGGGCCTCGCCTACGTCGGCGGGCAGTGGCGCTCCCAGGCGCGGCGGATGGACTTCATCCGGTTCACCGGGGAGTGGGCCGTCTACTACACGCTCATCGCGCTCGGCGGTGGCCTGCTCGTGGGGATCACGATCGCCGGCTTCTCGCTGCTCGGCATCGACGCCGCGCAGTTCCTCGGTACGTGGGTGCTGCCGTGCGGCGCGATGGGTGCCGTCCTGGTCGCGGCATGGCTCGTGGAGGCGAAGCAGAGCGTGGTGGAGAACATCGCCCCGGTGCTGACCAAGGTCTTCACGCCGCTCACGACGCTGATGCTGCTGGCGTTGCTTGCCGCCACCCTCGCCGGCGGCGACGTCGTCCAGGTCGAGCGGGAGCTGCTCATCCTCGTCGACCTGATCCTGGTCCTCGTGCTCGGCCTGCTGCTGTACGCGATCTCGGCCAGGGATCCGGACGCCCCGCCCGGAGCGTTCGACTGGCTGCAGCTGGTGCTCGTGGGCAGCGCTCTCGCCGTCGACGTGCTCATGCTGTCGGCGATGCTCGGCCGGATCGCCGAGTTCGGGTTCAGCGCGAACAAGACCGCGGCCCTCGGGCTCAACCTCGTACTGCTGGTGAACCTGGCGTGGTCGGCGTGGCTGAGTGTCGGGTTCCTGCGGCAGCGGGTGCCGCTGCGGGCGCTCGAGTGGTGGCAGACGGGCTACCTGCCCGTCTACGCCACGTGGGCGGCCGTCGTGGTCGTCGCGTTCCCGCCGGTGTTCGACTTCGTCTGACCGAGCTGACCGACCCGACGAGGAATCGGCAGCGGACTGCCCCTAGAGGCCGGCTGGGTGCTGCGGACAGGTCCGTTCGTAACCCCGATCGGGGAGCACGTCTGCCCACTCCTGCTTCGTGAGGTTGCGACCCACCAGCGTGCAGGCGTGCTCGAGCAGCCGCTCCGGCGCGATGTCCCACTCCAGCACCCCGGTGCCGGTGCTGAAGGTGACGAGTGTTCCGTCATCGCGGACGCCGACCAGCACGCGCGCGTCGCGTCTGCTGGGGTCAACCTCGAGCTGGACCCCGCCCTTGGCGCCCTCGTGCACATCCCAGATGGCGGCCTTGCCGGCGCCTCCGGTGACGAGGAAGTCGGAGTCCGGGGTGAACACCATCGAGTCGACGACGAAGCCGGGGACGGCTTCCCAGCTCGTGTGCTGCTCCCACGTCCCGGTATCCCACACGGACACGCGTCCACTTCCGGTGCCCGCGACCAGCCACCGGCCGTCCGGTGAGAACACCACGGCGGCCGGCAGGATCTCACCGTGGACGAGGGTCTTCACGAGCGCGCCTGATGACAGGTCGAAGATCTCGACCTGGCGGGGCTCGCTGAACGCGGCGACACGGCGCTCCGGATCCACGCCGACAGACCCGACCTGGGCGCTCGGCTCGTACAGATCGGGGTCTGGTGGGGCGTCCTCGTCGAGGCCCCACAGACCAGCTCGAGGCAGCCCGTCGGGGGAGTAGCCGGCGGCAAGGACGGCCTCGTTGTCCCACGTAAAGACGGCGTCTCCCCCGGTCCGGTACCTGAGCTCGATCCGAGGACGTGGCCGCAGCTCACGGCGCTGCACGTCGACGGTGTGAACCCACATACTCCGGTGCCTGACGTCACCGGAGTACTCCTTGAGAACCAGTGCCACGGACCGGCCCTGGGGTTCGGCTGTCAACGCCCATCCGTTGAGCGGCCACTGCGGGACCGTGACGCGGAAGCTCTCTGCCCCGGGGATCTCGATCACCTCGACCCGGCCACCCTGGTCCTCCTCGAAGCCGATGGCCAGGAGCGATCCGTCCGCCGCCAGGGCTTCCGTGTCCACCTCGACGGTCGGCCGGGTGCCGTCGACGGCGGTGACGACGCCGCGGTCGCCGGTGAGGTCCCAGGCAAGCACGGTTTGGTCGAGCCCGGCCGCGTAGATGGTCCGGCCGTCGGGCGAGTATGCGAGCTGGGAGAGCCTCCCCCAGTGGCCTCTCAGGACGGCGTCCACCTCGAGGGTGTCGGCGTCCCACACCAGCACGGTGCGGTCCTGAGCCGCGCCGGCGAAGGTAGAGCCGTCCGGCGCCCATTCCACGTCGATCAAGCCCTCGGTCAGCGAGGCAGGGATTGGTGTGCTCGCGCGGGTCCGCACGTCGATCAGCTCGATCGAGCCGTCGGCGTATCCGAGCGCGAGTCTCGCTCCGTCCGGGCTGATAGCCGCCTCGAGCTCGTCCTCCTCGGTCGCGGACCAAACCAGCCGCCCGGTGCCCACCTCCCACGCGGACACGGTTCCCCCGTCGCGATCCGCCGCGACGGCGAACCGCCGGTTGGCCGGTCCGGAGACGGCGTTGAACGAGGAATCATCGCCACTCTGCTCGAGGTCGTAGGTCAGCCCCACGTCTCCCGTCTCCACGTCCAGGTAGTCGACGCGGCCGTCCCCGTGGAAGTCCACGATGGTCCGGCCGTCCGCCGCGAACCGCGGTCCCCCGCGGGTCGTGTGCCCGAGGTAGCGCAGCTGCGGCGGCGTCTGCTCGAGATCGACGACCGCGGTCTGCCAGGAGAGGGCTCCTTGCGCGAGGTCCTCGGGCGGGACGCTCAGCGCCGCGACGTACCGCCCGTCCGGGCTGATGTCGATCTGGTCGTTCTCGAAGCCGGTGACTCCTGGAATCCCCTGGACCTCCCTGGTCTCGGTGTCCCAGACGTAGACGGCGCCGTCGGACCCGCCGGCGACGAGTCGGCGGCCGTCGGCGCTCACCGCGAGCGAGTGCAGTGCCTCACCCGCCGGGTACATGGCGGTCACCTCGGGACCGCGCTGGACTGCCTGCAGCAGGGCGGCCCGCGACTCCGCGGACGGATCGAAGCTCTGTGCCTGGGCGGCTAGGAGCAGGGCGCTATCCCAGCGGTTCTCACTCAGCGCAGCCGCCTGCAGCGCTCGTACATCAGCGCGGTTGCGCTGGTTGACCGCCAGCACCCCGGCCGCGATGGCGAGGGCCAGGACGGCGACGAGGCCGACGGCCAGGCCGCGGAGGCGCCGGATGGAGCGGCGGCGGCGGGCAGCGTCTGCCTCGGTGGCGTGCTGACTCGCCCGGAGGAACTCGTGCTCGAGCTCGGTGAGATCCTCCGGGTGCTCGTGCTGCCAGTCCAGCGCGGCGGCGAGGCGCGGCCCACGGTAGAGCTCGGCCGGGTCGCGGCCACGGGACTGCCAGTCGGCAGCCACCGGGGCGAGGTGTCGGCGCAGCTGGCGTCCGGCTTCGTCGTCGTCGAGCCAGCCCCGCAACCGTGGCCATTCCCGCAGCACGGCTTCGTGGGCGACCTCGACGTGGGTGTCGGAGACAGTGAGCAGTCGCCGCGTCGCCAAGGTGTCCAGCACGGTCTGGGCATCGGTTGCACCGTCCGGGGCGACCTCGGCGATCGGCACGCGGCGCCGTACCGGATCGCCACCCTCACCGGGATCGGCGAGGCGGAGCAGCGTCCGCCGCGCTACTACCTGCTGGCTCTCGGTGAGCTGCTGGTATGCGGTCTCGGCGAGCCGGGAGACGGCCGCACGCACCCCGCCGATCTGGTGGTAAGCCGCCAGCGTCATCCGGCGGCCCTCGCGGCGCTCCCACACCGACAGCAACGCCGTCGACATGAGCGGCAACCCACCCGGCTCTCCCGCCACGTCGGAGGCGACGACGTCCGCGAGTCCCGGCTCGAGCTCCAGCCCGGCGGCGGCAGCCGGCAGCTCGATCGCCTGCAGCAGCTCGTCGGGCGCCATCTCCCCGACCAGGACCGTGTTGGCGGCGAGCAGCTCGGAGATGCTGCGGTACCCGGCAGCCTGCGGGTAGTAGTCCGAGCGCACCGTGACCACGACACTCGTCGTGTCGTCGGCAGCCACGGAATCGAGCCAGTCGGCGTACCCGGCCCGCTGGCTGGGTGTCAGTGCCGTGAACACCTCCTCGAACTGGTCCACGACCAGCACCGTGCGAGGGCCCTCGTTGGCGACGTGCAGGTCCGGCACCGGCTGGGTCGGTGTGGTCACGACGACGGACCAGCGCTGGCTGCCGGGCAGCATGCCCTCGCGAATCGCCGCGACCAGGCCGGCCCGGACCACCGAGGACTTGCCGCTTCCGGACGCGCCGACCACTGCCAGCAGCCGGGCATCCACCAGCCGTGCCACCAGCCTGGCAACCAGGCGCTCCCGGCCGAAGAAGTACGGGGCGTCGTCGACGTCGAAGAACGCCAGGCCCTTGTACGGGCAGAGCACCCGCGGCGTGTCGACCGGGTCGTGCGCCGCGCGCAGCAGCCGGATCCGCTGCAGGTCCAGCACCCCGCCCGCGATCCGCTCCTGCGACGCCGACAGCCGCCGACGCGGTGCGGAGATGCCGGCTGCCGCTTCCTCCACCTGGGCGGCCGCGAGCGTCTCGCCGTACCGGCTGGCCGCCGCGTGCACCTGCAAGGGGACACCGCCGGCCGTGGTCACGGCGTCCAGGGCGTCCTCGGTCGCTTCCGGCGGAACGTACAGCGCCACCACCTGGGCGACCTCCAGCGGCTGGAGCGGCGGCACCTCCAACCGGTCGCGGAACATCCCTGACAGCGCCGCGGTCTGCCCCGACGTCAAGCCCTCCCACACGCACGTCCCCACGACCAGCAGTGGCGGCCGGGCCGCGACCACCCGCTCCGCCAGGTCCGCCAGCTCCGCTGTCGACGCCCGCTGGAGATCGTCCAACAGCAGCGCCAGTGGGACCCCGTCATGGCCGGGCCAGGTGGCGCTCGATCCGTCCCGGACCAGACCGCCGCGCGCCTGGACCTCCCGGGCCAGCTCCGCCAGCAGCCGCGTCTTGCCCATCCCGTGCCGGCCGGTCACCAGGACGCGTTCCACCGCGCCCGCGACCGCCCGCTCGTACGCCTCGACGAGCCCAGCGAGCTCGGCCTGCCGCCCCACGAAGGTCGGCCCCACTGCGGCCAGCCCCGGTGGCAGCCCCTCGACGACCCGGTCGGCGGCCCTCTCGGCGGCCAGCAGGAGCGGGTCCTGGGCCAGCACCTGCGCCTCCACCGCCCGCAGCTCCGGCCCCGGCTCGACACCGAGCTCCTCGACCAGGGCGGCCCGGGCCCGCCGGAAGGCACTCAGGGCCTCGGCTTGGCGGCCGGACCGGTAGAGCGCGGTCATCAGCTGGGCCCACAACCGCTCCCGCCACGGGTGCCGGCCGACCAGGGCCTCGAGCTCCCCCACGAGTCCTGGACCTGCACCCAGGGTCAGCTCGGCCGCGACCCGATCCTCCAGCGCAGTCAGTCGCAGCTCCTCGAGCGCGGTGCGCTCCGCCGTCGCGAACGGCGCGTCGAACTCGGCGTACGCCTGCCCCCTCCACAGCGCCAGTGCAGCCCGGAGATGATCGGCTGCCGAGGCTGGCTGGCCGGCGGCCAGCTCGCGCCGACCGGCT
>DATHTV010000164.1:0-13825 GCA_035462845.1 Jiangellales bacterium
CCTGACCGCCCTGCGCAACCTCGAGCACCGCGGTGCCTCGGGCGCGGAGCCGGACTCCGGCGACGGTGCGGGCATCCTGGTGCAGGTCCCCGACGCCTTCCTGCGGGCCGTGGCGGGCTTCCCGTTGCCGCAGCCGGGCTCGTACGCCGTGGGCCTGGCCTTCCTGCCCCCCTCGGCGGTCGAGGCACGCGAGGTCATGGCGACGGTGGAGCGCATCGCGGCCGCGGAGGGCCTGGCGGTGCTCGGCTGGCGCGACGTCCCGGTCACGCCCTCCCTGCTCGGCGCCACCGCTCGCTCCACGATGCCGCTGTTCAAGCAGCTGTTCGTCACGGCGGCCACGGGACAGATCGTGGGCACCGCGCTGGAGCGGCTGGCCTTCTGCCTGCGCAAGCGCGCCGAGCACGAGGCCGAGGTCTACTTCGCGAGCCTGTCCTCGCGGACCCTGGTCTACAAGGGCATGCTGACGACCGGACAGCTCGAGCCGTTCTTCCCGGACCTGTCCGACCGGCGCTTCGCCTCCGCCCTGGGCGTCGTGCACTCGCGCTTCTCCACCAACACCTTCCCGAGCTGGCCGCTGGCCCACCCCTACCGCTTCGTCGCGCACAACGGCGAGATCAACACGGTGATGGGCAACCGCAACTGGATGCGGGCCCGCGAGTCCCAGCTCGCCAGCGAGCTGCTGCCCGGCGACCTGGACCGGCTGTTCCCCATCTGCACGCCCGGCGCGAGCGACTCGGCCACCTTCGACGAGGTCCTCGAGCTGCTGCACCTCGGCGGCCGCAGCCTGCCGCACGCGATGCTGATGATGATCCCGGAGGCGTGGGAGAACAACCCGCGCATGGACCGGGCCCGCCGTGCCTTCTACCAGTTCCACTCCTCGGTGATGGAGCCCTGGGACGGTCCCGCGTGCGTCGTGTTCACCGACGGCACCCAGGTCGGCGCGGTGCTCGACCGCAACGGCCTGCGCCCGGGTCGGTTCTGGGTCACCGACGACGGGCTGGTCGTGCTGGCCTCCGAGGCCGGCGTCCTCGACCTCGACCCGGCGCGGGTCGTGCGGAAGGGCCGCCTCCAGCCGGGCCGCATGTTCCTCGCCGACCTGGCCGAGCACCGGATCGTCGAGAACGACGAGATCAAGGACCGGCTGGCCGGGGAGGCCCCGTACGACGAGTGGCTGCACGCCGGGCTGCTGCACCTGGACCACCTGCCCGAGCGCGAGCACATCGTCCACACCCACGCCAGCGTCACCCGGCGGCAGCAGACCTTCGGCTACACCGAGGAGGAGCTGCGGCTGCTCGTCGCGCCCATGGCGCGCGCCGGAGCCGAGCCGATCGGGTCGATGGGCACCGACACCCCCATCGCCGTGCTCTCCGAGCGCCCCCGGCTGGTGTTCGACTACTTCAGCCAGCTCTTCGCGCAGGTCACCAACCCGCCCCTGGACGCCATCCGCGAGGAGCTCGTCACCTCCCTTGCCGGGTCCATCGGGCCGGAGACCAACCTGCTGGCGGCCAGCCCGGCCTCGTGCCGGCAGCTGGTCCTGCCGTTCCCGGTCATCGACAACGACGAGCTCGCCAAGATCATCCACATCAACCGCGACGGCGACCTCCCCGGCTACGCCACGCACGTCGTCCGCGGGCTCTACCGGGTGTCCGGCGGCGGCGCCGAGCTGGAGCGCCGGCTCGAGGAGATCTGCGCCGAGGCCTCCGCGGCGATCGCCGCGGGTGCCCGGATCGTGGTGCTCTCCGACCGGCACTCCGATGCGGTGTGGGCTCCGATCCCGTCCCTGCTCCTCACCTCCGCCGTGCACCACCACCTGATCCGGGAGAAGACCCGGACCCAGGTCGGGCTCGTCGTCGAGGCGGGCGACGTCCGCGAGGTCCACCACGTGGCGCTGCTCATCGGGTACGGGGCGGCCGCCGTCAACCCGTACCTCGCCATGGAGAGCGCGGAGGACCTGGCCCGGGCCGGGGTCTTCCTCGACGGCGTGGAGCCCGAGCATGCGGTCGAGAACCTGGTCAAGGCACTGGGCAAGGGCGTGCTCAAGGTGATGAGCAAGATGGGGGTGTCCACCGTCGCCTCCTACACCGGCGCCCAGATCTTCGAGGCGGTCGGGCTCTCCCAGGCCCTGGTGGACCGGTACTTCACGGGCACCACGTCGCGGCTCGGCGGCGTCGGGCTCGACGTGCTGGCCGAGGAGGTGGCCCGCCGCCACTCCACCGCGTACCCGCCCGGCGGGGTCGCGCCGGCGCACCGCCAGCTCGACGTCGGCGGGGAGTACCAGTGGCGGCGGGAGGGCGAGCACCACCTGTTCGACCCGGAGACCGTCTTCCGGCTCCAGCACTCGACCCGCAGCGGGCGTTACGACGTCTTCAAGCAGTACACGCAGCGCGTCGACGAGCAGTCCGAGCGGCTGATGACGCTGCGGGGTCTGTTCCGCTTCGCGCCCGGCGAGCGACCTCCCGTCCCGCTCGCCGAGGTCGAGCCGGTCGAGTCCATCGTGCGCCGGTTCAGCACGGGTGCGATGTCCTACGGATCCATCAGCCAGGAGGCGCACGAGACGCTCGCGATCGCGATGAACCGCCTCGGTGCCCGGTCCAACACCGGGGAGGGGGGCGAGGACGCCGACCGGCTGCACGACCCGGACCGGCGCAGCGCGATCAAGCAGGTGGCCAGCGGCCGTTTCGGCGTCACCTCGGAGTACCTCACCAACGCCGACGACCTGCAGATCAAGATGGCCCAGGGGGCCAAGCCCGGCGAGGGCGGGCAGCTGCCCGGCCACAAGGTCTACCCGTGGATCGCCCGGACGCGGCACTCCACGCCGGGGGTGGGCCTGATCTCGCCGCCGCCCCACCACGACATCTACTCGATCGAGGACCTGGCCCAGCTCATCCACGACCTCAAGAACGCCAACCCGCAGGCCCGGGTGCACGTCAAGCTCGTGGCCGAGGTGGGGGTCGGGACGGTGGCCGCCGGCGTCAGCAAGGCCCACGCGGACGTCGTGCTCATCTCCGGCCACGACGGCGGCACCGGCGCCGCGCCGCTCACCTCGCTCAAGCACGCGGGCGGCCCGTGGGAGCTCGGGCTCGCGGAGACCCAGCAGACCCTGCTGCTCAACGGGCTGCGCGACCGGATCACGGTGCAGGTGGACGGCCAGCTCAAGACCGGCCGCGACGTCGTGGTGGCGGCGCTGCTGGGTGCGGAGGAGTTCGGCTTCGCCACCGCGCCGCTCGTGGTCTCCGGCTGCATCATGATGCGGGTCTGCCACCTGGACACCTGCCCGGTCGGCGTGGCCACGCAGAACCCGGAGCTGCGCAAGCGCTTCAACGGCAAGCCGGAGTTCGTCGTCACCTTCTTCGAGTACATCGCCGAGGAGGTGCGCGAGCACCTGGCCGCCCTCGGCTTCCGAACGCTGGACGAGGCGATCGGCCGCGCCGACGTACTTGACCTCACGCCCGCCGTCGAGCACTGGAAGGCATCCGGCCTCGACCTCACCCCGCTCCTCCACGTCCCGGAGCTGCCCGACGGCGCCGCCCGGCGCCGGGTGGTCGAGCAGGACCACGGCCTCGCCAAGGCAATGGACCACCAGCTGGTCGAGCTCAGCCGGGACGCCCTCGAGCGCGGCGAGCCGGTGCGCGTCCAGCTGCCGGTCCGCAACGTCAACCGTACGGTCGGGACCATCCTCGGTCACGAGGTGACCACGCGGTACGGGGGCGCGGGGCTGCCGGACGGCACCATCGACATCACCCTCACCGGCTCGGCCGGCCAGTCCTTCGGCGCCTTCCTGCCGGCCGGCGTGACGCTGCGGCTCGAGGGCGACGCCAACGACTCCCTCGCCAAGGGACTGTCCGGCGGCCGGGTCGTGGTGCGGCCGGACCGCTCGGCCACGTTCCCGGCCGAGCGGAACGTCATCGCCGGGAACGTCATCGCGTACGGGGCGACCGGGGGCCGGCTGCACGTCCGGGGCCTCGTGGGCGAGCGGTTCTGCGTCCGCAACTCCGGCGCCACGGCAGTGGTCGAGGGGGTCGGGGACCACGGCTGCGAGTACATGACCGGCGGGGTCGTCGTCGTGCTCGGACCGACCGGGCGCAACTTCGCCGCGGGGATGTCCGGGGGCGTCGCCTACGTCCTCGACCTCAGGGCCGAGCGGGTCAACCCCGGCATGGTCGACCTCGACCCGCTCGACGCCGACGACCTCCTGGTCCTGCGCCGTGCGGTGGCCGACCACGCCGAGGAGACCGGCTCGGTGGTCGCGGGGTCCCTCCTCGCCGACTGGGATGCGGCGCTGCCGAGGTTCACCAAGGTCATGCCCAAGGACTACAAGCGCGTGCTCGCTGCCAGTGCCGACGCCGAGCGCGAGGGCCGGGACGTCATCGACGCGATCATGGAGGCCTCCCATGGCTGACCCCCGCGGGTTCCTGACCACGCCGCGCACGACCGCCACGCCCCGCCCGGTCGAGGAGCGGCTGGCCGACTGGCGCGAGGTGTACCCGGAGCGTGCCCTGCTGCCGATCGTCAGCCGTCAGGCCGGCCGGTGCATGGACTGCGGGATCCCCTTCTGCCACCAGGGCTGCCCGCTCGGCAACCTCATCCCGGACTGGAACGACCTCGTCTGGCGGGAGGACTGGCGGGCGGCGTCGGAGCGGCTGCACGCCACGAACAACTTCCCGGAGTTCACCGGCCGGCTGTGCCCGGCGCCGTGCGAGGCGGCCTGCGTGCTCGGCATCAGCGAGACCACGACCGGCCCTGTCACGATCAAGAACGTCGAGGTGTCGATCATCGACCGGGCGGTCGAGGAGGGGTGGGTGGAGCCCCGGCTCCCGGAGCGCCTCAGCGACCGTACGGTGGCGGTGGTCGGCTCGGGACCGGCCGGCCTCGCCGCAGCCCAGCAGCTGACCCGCGCCGGGCACACGGTGGTCGTCTACGAGCGCGCGGACCGCCCGGGCGGACTGCTCCGCTACGGGATCCCCGAGTTCAAGATGGAGAAGCGGCACCTCGACCGCCGGCTCGAGCAGATGACGGCGGAGGGGACCGTCTTCCGGTGCGGGGTGGAGATCGGCCGGGACCTGACGCTGTCCCAGCTCCGGGAGCGCTACGACGCGGTCGTCCTCGCCGTGGGTGCCACCGCGTGGCGTGACCTGCCCGTGCCCGGACGCGACCTGGACGGCGTCCACCAGGCGATGGAGTACCTCCCCCAGGCCAACCGCGAGGCCCTCGGCCGGCCCGTCGAGGGGGCGGTCTCGGCGACCGGCCGCCACGTCGTCATCAGCGGCGGCGGCGCCACCGGGGCCGACTGCCTCGGCACGGCCCACCGGCAGGGCGCCGCGTCCGTGACCCAGCTCGAGATCATGGCCCGGCCGCCGGTCAGCCGGCCGGAGGCCACCCCGTGGCCAACCTGGCCGCTGGTGCTGCGGACCTCGAGTGCCCACGAGGAGGGCGGCGAGCGCGTCTACTCGGTGAGCACGCAGGAGTTCCTCGGCGACGCGAAGGGGCGCGTGCGCGCCCTCCAGCTCGTCGAGGTCCGGCCGGCCGGCCGCGGCTTCGAGCCGGTCGAGGGGAGCGAGCTTGAGCTGCCGGCCGACCTCGTCCTGCTCGCGATGGGCTTCGTGGGGCCGGAGCGCTCGCCGCTGGTCGACCAGCTCGGCGTCCCGCTCACCGAGCGGGGCACGGTCGCTCGGGACGGCTCGTACGCGACCGGCGTTCCCGGCGTGTACGTGGCGGGGGACGCCGGCCGCGGCCAGTCGCTCATCGTCTGGGCGATCGCCGAGGGACGGGCCTGCGCGGCGGCCGTGGACCGCTACCTCACCGGCGAGGACCGGCTCCCCGTCCCGGTGAGCCCGTCCGCGCGACCGCTGGTGGTCTGACCGGCGCGAGGGTCTGGCCGAGGGTCGCCGGGCGTGCCAGCCTGGGGGGCGGGACCGCGCGGCGCGGTCCCGGCCGCCGGCGGAGGCGAGCGGCGACCGCCCGGAGGTGAGTCCCCGTGCCGGACCCCTGGGGATTCCACACGATCCCGCACGAGCCCGCGCGGCGTCGGCCCGTTCCCGTACGCCTGCGGGACTGGGGCGAGGTCTACGAGCGCCCCCCGGCGGACGTGGTGCAGCGCCAGGCCGGGCGCTGCATGGACTGCGGGGTCCCGTTCTGCCA
Source organism: Jiangellales bacterium (assembly GCA_035462845.1). Classification (GTDB taxonomy): domain Bacteria; phylum Actinomycetota; class Actinomycetes; order Jiangellales; family Jiangellaceae; genus DASTQL01. Next base: position 6,139 of record DATHTV010000164.1, read on the forward strand.
CGGCGGCTGCCCCCTGGGCAACCTGATCCCGGAGTGGAACGACCTGGTGTGGCGCGGCGACTGGGCCGACGCCAGCGACCGGCTGCACGCCACCAACAACTTCCCGGAGTTCACCGGCCGCCTCTGCCCGGCCCCCTGCGAGCCGGCGTGCGTGCTCGGCCTGGTCGCCCCGCCGGTCGCCATCAAGAGCGTCGAGCAGGCGATCGCCGACCGGGCGTACGACGAGGGCTGGGTCGTGCCCCAGCCGCCGGACCGGCTCACCGGGCGGACCGTCGCCGTCGTGGGCTCCGGACCGGCCGGCCTGGCCGCGGCCCAGCAGCTCACGCGCGCGGGTCACACCGTCGCGGTGTACGAGCGGGACGACCGCTTCGGCGGCCTGCTGCGGTACGGGATCCCCGACTTCAAGATGGACAAGGCCCTCGTCGACGCGCGCATCGCGCAGATGACCGCGGAGGGGACCGTGTTCCGGGCCGGCGTCGACGTGGGCGTGGACCTCGGCGCGCAGGAGCTGCGGGACCGCTACGACGCCGTGATCCTGGCGGCCGGTGCGCTGCGACAGCGCGAGCTCGACCTCCCAGGCCGGGGGCTTGACGGGATCCACCTGGCGATGGACTACCTGGTGCAGGCCAACCGGGTCCAGGCGGGTGACATCGACGAGCCCCGGGTGCACGCCGGCGGCCGTCGCGTCGTCATCATCGGGGGCGGCGACACCGCGGCCGACTGTCTCGGCACCGCGCACCGGCAGGGTGCCGCCGGGGTGGTGCAGCTGGACCTGCACCCGCGGCCGCCGGAGGACCGGCACTCCGCGACGCCGTGGCCCACCTGGCCCCTCGTCTACCGGGAGAGCGCGGCGCACGAGGAGGGCGGCCGGCGGGAGTTCGCCGTACGCACGCTGCGCTTCCTCGACGACGGCCGCGGGCGCGTCCACGGGCTCGAGGTGGCGGTGCTGCTCGACTCGACACCCGACGGCCGGGCCGTGAGAGACGGCCCGGTGGGTCAGCCCTTCGCCGTCGACGGAGACCTCGTGCTGCTCGCGATCGGCTTCGACGGACCCGACTGCGACGGCGTGGTCGACGGTCTGGGCCTCTCGCGCACCGGAGGCGGGATCGCCCGCGACCCGGCGTACGCCACCGGGGTGCCTGGTGTGTTCGTCGCCGGGGACATGGGGCGCGGGGCGTCCCTGGTGGTGTGGGCCGTCGCCGAGGGGCGCGCCTGCGCCGCGGCGGTCGACGCCTGGCTGATGGGCTCCTCGCACCTGCCCTCGCCCGTGCCGGCGCACGCGCGCCCACTGCGCTGAACCGTCTCCTGCCCGTGTCCCGCCTGCCGGAGGACGGCCGGTCTGCACGTGTCGTCCGGCTCAGGCCGGGTACGGGTCGAGACGTACACCTGACCGACGACTCGAAGGAGTGCCGCATGGGTCACCTCGACGGCAAGAAGATCGCGTTCCTCGTCGCCCCGGAGGGCATCGAGCAGGTGGAGCTCACCGAGCCCTGGGCGTCCGTGCAGCAGGCCGGCGGAACGCCTGTCCTGGTGTCCACCGCCCCGGGTGAGGTGCAGGCGTTCGACCACCTGGACAAGGCCGACACGTTCCCGGTCGACGCGGTCGTCGACTCGGTCCGCGCCACCGACTTCGACGGGCTCGTGCTGCCCGGCGGGGTCGCCAACCCCGACGCGCTGCGGATGGACGAGAGCGCGGTGGCCTTCGTCCGGTCGTTCCTGGACGCAGGGTCGCCGGTCGCCGCGATCTGCCACGCGCCGTGGCTGGTGGTGGAGGCCGATGGCGTCCGGGACCGGCGGGTGACCTCCTGGCCGAGCCTGCGGACCGACCTGCGCAACGCCGGGGCGGACTGGGTGGACGAGGAGCTGGTGGTCGACGAGAAGGGCCCGGGTGTCCTCGTGACCAGCCGCAAGCCCGACGACCTGCCCGCCTTCTGCAAGGCGGTCGTCGAGCGGTTCTGAGTGTCATGGCTCAGGGCCGGGCGTGACCCCGTCCGCTCCTGGCCGTCCACATGCCGGGAGGGCCCGGTGGTCGGCCGCGACCACCTGGCCCGCCGTCACTAGGCTCGGGCCGTGAGACGAGCCAAGATCGTGTGCACCCTCGGGCCGGCGACCTCCTCGGAAGAGCGCATCCGCGCGCTCGTCGCGGCGGGGATGGACGTCGCGCGCCTCAACCTGAGCCACGGGTCCTACCGCGAGCACGAGGAGCGCTACTCCGTCGTCCGGCGGGTCGCCGACGACACCGGCCGGGCCGTGGGAGTGCTCGTCGACCTCCAGGGCCCGAAGATCCGGCTCGGGACGTTCGCGGACGGGCCGACCGAGCTGGTCAACGGCGAGCGCTTCGTCGTGACCACGCGGGACGTCCCGGGCACGGCGGAGCTGTGCTCCACCACGTACCAGGGCCTGCCCGGGGACGTCCGGAGCGGCGACCGGATCCTGGTCGACGACGGCCGGCTCTCCCTGCAGGTCGAGGAGGTCACCGACACCGACGTCGTCACCCGGGTGGTCGAGGGCGGCCCCATCTCCAACAACAAGGGGCTCAACCTGCCCGGGGTGGCCGTGAGCGTGCCGGCGCTCTCCGGGAAGGACGTCGACGACCTGCGCTGGGGTCTGCGACTCGGCGCCGACATGATCGCGCTGTCCTTCGTCCGCAGCGCCGCGGACATGGCGGACGTCCAGCGGGTCATGGACGAGGAGGGGATCCGGGTCCCCGTCATCGCCAAGATCGAGAAACCGCAGGCGGTGGAGAACCTCGACGAGATCATGGAGGCGTTCGACGGGTTCATGGTGGCCCGCGGGGACCTCGGCGTCGAGCTGCCGCTGTCGGACGTGCCGCTCGTCCAGAAGCAGATCGTCGAGCGCGCGCGGCGCAAGGCCAAGCCCGTCATCGTGGCGACGCAGATGCTGGACTCGATGATCTCGGCGTCCCGGCCGACCCGGGCGGAGGTCTCCGACGTCGCCAACGCCGTGCTCGACGGCGCGGACGCCGTGATGCTGTCGGGGGAGACGTCGACCGGCAGGTACCCGGTCGAGACCGTCGCCACCATGGCCACGATCGTGCAGACCGTGGAGGACCACGGGCTGGACCGGGTCCCGGCGCTCACCACTCCGCCGCGGACCAAGGGCGGTGCCATCACCCGCGCCGCCGCGGACGTCGGCGGCCTGCTCGGCGCCCGCTACCTGGTGGCCTTCACGCAGAGCGGCGACTCGGCCCGCCGGCTGGCCCGGCTGCGCTCCAGCATCCCGTTGCTCGCGTTCACCCCCGTACCGTCGACCCGCAGCCAGCTCGCGCTCACCTGGGGGGTGGAGACGTTCCTCGTCCCCGAGGTCAGCCACACCGACGACATGGTCGAGCAGGTCGAGCACGTGCTGCTCGAGAGCGGTCGTTGCGAGCCGGGCGATCTCGTCGTCATCGTGGCCGGCAGCCCACCGGGGATCCCCGGGTCGACCAACGCGATGCGCGTCCACCGGATCGGCGACGCGGTCGCGCACTGGAGAAGCACCCGCGACTGAGCCGGTGGCCAAGCGGATCCACCGTGGGAGACGGTGCCCCGGGTGGGAGTCGAACCCACACACACCGCATTTTGAGTGCGGCGGCTTTGCCGGTTTGCCTACCGGGGCGGCGCGCGGCGGCCACTCTATCCGCGCCGCTCCCGGCGCTCAGTAGGCTCACGGCCGTGACCGACTCCAGCGCCCCGGCCCGCAGGGTCCTCGTCGCCGAGGACGAGGCGCTCATCCGCCTCGACCTGGTCGAGATGCTCGGCGAGGAGGGGTACGACGTCGTCGGCGAGGCCGGTGACGGCGCTACCGCCGTCCGGCTGGCGGAGGAGCTGCGACCCGACCTGGTCGTGCTCGACGTCAAGATGCCGGTGCTCGACGGCATCTCCGCGGCCGAGCGCATCGTCGAGCAGCGCATCGCTCCCGTACTCATGCTGACCGCCTTCTCCCAGCGCGAGCTCGTCGAACGGGCCCGGGAGGCAGGGGCGATGGCCTACCTGGTCAAGCCGTTCACCAAGGCCGACCTCGTGCCGGCGATCGAGATGGCCGTCTCGCGGCACGACCAGCTCGCCGCCCTGGAGGCCGAGGTCGCTGACCTCACCGAGCGCCTGGAGACCCGCAAGCTCGTCGACCGCGCCAAGGGCGTGCTCCAGGCGCGCTTCGGGCTGACCGAGCCGGACGCGTTCCGCTGGATCCAGAAGGCGGCGATGGACAAGCGCACCTCCATGCGAGAGGTCGCCCAGGTCGTGCTCGACGAGACCGCCGCCGACGACCGCTGATCCGCCCGGCCGCTGAAGTCGTCCGCCCTGCGGCCTGTCGCCCGGGCTGGGCGTCCGCTCCGACCTACATTGGTCCGACCCGCAGTGGTCCGACCCAGGTCGGCCGGTGCCGTGCCCCTCCCGTACGGACCGGGTCCGCCCGCAGGAGGCAGCCGAGTGCACGACCAGCAGGCCCGGAGCCACGTCGGCCGGCGGCGGCTGGCCCTCGCGGCCGCGCTCGTCGCAGCCGCCACGGCCACGAGCGCCTGCAGCGCGGTCGGTGACTTCGTCGCCTCCCGCCGCGCCACGGACCCCCTGGTCGCGGTGATCGGTGTGGTCGTCCCACTCGAGGGGACGCAGGCCGCCGCAGGCGCCGGGGCTCGCGATGCCGTGCGGCTCGCGGTCGCGGACGTCGGTGGCGTGGTGGGGGACTGGACCCTCGAGGTCGCGGTGGTCGACGACAAGGGCCGGCCGGAGGCAGCGGCCGAGGCCGTGACGGAGCTGCTCGAGGACCGCCGGCTGGTGGCCGTCGTGGGAGGACTGTCCAGCCCCGTGGTGCGGACCGTGCAACCAGCCCTGGACCGCTCCGACGTGCTGCTGGTGTCGCCGACCGACACCGACCTCGCCCACACCCGCGGCGCCGACCCCGCGCAGCCCGTGCGGCCGTACCCCGGCTACTTCACGGTGGCGACAGCAGGCGGCAGCGAGCCGGCGGCGGCGGCAGCCCACCTGGCCGCGACGCTGGGCACGGGGTCGACCGTGGCGGCGGTGGACAGCGGGACCCCGGTGAGTGCGGGCCTGGTGGCCGAGTTCACGCGCGAGGCCGGTTCCCGCGGGCTGCAGGTCGTCCCGGTGCCGCTGGTGCCGCCCCCGCCGCCGCCTGCACCGCCGGTCGAGCCCCCGCCCGACCCGGCCGCACCGGCGGTCGAACCCCTGCCCGACCCCGCCGTCCCCGCACCGGAGACCGCCGCTGCAACCGAGGCGATGCCGTTGCCTGAAGCGGTGCCAGCCCCCGAGGCGGTGCCAGCCCCCGAAGCGGTGCCCGCGCCCGAGGCGGTGCCCGCGCCCGAGGCGGCGCCCGCGCCCGAGGCCGTACCCGATGCGGAGCCCGCCGCGCCCGAGCCCGATCCCGCCGCCGCCGTGGCCGCGGCGCAGGCGTCCGGCGCCACCGCCGTGTACGCCGGCGCGGAGCCCGATGCCGCCGCCGGACTGGTCACCGCCATGGCCGCGGCCGGTTGGACGGTCCCCCTCGTGGGCCCCTCTCCGCTCCTGGGGGACGCGTTCGTCACCGCCGCAGGCCCGGCGGCCGAGGGTGTGATCGCCACGGCCCAGCCCTCTGTCGCGGCCACGGCTGGTCAGGGAGCCGAGCTCGCCGCTCGGTTCGCCGCCGCCGGTTTGGCGGCGGACCCCGGTCCCTTCGCCGCGGCCGCGTACGACGCCGCGACCGCGGTCCTCCAGGCGCTGTCCCGGTGCCTGCCGCATGCCACGTCGGCGGCCGACGCCCGTGATGGGTGCGTGGCCGAGATGTCCCAGGTGTCCTTCACCGGGCTCACCGGCCCGGTGGCGTTCGACGATCTCGGTGAGCGCAGCGAGACGGCACCCTCGCTGTGGCAGGTCCGGTCCGGCGCCTGGGCGCCCGTCGACTGAGGGCTGCTCGGCCCCCGTCGGCCCCAATGCAGCGGTGCGGGGACGGCGAGGTCACATTGCGATCACAACTAGCGACGGGGAGGTCCGACCTGCTGCGCCGCGACTCCGCGCTGGCTAGGTTTCGGTCACCCTGAGGGCCCGACCCTGTCGTCGGTCGGCTCCGGATCAACGAAGGAGACTGCATGATCCGCCCCACTCCCTTGTGGCGCATGGTCGCCGTTGCGGGTGCCGCCTCGCTCGTCCTCGCCGCCTGCGGCGGCGACGACGGTGATGACACCGCGGCCACCGACACGGCAAGCCCGACCAGCGAGGAGACCGAGGAGGCTGCCGCCGCCGAGGGCGACGGCACGCTCACCATCGGCACCCTGCTGCCCGAGACCGGCAACCTCGCCTTCCTCGGCCCGCCCGAGTTCGCCGGTGTCCAGCTCGCCGTCAACGAGATCAACGAGGCCGGGGGCGTCCTCGACAACGAGGTCGCCAAGTTCGACTCCGACTCCGGTGACGCCACGACCGACATCGCGTCGCAGTCGGTGCAGCGGCTCCTCGGCGAGAACGTCGACGCCATCATCGGCGCCGCCTCGTCCGGCGTGTCGTTCAACGTCATCGACACCATCACCAACGCGGGCGTCGTCCAGATGTCGCCGGCCAACACCTCGCCGGACTTCACCGACTACGACGACGGCGGGTTCTACTTCCGGACGGCTCCGTCCGACGTCCTGCAGGGCCGGGTCCTCGGTGACCTGATCCTCAACGACGGCAACGCGACCCTGGGCATCCTGGCCATCGACGACCCGTACGGCTCGGGCCTCGCCGAGAACACCACCACCGCCTTCGAGGACGGCGGCGGCGAGATCGTGGCCGACCTGTCGTACAACCCGCAGGCACCCAACTTCTCGGCCGAGGTCGGCGAGATCGTCGCCGCCGCGCCCGACGCCATCGCCCTGATCGCCTTCGACGAGACGACCCGGATCATCCCGGAGCTCGAGACCCAGGGCTTCGACCTGTCCAAGGTCTACTTCGTCGACGGTAACCTCGCCGACTACAGCGCCGACGGCCTTCCCTCCCTCGAGGGCGCCAAGGGCACCCTGCCGGGTGCTCAGGCTTCCGAGGAGTTCCGTCAGCGCCTGCTCGAGGTCGACCCGGCCCTGACCGAGTTCAGCTACGCGGCCGAGTCCTACGACGCCGCCATCCTGATCGCCCTCGCCGCGCACCAGGCCGGCGACGACTCGGGCACGGCCATCTCCGAGAACCTGGTCAGCGTCTCCAGTGACGGCACCGCCTGCACCACGTTCCAGGAGTGCAAGGACCTCATCGACGCCGGTGAGGACATCGACTACAACGGTGTCTCCGGCCCGATCGAGTTCTCCGAGCAGGGCGACCCGACGGTGGCCACGATCGGCATCTACCAGTACAACGCCGACAACACCTTCGCCTTCCTCGAGGAGCTGCAGGGCGAGGTCTGACCTCGTCAGTACGGCTCTCCCGCCAGGGCGGGTGAGACGCGAGGGCCCGGCAGCCACGTGCTGCCGGGCCCTCCGGCGTTTTCTCGAGGCCTGGGATCGACACGATTGGACTGGCGTTGTGGGGTCTCGCGCCCTCCGCCCGCGTGATCGATGGGGCCATGGTGGCGCGTGCCGCGAGGGTGGCTCCACGGTGATCTCGGCCGGCCAGGGTGCGCGGAACCCAGGTGCTCGGTGTGGTGCCCAGGTGATCGGTGTGGAGCCGTGGTGGCGCCTGCCGCGAGGGTGGCTCCACGGTGATCTCGGTCGGCCCGGGGTGCGCGGAAC
>DATHTV010000165.1:0-2680 GCA_035462845.1 Jiangellales bacterium
GCCGATCCCGTACGCGATCGCACCGGTGAGCCCGGCGAGGGCCAGCTCGATGTACCAGGCCCGCGGGACCAGCGACGGTGTCGCGGTCAGGAGCGTGGCGACCAGACCCAGGACCGCGCCGGGCAGGCTCAGGCGCCGCAGCCGCGAGGGTCTCGACCGTCGCGAGCCGCCCGACGCCGGATCACCCGCGTCGGCTGTCGACCTCGGTGCTGGCACCGCGGGTCTCGGCCGCCCCCCGGCCTCGGCTGGGCCCGTCCCCGTCGTGCCGGCCTCTGGCGTCCCTGCGCCGGTCGTGTTGGCCTCGGTCATGGGTCCCCTTGTCCTCTGGTCTGCTGGTCTGTCCGCGACTCTCCGCTTCGACGCATGTCTGTCCACCGGTCAGGCGGCCGTGGGCTCGGGAGCGGCCGGGGCCGGGGCCCGATCCGCGCTGGTCACCTTCCACGCCGCGACCACGGCCACGACGGCCAGCGGCCAGATCAGCAGGCCCGTGAGGGACTGGGTGCCACCAGTCGCCTCGGTGCCGATCGTCCCGAAGTCCCACGCTGCATGCAGAAGCATCGGCAGCAGCAGCGTCCCCACGACACGGCGCGTCACGTAGAAGGCCGAGCCGACCAGGAACGCGAAGACGATCTGCTGCACCGTCTCGCCGAGCGGCTGGCCGAACAACACATTGATGCCGTGGAGGAGACCGAAGAGCAGGGAGGTCCACAACCACGCGGCTCTCTCGCTGACGCCGCCGCGGAAGCCGACCAGGCCGAGGCCACGAGTGAGGAGCTCCTCGGAGAAGCCCACGAGCAGCGTGCCGAGCGCGAGCAGCGGCAACAGCGAGCCGACGTCGGCGCCGAAGTCCACCGAGAACACCCCGCCGATCACCATCACGGCGAGCAGGACCGGGACGACGAGCGCCCAGCCCGGGCCCGACCTGCGAGCCTCGAAGAGAGCGGGACGCCACCAGCCGAGGTACGTCGCGACGCCGGTGAGGAGCAGGGCTCCGGCCCCAACGGGCACGACGATCCCCTTCAGGACGTTGTCCGACGAATCCCCCACCGTGACGTAGTCGACGTCGAGAACGGCCCACAGCGCCGACACGAGGGCGATATATGCGACGAAGACGACGAGAGCGACGGCGGGCCTCGGCTTGATGCGCATGGCGATCCCATTCCTGCGTTGTGCCACTGCTCAGCAGGCTGACGGTGACACATGACGGGCTCGGGCGCGCGGCGAATCCCGCGGCGAGGACGACCGAAACGCCGTGACGGGCGCGTCGTCCTCTCGTACCGTCGGCACGTGGCGGAGCGTCGGTCGCAGGTCGGGGCACGCGGGCGGCAGGGCCGCCCTCTCGGGGTCACCGTCGTCGTGGTCGTCGTCGCCCTCGCGGGGCTGCTCGACGTGGCCCTGGCCGCGCTCGTCGCCATCGGTGCACAGACGTCCGGCGGGTCCGACGCGGCGCTGGACGGGAGCGTCCCCGTCGGCGCCGTCGTCGGCGTGCTCGGCGGACTGGGCATTGCCCAGCTGGTGCTTGCCCTGCTCCTGGCCAGAGGCCGGAACTCCGCCCGGCTGGTACTCACCCTCGTGCTGGTCCTGCGCCAGGCGTACGGGTGGTACCTCGTGGCGGACCTCACCGACCGGTGGCCGATCGGCGTGCTCACCCTCGCCAGCACGACTCTCACGGTGCTGCTGCTGTGGAACCGCTCGGCGTCGGCCTTCTTCGAGCAGGACCGGGAGCGGGCACTGGCGGACTCGCTGGCGGGGCGGCGGACGAAGGGCGGCCGGCGCCGCCGCAGCGGCGCGCTGCTGCTCGACTACGCAGCCCGGCTGGCGGTGCTGGCGATCACCGTCGCCATCACTCCGGGGGTGTACGTCGAGTCGTCGGCGTCCCTGCTGCTCGCGGTGGCCGCGATCTCGCTGGCCGCGTGGGTGCTGACGCCGCTGCTCGTCCGGGTCGCGGGCCTGTTCGGCTGGTTCGGGGCGCTGCTCCTTGCCCTCTTCGCCAACGCCGCGGTCATCGGGCTCGGCATGTGGGTGACGCCTGGGTTCGTCGTCACCAGCGTCGGCGGGGCGGTCCTCGCCTCCTGGGTCTACGCCCTCGTCATGACGGTGCTCACCTGGCTGGTCTCGGTCGACGCCCAGGACTACCTCACCGTCCACGCGACCCGGATGAGCATGCGTGGCGGGCCACCTGAGCGCTCGGACGTGCCGGGAGTCCTCTTCGTCCAGCTCGACGGCGTCCCGGCGCCGCTGCTCGAGAACGAGGTGCGAGCCGGCAACCTGCCGACCATCAGCCGCTGGATCCGCTCCGGCAGCCACACGTGGCGGGAGTGGACCGCCCGCGTCCCGTCCACCACACCGGTGAGCCAGGCCGGTCTGCTGCACGGCGACACGACGGGTATCCCGGCGTTCCGCTGGTACGACCGGGAGCTCGGGCGCCTCGTGGTCGCGAACCGACCGGCCGACGCGGCGCTGATCGAGGCGCGCCGGTCCGACGGCCGGGGGCTGCTCGCCGACGACGGCGTCAGCGTCTCGAACCTCTTCTCCGGTGACGCGCCCGTGTCGCTGCTGTCGATGAGCGGCCTGCGCGAACGCGGGCAGGGCCTGGGCCCGTCCCGCTCGTACGCGGCGTTCTTCACCCACCCCGCCGGCTTCATGCGCGCGGTCATCCTCACGGTGGGGGAGATGGTCA
>DATHTV010000166.1:0-4746 GCA_035462845.1 Jiangellales bacterium
GGCGTTGACCGACCCGCTGCGGACCTGGTCTCCCGCCGGCCGATCGACGGGCGCCGGCTCGCCGGTGAGCATCGACTCGTCCAGGACCGCCGGGTCGACGAGCCGGCCGTCGACGGGGACGACCTCACCGGAGCCGACCACGAGGCGGTCGCCTCGGACCACCTGCTCGACCGCGACCTCCTGGACCGCGCGCCCACCTCCGCCGTCGTCCGTCGCCCGGCGGGCGGTCCGCGGGGCGCGTTCCACGAGGAGCGCGAGGTCGCGGCGGGCCCGCGCCTCGGCCCGGGCCTCCAGCACCCGGCCGGTGGCCAGCATCAGGGTGATGACGGCGCCGGCGAGCGGCTCCCCCACGGCCAGCGCGCCCGCCAGGGCGAGCAGTGCGATGACGTCGACCCCGAGCCGTCGCTCGCGGACGCTCTCTATCAGCCAGCACGTCGCCATCGCCACGCCGAGCAGCGTCCCGACCGTCCACGCCGCGGCCGCGGTCCCCGGGTCGCCGGCGAGGGCCGCGCTGGCCCCGGCGGCGATCAGCAGGAGCGACACGGTCAGCAGTACCGGCTCGGCGTGACGACGGGCCCAGCCCATGCCCCAGTCTGGCGCGCTCCGCACCGGCCCGGTCGGGTCGAAGGTCACCCGCCGCGGGTAGGGCCGCTAGATGGTGACTCTCACTACGCTGCGGGTGTCGCCCCCCGGCAGAGGGGGCCGGTCGGAAAGCGTGGGACGGCTATGTCGTTCGGTGACATCCTCTGGTTCATCATCATCAGCTTCGCCTTCGTCGCGTACCTGATGGTCATGTTCACCATCCTCGGGGACCTGTTCCGCGACCGGGACACCAGCGGGTTCGTCAAGGCGATCTGGGTGATCGCGCTGATCTTCCTCCCCTTCCTCACCGCGCTCATCTACCTGATCGTGCGAGGGAGCGGGATGGCGGAGCGCCAGGCGGCGCAGATGGAGCAGCTCAAGGCGCAGCAGGACGCCTACATCAAGCAGGTGGCGGGCCCGGGCGCCTCGCCGGCCGACCAGATCGCGCAGGCCAAGTCGCTGCTCGACTCCGGGCACATCACCCAGGCCGAGTTCGAGGCGCTCAAGGCCAAGGCGCTCGCCTGAGCTGACGGGTCGCCGCCCGGGCCAGGCGCCAGGGTCGCGACGCGGCAGCGCCCCCCGGAGGCATGACCGCCGGGGGGCGCTCGTCGTGGTCCCCGTCGGGATCCCGGTCGGGATCCGCGTCGCGGGGTCCTCGGGGACTCAGTCGTCCCAGGGACCGTAGTCGTCCTCGTGCATCGAGGGTCTCCTTCGCATGTGCTGCCGACCGCGGCCACGGCCTCAAGACGGCGGGGCGACGGTGGCGGGGTGGTGTTCCTGCTCCTGGCTCGGACGTGCGAGCCGGGCGACCGGACCGCTGGGCGCGTCGATGCGCCGCGGGCAGCCCGTCGGTGGGCTGCGCGACCACGGTACCAGCCGGGCGGGTCACACGACGGCGCCGTGCTCGTCCGAGCCGCGGGGCCGGCCGCTCCAGCCCTCGCCGCGGGGAGCCGGGGGCATGGGCGGCGGGGCGCCGGTCCGGGCCTCGAGCTCCACGGCGGTCGGCGTCGCCGTGAAGATCGACGAGGCGGTGCCGATGACGATGCCCAGCAGCAGCGCGAGGGCGAAGTCGGCCAGCGAGTCCCCGCCCAGGACGAGCAGGGCGACCAGGATGATCAGCGTGCTCAGCCCGGTGTTCACCGTCCGGGGGAGGGTCTGCAGGATCGCGGTGTTGGCGACCCGGGGGAACGGGGTGTCCCGGTTCTCCCGCCAGGTCTCGCGGATGCGGTCGAACACCACGACCGAGTCGTTGACCGTGTAGCCGATGATCGTCAGCAGCGCGGCGAGGAAGACCCCGTCGATCGGCTTGCCGAGCCAGGCGAAGATGCCCGTGACGACGATGGCGTTGTGGAAGAGCGCCGCGACCGCGCCGGCGCCGAAGGTCCACCGGAAGCGCACGGCCAGGTACGCGAGCTGCGCGGCGAGCGCGATCCCGAGGGCGATCAGGGCGTTGCGCCGCAGCTCGCTGCCCAGGCTGGGCCCGATCAGCTCGTCGCGCAGGACCTCGGCCCCACCCGCGACCTCCCCGATCGCCGCCCGGATCTCGGCCTGCTGGGCGTCGGTCAGCTGCTGCGTGCGCACCGTGACGTCGCCGTCGCCGGAGGCCTGCACCACGGCCCGCGGGAACCCGGCCGCGGACACCGCGGCCCGGGCCTCGTCGGCGTCGACGGGGGACGAGGTGCTGTACTCGACCAGCCGGCCGCCGGTGAACTCCACCCCGAACTCCAGCCCGCGCACCGCGATGCCGGCGATCGAGACGAGGACGGCGGCCGCGGACACGGCGAGCCATCGCCGACTGTGCCCCATCAGGTCCGGGTCCCGCTCTGCCAGCGCCGTCCGGACCCGGCCGAGGCTGGCCAGCCCGGTGATTCTCGGACGGTTGCGGACCCAGGCGCTGGCGGCGGCGGCCTCGGCGAGCACCCGGGTGAGGACGAGCGCCGACAGCATCGAGGCGAGGACGCCGATGGACAGCGTCACGCCGAAGCCCCGGACGGGGCCGGACGCCAGGAAGAAGAGCAGGCCGGCCGCGAGCAGCGTCGTGACGTTGGAGTCCGCGATCGCCGACAGCGCGTTGCGGAAGCCGTTGGTCACGGCCCGGCGCAGGTCCGGTTGCTGCTCGTACTCCTCCCGGGCGCGCTCGAAGACCAGCACGTTGGCGTCGACGGCCATGCCGATCGCGAGGACGAATCCCGCCAGCCCGGGCAGCGTCAGCGTCGCTCCCAGCGCGGTGAGGGCGGCGTAGGAGATGAGGGCGTAGCAGCCGAGTGCGATGGCGGCGAGCACACCCATCAGCCGGTAGACGGCGATGATGAAGATCGCCGTGAGCGCGATGCCGATCAGCGCCGCCTTGGCGCTGGCGTCGATGGCGGCCGCGCCGAGGGTCGGGCCGACGGTCCGCTGCTCGATGATCTCGACCGGGACGGGGAGGGCGCCCCCCGCGATCAGGACGGCCAGGTCCTGAGCCTCCTCCTGGGTGAACTGGCCGGTGATCTGCGTGGTGCTGCCGGGGATGCCGACGCCGCAGACGATGTCCACGTTCACCTGCGGGGAGGAGATGACCTCGCCGTCGAGCACGATGGCCACCCGGCGGGTCGGGTCACCGGGCGGCGCGCAGGCGGCCTCGCCGGTCACCGCCTGCCACGCCCGCTGCCCCGGGCCGGCGAAGTCGATCGAGACGAACCAGCCGCCGCCGCGCTCCTGGTCGATGAGCGCGGACGCGTCGGTGACCCCGTCGCCCGAGAGCGCGGCGGGACCCAGCCGCAGTGGCAGGCCCGCGTCGTCCGGAAGCGTCAGCTCGGCCGACGTGTCGGGCTCGGCGGCGTCGGGGTCCGGCAGCTGGTCGGCGGTCCCGGGCCCGAGGACGGGGTGGAAGGTCAGCTGCGCGGTCCGACCGATGACCTCGGCGGCCTCGGCCGGGTCCTGGAGCCCGGGCAGCTCGACGATGATGCGGCGCTCGCCGGACCTGGCCAGGGTCGGTTCCGACACCCCCAGGGCGTCGACCCGGCGGCGCAGCACCTCCAGGGTGCGGTCGGTCGCCTCCGCGTCGGCCGTCACGGTGGGGGAGTCGCTGGTCTCCAGCACGATCTGCGTGCCGCCGCGGAGGTCGAGGCCCAGCCGTGGCGAGGAGGTCAGGACGACGTACGTCGAGGCGAGCAGGACGGCCAGTGCCACCACGGCACGGACGAGGGACGAGCGGGGCACGGAAGCCTCCAGGGCCACCCGGCGGGGACGCGCGGGTGCGGGTACGGGGTCGTCACGGGGGCGGGGTCACGAGCTCCCGCCGGGCGGTGGCGCCCGTCCGTACCGCGACGGCAGGAGCGGCGTCCCCGGCGCCTCCGCCCGGGGCAGGGCTCGGTCGTCGCTCGCCGGCGCGGGCACCTCCGCACCGGCCGAGCCGGTCGGGAGTGCACCTGCCGGGCCGAGGTCCAGGGTCCGGACGAGGGCGTGGGGGCGTCCCGGCGACTCCGGCGCGAGGCAGCCGCGTCGCTCGTGACCGGCCCGGGCCGCTCCGCCGGACGGAGGCTGGGACGCGGCGAGAGCGCACCTGCCCGAGGCCTGGGCAGGCGTCCCGGCCGCGACCGCGCCGATGCCGGTGACGCCCCAGATGAGCACGCCGAGCACGCCGAGCGCGGCCAGTCGGGCCGCAGGAGCAAGGCGGTGCCGCACGGACACCACCTCCATCGCCGACGACGCCGGGAGCCTACCTGCCGGTGAGACGCGGCTCACCGTCCGTACAGTGCGAGGAGGCGGTCGGGGGCACGGCACGAGGAGCACGGGTGGCGACGAGCGGTGCCGGCACGGGCGGCGTCCCGGGCGCGCTGGAGCGCGGTGCCGGCCCGCCGCTGTGGGTGCAGCTGGAGGCGGAGCTGCGCCGCCGGGTCGACGCCGGCGACTTCACCGGGAGCTTCCCCGGCGAGCTCGAGCTCGTCCGGCAGTACGGGGTCAGCCGCCACACCGTGCGGCAGGCGCTGCGCGGGATGCGCGCCGACGGGCTCGTGACGGCGCACCGGGGGCGTGCGTCGCGGGTGGGGCCCGCGGCCGAGATCGAGCAGCCGCTCGGCGTCCTCTACAGCCTGTTCGCCTCGGTCGAGGCGACCGGCGCCAGCCAGTGCAGCGTCGTCAGGGTCCTGGACGTCCGCGCCGACGGGGTGGTGGCCGCCCGGC
>DATHTV010000167.1:0-11594 GCA_035462845.1 Jiangellales bacterium
GGCGGGCGACACTTCAACCGCAGTTGCATCAGGCACGGTTGAACCATACGGCCGGTTCCAGGTGGCGCCCAGGGCCGTACGGCCCGACCGGTTTCGGCCGGGCGGCGGAAGACCCTGCCCTCGAGGTCGCCATCACCCCGCTGACCGAGCGGAGCTGAGCCGGCCGGGTCGGCCGGGCCGGCGGGTCAGAGCCAGCCGGGGAAGCCGGGTGGCGAGCCCGGCCACCAGTTCGTGCCGTAGCTCTCCCACCACAGCCCCAGCACCCAGGCGGCGACGGCGACCACCGCGGCGACCGTCCAACCGACCCTGGGGTCCCGCGCCAGCGCGGTGACCAGCACGCGCCCGCCGCGGCGCACTCGCGATGCCCCCGGCCCGAACCACGCCAGCAGGACCGCGAACGCCCCGCCCAGGACGTACGGGATCCGTGGCCCGACCGCCCCGGCGCCCAGCGCCGCCACCCCCACGAGAACGCCGGCGGCGATCGCCACGGCGGCCTGGGCGAGCGACGGCACCGCGGTCGCCAGCAGGTGCCAGGGCGCCCCGACGGCGGCGAGCACGCCGTCGGAGCGCTGCGGCCCGCGCGCGAGCTGCCGCTCGTACAGGCGGCGGCGCACCCGCCACGCGGTGCGCGCCAGGACGAGGAGGGCCGTCAGCACCAGGACGCCGACGTACGGCGCGGCGACCCCGACGGCGACGACGAGCATGGCCACCGCGGCGAGCAGGGCGCGTCCGGCCGGGGTCGTCACGACGGGGGCCAAGGGGGTGATCGCCGCGGGGGCCGGTGGGGCCGCCCGGGGTGCTCCGTACGCGACGGGGTAGCCCCCGGAAGCCGGTGGGACGGGCTGCTGCCCCCGGGGGGCGAGCGCGGGGCGAGGCGCGGGCGGGACGGCGTAGGGCGACGCCGTGGCGGCCGGCGCCGGGGCGGGGGCCCGTGCCGGCGTGGGCGCGGGCGGCAGGTCGACCCGGGTCGGAGGGACGGCCGTGCCCATCGCGGCAGTGGCCGCCTCGGGGGCAGTCCACCCGGTCGCGGACGCCGCGGCCGCGAGCGCCCCGGCCGCTGGGGCGGACCCGGCGGACGGGGCACCGAGCGCCGCGAGCGCGGCGAGCACCTGCGCGACCGTCGGGCGGGCCGTCGGGTCGGCGGCGAGTGCGGCGCGGAGCAGGGGCAGCAGTGCCGGGTCGACCCCACCGAGGTCGCACTCCCCCCGGCGGATCCGGTCGAGGACGACGGCGTCGTGCCCGGAGCCGTAGGGCGGGCGGCCGGTGGCCGCGTACGCGACCGTGCCGGCCCACCCGTGCACGTCCGTGGCGGGCACCGGGTCACGGCCCAGCACCGTCTCGGGGGCGAGGAAGCCGGGGGTCCCGATGACCAGCCCGGTCGCCGTCAGCCGGCTGTCCCCGAGGGCGTGGGCCAGGCCGAAGTCGATGAGGACCGGGCCACCGTCGGCGATGAGGACGTTCCCCGGCTTCACGTCGCGGTGCACGACGCCGGTACGGTGCACCGTCTCGAGCGCCTCGGCGAGGCCGGCGGCGAGCCGCAGCAGGGCGGGGCCGCGCAGCGGGCCGTGGTCGGAGACCACCCGGTCCAGGGACGGGCCACGGACGTACCGCGTGACGACGTACGGCGGGTCGGCGCTCACGTCGGCGTCGAGGACCTCCGCCACCCGCGGGCCACGCACCCTGCGCAGCGCCGCCACCTCCCGCTCGAAGCGGGCCCGGCCGTCCTGGCCGCCCACCAGCCAGGGGCGGAGCACCTTGACCGCGACCAGGCCGCCGTCGGCGCCGTACGCCAGGTGGACCACGCCCATGCCGCCCTCGCCGATCGGCTCGACGAGGCGGTACGAGCCCAACGACGTGGGCGGCGCGCTCGGGTGGTCCACCCGTAGACGGTAACCCGACGGCCCCGCCCGGGGCCCCGTCAGCGGCCGCGCTCGGAGCGCTCGGCAGCCTCGATCGCGGCCGCCTCCTCGGGCGTCGGCGCGGTCCCCCCGACGTCACGTGGGAGCCACCAGCGGTCGTCCGGCCCGTCCGGCCGGTCGGGGTGGGCCGCGATCGCGTCGTCCAGCAGCGCGGCCATCCGCCGCTTGAGCTCGGACGTGACCGCGTCGGCGTCGTCACGGCGCTGCGGGTTCAGCGGCTCGCCGACCCGGATCGTGATCGTCCGGCCCCGGGTCCTCAGGTCACGCGGGTGGGCCTTGGTCATCAGCCGCTGCCCGCCCCACAGGACGACCGGCACCAGCGGGGTCCCGGTCGCCATCGCCATCCGGGCGGCCCCGCTCTTGAACTCCTTGAGCCGCCAGGACCGGCTGATCGTGGCCTCGGGGAAGACGCCGACGACCTCGCCCGCGCGCAGCGCCCGGAGCGCCTCCGCGTACGAGGCCGCGCCGGCCGAGCGGTCGACCGGGATGTGGTGCATGCCGCGCATCAGCGGGCCGGACACCCGGTGCTTGAACACCGAGTCCTTGGCCATGAAGCGCACCAGCCGGCGCGAGGGCTGGGCGGCGAAGCCGGCGAAGATGAAGTCCAGGTAGCTGACGTGGTTGCTCGCCAGCACGGCTCCGCCCACGCGCGGCACGTGCTCGGTGCCGGCCATGCCGAAACGCAGGTCGAGCACGCGGAACATGACCTTGGCGGCGGCGATGACCGGGGGGTAGACCAGCTCGGACACCCGCCGACCGTAGCGCCTGGGCGGGCTACATGTAGCGGCGGATCGGGGCCATCGCCGCCTCCTGCACCCGCTGCAGCCGCGACCGGTTCGCCCATCGCTCCGGGTCGATCCGCTCGCTGCGCTCCAGGTCCTCGCGGAACTGCTGCTCGAAGGTCCGGACGACGTCGGTGTCCAGGACGACGAGGGCGACCTCCTCGTCGTGGTCCAGCGACCGGCGGTTGAAGTTGGACGAGCCGATCAGGCCGAGCGCCCCGTCGACCGTCATCACCTTGGTGTGCAGCATGGTCGGCTGGTAGTTCCACACCCGGACGCCGCAGTCGGTGAGGTCCTCGTACGCCTGCTCGGACGCGAGCTGCGCGACCCGCTTGTCGGCGTGCGGGCCGGGCAGCAGGACGTCGACCTCGACACCTCGGCGCGGCAGGTCGCACAGCTCGTCGATGAAGATCTGCGACGGCGCGAAGTACGCGGTCTGCAGCTGCACGCGGCTCTCGGCCATGCGCAGGACGGTGTGGAACAGCGTCTGCATGTCGTCCCAGCCGATGTGGGCGGAACCCCGCACCACCTGGCACACCGACGGCCCCTCGGGCGGGTGACCGGGGAGGCGGTCGGCCGCACCCAGGAGCGGTCGCCCGGTCTCCCCCCAGTTCTGCGCGAACGCGGCGGCCAGTCCGTCGACCGCGGGGCCACGGACCTCGACGTGGGTGTCGCGCCACTCCGTCTCGTCCCGGGCGTCGCCGCACCATTCCTCGGCGATGCCCACCCCACCGGTGAAGGCGACGGTCTCGTCGACGACGAGCACCTTGCGGTGGCAGCGGTGGTTGTGCTTGAACGGCGACTTCACGAACGGCCGGCGGAACCACTCCACCTGCACCCCGGCCCGGTCCATCGCCTCGACCAGGCCCTTCTCGATCTGGAAGCCGCCGATCGCGTCGAGCAGGAGGCGGACCCGGGCCCCGGCACGGGCCCGCTCGGACAGGGCCTGGGCGAACTCGTGCGCGACGTCACCCTTCCAGTACACGTAGGTCATCAGGTCGACCGTGTGCTGCGCGCCGCGGATGGCGTCGAGCATCGCCGGGAAGATCTCGTCGCCGTTGCGCAGCACCCGCAGGGCGTTGCCCTCGGTGAACGGGATGCCGATGATCCCCTCGAGGACCCGCCGCAGCTCCTGCTGCCGCTCGGTCAGGACCTCGCCCGTCGCGGTGGCGGCCTCGTCCACGGCGTCCACGTGCACCTCCTCGACCCCCGGCACCAGGTGTGCCGTGAGCCTGTCTACCCCGGACCCGCCCCGAGCAAGCGTCCGGCCCGCTCCCCGGTGACCACGTTCACCACCTGCGTCGGGCGACCACCCCTTGAACCCAAGACCAGGCGTCGACGCCTGGTCATGGCCCCACCGGCCTCGTGGTGGACCGGGTCGCGGCATCTGCGGAGTACCCGAGGGCCTCCTCGGCCGAGGGCTCGGCCCGGTCGAGCAGGAAGGTCGCCATCGGGCCCTTGCCCTTGACCTCGATCGTGCCGCGCGGCCGCACCGCGAACTCCGGGCCGAGCGCGACCGCCACCCGCCCCGTCACCTGGATCTGGCCGGGCTGCCCGTGGGACTCCATCCGGCTCGCGGTGTTCACGGTGTCGCCCCACAGGTCGTAGATGAACTTGCGCCGGCCGATCACCCCGGCAACGACCGGCCCCGAGTCGATCCCGATCCGGACGGCGAGCCAGCCGTGCCCGGAGGACGCGGCGATCCGGGCGATCTCGTCACGCATCGCGAGCGCCGTACGGGCGACCGCCGCCAGGTGGCCCGGACGCCGCTGCGGCAGCCCACCGACCAGCATGTACGCGTCCCCGATCGTCTTGATCTTCTCCACGCCCGCGGCGTCGGCGAGCCGGTCGAACGCGGAGAACACCTCGTCCAGCAGCGCCACGACCTCCTCCGCCGCCATCGTCGCCGACCGCGCGGTGAAGCCGACGATGTCGGCGAAGAGCACGCTCACCGCGTCGTGCTGCTCCGCGATCATGACACCTGGCTCGGCCTTGAGCCGCTCGGCGATCGGCTCCGGCAGCACGTTGAGCAGGAGCCGCTCCGACCTCTCCCGCTCCGCTCGGAGCCCCCGGTGCGCCTGCTCCCGCTGCTCGACGAAGTAGGCGAGCATCAGGTAGGCGCTCACCGTGACCCCCGTGACGTTCAGCACGAAGAACGTGACCACCACGCCGGTCGGCAGCGCTGCCGGGGACTGGGCGAGCCGGCCATCGGCCAGGGCGAGCAGCGCCAGCTCGGCGAGGAACGCTGCCAGCCACGGTACGGAGCGCCGGGTGCCGAGCAGCGCGAGCGCCGCCAGCGGCGTGAACAGCGCCCACAGGATGATGCCGCTCGAGGCCACGAAGCCGCCCAGCGAGGCCTGCAGCAGGGCAGGCAGCACCAGGAACGCCACGAGCTGGGTGGTGCGGAAGGCGGCGAACCGCCGCGTCCGCGCCAGCACGACCAGCCCGACGACGGTGATCACCTGGTACAGGCCCGGGATCGCCGCCGAGAGCACGTGGCCATAGGCGAGGTAGGTGGTCACCCAGGCCGTGGCGAGCAGGGCGATGAGCACTGACGCGAGGACCAGCGTGCCCTGGCGGAGCCGCTCGTCCTGGGTGTCCTCCGGCCGCGCACCGAGGTCGGCCAGGCGCTCCAGCCGGCGGGTGACCGACCGCCTCGGGCCACGCCCGGAAGCGACAGGACGGACGTCCGGCCCGGTCACCGGCCGATCCTACGGGGCGCGGCCCCTGTCGACAGCGACCGAACCGCTCGGCCGCACCGCCGAGGTCACGGAGCTCACCGAGCTCACCGAGCTCCGATGGGGGCCTCCGGTGGCTCCGGCGGCACGATGCCCGGCGGCGGGTGGCCGTGCCGGGCGGTGTACTCCGTGACGAAGGCAGCCACCGCCGTGGGCAGGGTCGCGAAGAGGCGGTCCTCGCCCAGCCGCTCGACGAAGCCGGCGTTGACGAGCTCCTCGCGCAGCTCCCACTTGACCCGCGCCAACGCGAGCAGCACCCCGCGGGACTCCAGCTCCTCGCGCAGCTCGTCCAGGGCGTCCACGGAGGTCAGGTCGACCTGGACGTTCGCCTCCGCGTTGAGCAGGAACCACTCCACCGGGCCCTCGGCCGTGTCGAGCGCCGCCAGCGCCCGCCGCTTGAAGTCCTCGGCGTTGGCGAAGAAGAGCGGCGAGTCGTACCGGTACACCACCAACCCCGGGACCTGGCGGGCGTCCGGGTAGTCGTCGATGTCGTGCATGCCCGCCACGCCGGGTGCGTAGCCGAGGATGCCGTCGTGGGGCCTGGCCACCCGGCGCAGCAGGTCGAGCACGGAGAGGCCGACCGCCACGAGCACCCCGTACAGGATGTCCACGACGAGCACGGCCGCAGTCGTCGCCAGCGCGAGGACGAGCTCGCTGTGCCGGAAGCGGGCGATCCGGCGGAGCTCGGCGAGGTCGACCAGGCGTAGCGCCGCCCACACGACGAGGGCGCCGAGGGCGGCCGAGGGGAACGTGGCGAGCAGACCGCCCAGCGCGAGGAGGGTGCCGACGACGGCGGTCGCGGCCACGAGCGAGTAGAGCTGGCTGCGCGAGCCGAGCGAGTCGCCGATGACGGTGCGGCTGCCCGAGCTGCTCACCGGGAAGCCCTGGCTCAGCCCGGCGGCGAGATTCGCCCCTCCCAGGGCGAGCAGCTCCTGGTTGGGGTCGAGCGGGTAGCCACCCTTGGTGGCGAAGGCGCGCGCCGTGAGGGTGTTGTCGGTGTACGCGACGACGGTCACCCCGATCGCCGGCAGGAGCAGCGCCGTCAGGTCCGCCAGGTCGACCGCGGGCAGCTGCGGCCGTGGCAGGCCGGACGGCACGTCGCCGATCACCTGCACGTCGAGGTCCAGCACCGCGACCGCCACAGCGGCGAGGACGATGGCCACCAGCGGCACGGGAGCCCGGGGGAAGAGTCGCGCCCCGGCCAGCAGACCCACCAGGACCACCGCGGACAGCACGACCGTGGGCAGCTGCGCCTCGTCGAGCCTGCCCAGGAACGACACGACCTCCTCGACGGGGGTCGACCCCTCCACGTCGATCCCGGTGATGGTGTCCAGCTGACCGACGATCATGATCACGGCGACGCCGGCGAGGTACCCCACCAGGACCGGCTTGCTGAGCAGCTCCCCGAGGAAGCCGAGCCGCGCCACCCAGCCCACGAGGCAGAGCACGGCGACGATCAGGGCGAGCGCGGCCGCCAGCACCGCGTAGCGCGCCGGGTCACCGCCCGCCAACGGCCCGATCGCGACCGCGGTCATCAGTGCGGTCGTCGACTCCGGCCCCACGGAGAGCTGCCGTGACGACCCCAGCAGCGCGTACACGCACATCGCGCCGACGACCGCCCACAGCCCCGCCACGGCCGGCAGCCCGGCCACCTCCGCGTACGCCATGACCTGCGGGACGAGGTAGGCCGCGACGGTGACGCCGGCGACCAGGTCGCCGCGCAGCCAGGACCGCTCGTACCGGAGGATGCGCGCCAGCCCGGGGGCCAGCCGGGCGAGCCTCCCGTCGCCCTCCTCGCCGGCCATGCGCGAACGCTAGCGCCCGGCCGGGTCGAGGGACCTGCGCTCGACCCGTACGGGGTCAGCCGTCGCGGTCGTCCGGCCCCTCGCCGAGCTCGGCGAGGAAGCGCTCGACCTGGTCGCCGATCTCGTCCGCGGACGGGACGTCGGCACCGCTGCCGATCCCGGCCCGGGCACCGGCCGCGGCGTCGTACTGCTCCTCGAGCGCCTTGACGGCGGCGGCGTAGTCGCCGGTCGCCAGCTGCGTCCGGATCTGCTCGTCGGTCCGGTCGGCGACCAGCCGGAGCGCGTCGGAGGGCAGCGCGAGGCCGCTCGCACGCGCCACGGCCTGGAGCAGCGTCACCGACGCCTGCGGGTAGTCGATCTGCGCCAGGTAGTGGGGTACGTGCGCGGCGAAACCCATGGCCGGGTGCCCGGCCTCGCCCAGCCGCAGCTCCAGCACGGCGGAGATGTGCCCGGGCACCTCGATGGTGCCCACCCAGGGCAGCCGGTCGCCCACGAGGGAGGGCTCGCTCGCGTGGGCCGTGAGCTGGACCGGACGGGTGTGCGGGGCGGCCCAGGGGATCGCGGTCATCCCGACCACGAGCCGCACGCCGAAGCGCTCGACCAGGCCTCTGACGGCGGCGGTGAAGCGCTGCCACTGGAAGTCGGGCTCCGGGCCGGTGAGCAGCAGGAAGCGCGTCCCCTCGGCGTCGGTCACCTCGTGCAGCACGAGCTCGGCGGACGCCGCTTCGGTGAAGCGGTTCTCGACAAAGGTCATCCGCGGCCGCCGGGCCCGGTAGTCGATGAGCTCGTCGGGGTCGAAGGTGGCCAGGACCCGGTGGTCCAGGGTCGCGAGCAGGTGCTCGACGGCCAGCCGACCGGCCGAGCCCGCGTCCAGGAACCCGGTGAAGCTGTGGACCAGGACGGGATGGCCGAGGTCCCGCACCTCGCCGTGCAGGTGGTAGAGGTCCTCCGGTGCTCGCACTGCCAGCTCCTCGTGTCGTGCCTCTCACGTGTTCTCCAGCGTGCAACGCCGAAGCCGCCCCCCGTCATCCCGCGACTACGCTTCCCGCCGTGGACGACGGACACGACGCAGCAGCTGCGGGCGAGGAGCGCGCGCTGGCCGCCGTCGCCGCGTCCGGCATCGCGTACGAGGTCGTACGGCACGGGCCGGTGTCGAGCCTGGCGGAGGCGGCCGCGGCGCGCGGCGTGGAGCCCGCCGCCGTCGTGAAGACCATGGTCGTACGGCGGGGGGACGACGACTACCTGCTCGTCCTCGTCCCGGGTGACCGCTCGATCTCCTGGCCTCGCCTGCGCGCGCTGCTCGGCGTCTCCCGGCTGTCGATGCCCGACGCGGTGCAGGCGCGCGAGGTGACGGGCTACGAGCGGGGCACGATCACCCCGTTCGGCACGGTCCGTCCCTGGCCGGTGGTGGCCGACGAGCGCGTCACGGGCCGGACGGTCTCGGTCGGTGGCGGCGCGCACGGGGTGGCGTTCACCGTCGACGGCGACGCGCTGGTGAGCGCGCTCGCTGCGACGGTCGCCGATGTCACCTCCACCGACGTCACCTCCACCGACGTCACGGGGCCGGGTTGACCGCTCCACCGTGCGGCCCGGCAAGGGCCTGCCGGTGCCCGGTGGCCTCGAGCCACCGGACGAGCTGGGCGTGCAGCTCCTCCGCGCCGTTGATCGCCTCCACGTCCACGGCGAGGTCAGCCGGGTGCAGCAGCATCCCCTGGTCCTGCCACCCGCCGGATCCCCCGTGCGACCCGACCAGCTCTTCGAACGCGGCCACCTCGCCCGTGGACGGGTCGTACGCACCGTGCACGTACAGGTCCGGGGCGTTGGAGTAGTCGGACACCCGGGCCAGGTCGGCCGCCAGCCGCGGGTCGAACCCCGCCAGCGGGTCCTCGCCCTCGATGCGCCCGCTGCCGAGCATCCGCATACCGCGCGGGCCGACGACCACGTCGCCGTCGAGGACCGAGCGGCCGACCACGAAGGCGACGCCCTCGGTGCAGGCCAGGCCGGCGACGAGGCCCGGCCAGCGGTGCTCGACGTCCTCGAGGGTCAGCCGCCCGGGGATCCCGGCGAACCAGACCGCGCCGAGGCAGCCCGAGCCCACCACGACCACCTCGTCCGGCGCGCGACGTGGGGTGGCGGCCGGACCCGTGCCGGGCCCCTCCTCGGCGGGCCGCTCTCCCGCGGACCGGGACTTCCGGGCCGGGCGGGCGGTCGCCCCGAGCGCGACGTCGTGGCCGGCACCCTTGTCCCGCGTGGCCCGGCGGGTGATCGAGCCGGTGACGCCGCCCGAGCCCTGCACGTCGCCGAGCACGGCGTTGGCCCCGCCCCACTGCTCGACCGGCTCGGTGGCCGCGGTCACGGGCGCGCCACCGGTCAGCTCGCGGACGACGTCCTCGAGCCGCCTCCCGGTGCGCTGCAGGAAGGTCTCGCCCTGCGACTGGCCGTGGTCGGACAGGGCGACGATCCGGTACGGCCGGGGGGCCTGCTGCGCTGCCCGCTCCAGGCCGGCGAGCACCCCGTCGAGGCCCTCGAGGCAGCGCAGCGACTCCGGACGGGTCGGTCCGGCGTGGTGTGCGACCTCGTCGTAGTCCACGAAGTCGACGTAGATGCTCGTCCGCCCCGCCATCATCTGGTCGACGACGAGCGCGACGGACAGGTCGCGCTGCAGCACGTTGGTCACGCCGCGCAGCAGCACGTAGGAGCCGCCGCGGTGGACCCTCGGCACGACGCCGCGCAGGCGCTGCCGCCGGGCCTGGTACAGCTCCTTGACCATCTCCCCGACCGTCAGCACCACCGAGCGCGCCAGCCCGAGCGGGTCGGAGAAGAAGCCGACGTACGAGGCGGAGCTGCCCAGCCCGCGGACGCGTTCGCGGCCGATGCCGCTCATGGTGAGGAACTGGACGGCGGCGTCGCCGGAGAACAGGTTCGACACGCTGGCGCCGTCGTCGGCGAGCAGGCCGGTCCCGTCGGAGTGCCGGGACTCCATCACCGCCGCGTCCGCCGGGCGGTTCGCGACCAGCAGGGTGCCGCTCGGCTTCTCGTACCAGCGGAAGGCGGGCATGTCGGCGTTGCTGCCGTGCAGGATGCCGGACTGGCTGATCGGGGTGGTCGAGGGCACCGCGGCACGCCACCCGGTGAGCTCGTGGGTGCCCTCGTCGATCCAGCGCCGGACCGTGGGGAGGGCCCCGGACCCCAGCGCCCACCTCATCACCGGCAGCGGGACGCCGTCGAGCTGCACGAACAGCACCCCGGGCTTCTCGGTCCGCTCGACCGACCGGTGCCGGGCTCGCGACCGGCGCACCATCGAGTCGAGGAACCGCTCGTCGTCGCCGGAGAGGATCAGCCAGTCCACGAGGGTGCTGATGACGACGTAGACGAGCAGCAGCCAGATCACGCTGCCGAAGGAGTCGATCGTGATGCCGGGGGAGATCGTCAGCGCCAGCCACAGGAGGAGGGCCGTCCCGAGGGGTCCGACGACGAGGACGCCGAGCCAGGAGAGCCGCGCGGCCAGCAGGCCCTGGAAGGGCTGGGCGAAGGTGACGAGAAGGGCCAGGACCGCCACGGCCACCGGGACGTCCCACCAGTTGTCCGACGACACCCCGGGCGCGAGGCGGATCGCCAGCCCGAGGACGAGGGTCCCCACAACCCAGCGCGCCAGCAATGCCTTCGCCGCAGCCCCGAACCGGCGCAACGGACCGCTCTCCCAGCTCACGCGCCCTCCCCGAGGTCTCTGCGGGCATCATGCCGTGGCGGGACCACGCCGTCGCGCCCCCGCGCCCGGGGAGGGCGCGGGGGCGCGGTCGGCGTGACGGCCTGCCGGGTCAGACGCAGCCGGTGAGCACCTTCACGGCGTCGAGGTCGTAGCCGTCGGTCGCCCCTGGTACCCGCTGTGGCGTGTCGTCGACGACCCTCAGGTAGCGGATCGCCGGCAGCGCGCCGAGGTCCACCGTGCCGGTGCCCTGCACACGGCCCAGCTCGACCCAGACCTCGCCGTCCCACGATGCGGAAATTTGGGCCGCGTCGTGTCGGCCCTTGGCGCCGTCGGAGTCATCCACGACCCTGAGGTCAGCGGCGGTGCCGTTGGTGTTCTGCACCGGCCGGTCGAAGGCGAACACGATCTCGCCACCGAGGCCGAGGGTGAGCGCGCGTCCGTCGGCGGTTCCCAGGGCCCGAGCGGGCTGGGCGAACGGGGGCGGGACCGCGGACCCGTCCGCGCGCACACCGAGTGTGTAGGAGTCGACGGTCTGCGAGCCGTCGGTGTAGCAGCGGTCCGGGGTGGCCGGGTCCAGGTCCAGCCCGACCAGCACCGGGTCGTGGTCGGAGGAGCGGTACGGGTCCGCGGTGAAGAAACCC
>DATHTV010000168.1:0-4631 GCA_035462845.1 Jiangellales bacterium
ACCGCCGACGCGATCCTGACCACGGCGACGCAGGCGGCGCGGCCCGGCGACGTCCTCGTCGTCTCGATCCACTGGGGCTCGAACTGGGGATTCCACGTGCCCCGCGAGCAGGTCCGGTTCGCCCACCGGCTGGTCGACGGCGGTGTCCACGTCGTGCACGGGCACTCCTCCCACCACCCCCGCCCGATGGAGGTGTACCGAGGGCGGCTGGTGCTGTACGGGTGCGGCGACACCGTCAACGACTACGAGGGGATCCGCGGCCACGAGCGCTTCCGCGGCGACCTCCGGCTCCTCCACCTCGCCACGCTGGCGCCGGACGGTGAGCTGCTCCGCCTGCGGATGGCCCCGCTGCAGGCACGCAACCTCAGCCTCCGGCACGCCGCGACCGCCGACGTCGACTGGCTGCGCCGCACTCTCGACGAGGCGGGCGCGGTGTTCGGCTCGTCCATCCGTCGGTCGGCCGACGGATGGCTCGACCTGGCACTCAGCGGCCGGTGAACTCCGGCCGCTCCTTGGCCACGAACGACCGCACCGCGACCGCGTGATCCTCGGTCGCGCCGGTGAGCTTCATCATCTCGCCCTCGTACGCCAGGGACTCCGCCAGGTCGTGGGTGGCGGAGTGGGCGACCGAGCGGCGGATCGATCCGTAGGCGACCGTGGGCCCGGCGGCCAGCTCGCGGGCGAGGGCCAGTCCGCGGTCGAGCACCTCGTCGACCGGGACGACCTCGGTCGCCAGGCCGATCCTCAGCGCCTCCTCCGCGGGTACGGTCCGGGGCCGCAGCAGCAGGTCCTTGGCCCGGGCCCAGCCGACGACGCGAGGGAGGGTCCAGGACGAGCCCGAGTCGCAGGAGAGCGCGACCCCGGCGAAGGCGAAGTTGAAGCCGGCGGTGTCGGCCACCACCCGGAAGTCGCAGGCGAGCGCGAAGGCCGCGCCCGCGCCCGCGGCCACGCCGTTGACCGCCGCAATCACCGGCTTGGGCATGGTGGCCAGCGCGTAGGTGATCGGGGTGTAGTGGTCGGGGACCGTGCGCCAGACCTTCTCCACGTCCTCCTGCAGGAGGTGCACGTGCTCCTTGAGGTCCTGGCCGACACAGAACGCGCGACCGGTGCCGGTCAGCAGCACCGCCCGGACGGCCGGGTCGTCTGCGGCCCGGTGCACCGCCCCACGCAGGCCCTCCTTGGTCGTCGTGTCCAGGGCGTTCATGGCGTCCGGCCGGTTGAGCGTGATCGTGGCGACCCCGCCCTCGACGGCGTACAGGACCGGGTCGGTGGCGGGCTCGGTCACAGGTTGGCTCCGTTCGGGCGGGCGGACAGGCAGGAGTCGACGAAGCCGGCGGCCGCGCGTTGCAGCCGGCCGGCCTGGCTGTCGAAGAAGGCGGCGGCCTCGTCGCCGGGCCAGTGGTCCGGCAGGAGCTCGCGGGGGAGCCACGGGTCGGTGAAGAGGAACTTGCGCCACCCGTGGACCAGCCGGCTGCGGGCGGCGAACGCCCGCTCCGGGGCGCCGCCCGCATCGACGCCGGCCACCAGGGCCTGCGCCTCGGCCAGCCACGCCTCGTACGCCTTGCCGATCGCGTCGAGGTCCCAGGCTCGCCGGACCAGGCCCTCGTCGCCGCCCTCCCGGCCGTCGTGCCGGGCGATGAAGCACTCGGCCGACTGTCCCTCGCTTTCCAGCAGCGCGTCCAGCTCGACCGAGGGGCGCGGTGCCACCCACGTACCGTCGCCCAGCGGCGCGTAGCCGAGGTAGCGCAGGCCGTTGCGCAGGCGCTCGCGGGCCGCCCGGTCCAGCACGTGCCACGGCACCACGACGTGCCAGCAGCCGTCCCACCCGCCGACCCCGCGGCGGTAGATGCGGTCGGCCGCGGTGTCCAGCCGGCGGACGGCCCGCGGGGTGAGCGCATAGCCGGGCGCACCGTCGATCCGGACGGGGTCGAGCCAGCCCTGCTTGACCATGCGCGACACCGCGGTCCGCACCGCCGGTGCGGCGACGTCGAGCGGGGCCAGCAGCCGGACCAGCGCGGCCACGGGCGCCCGCCCCCCGCGCGACCGCAGGTGGTCGCCGTAGAGGTCGAACAGCGCGGACCGGGCGTTCACGCGGGACATCCTGCCCGGTCCGCCGGCGGCTCGCGCGCCCCCCCGCCGAGGTCACCGGTGGGACCCCGGGCCGGGCTCGCTGCGGCGACCAGGCCCGATGCGGGATACTGCCGCCTGATGGCACGCGCTCGGGGGTTCCCCGGAGCACCACGGGTCCGCGTGCGACCGACGAGGAAGGGGTGCGCGGATGGCGGCGATGAAGCCGCGGACGGGAGACGGTCCGCTCGAGGTCACCAAGGAGGGGCGGGGCATCGTCATGCGCGTCCCGCTCGAGGGTGGCGGACGGCTGGTCGTCGAGCTCTCGGCCGAGGAGGCCAACGCGCTCGGGGACGCTCTGAAGAGCGTCGGCTGACGCAGGGCCGCACCGACAGCGATGACATGACCCGTACGGCCCCGGCCGGCGCACCCGACACGTGCTCCGACCGGGGCCGTACCGTGCCCGCACCTCGCGCCGGGCCCGCCCACCGAGCCGAGACCTGAGGAGCCGAGTGCCCAGCGCCCCCGACAGCACCGCCGCCGGACCCAGCCGCGTCGTGGCCGACCAGCGCCCCCTGCTCGAGGTCGAGGGGTGCCGGACCGTGGTCCTCCCCGTCTGGCCCGGCGCCGGCGACGAGGGGCCCTGGGTCGGAGCCGGCGCCGCGGAGCTCGAGGCTGCCGGCGCCGCGCTCTTCGACGCGCTGGACCGCACCCGCAAGCCCGCCGTCGCGGGCAGGGTGACGACCGTCGCGCTGCCGGCCGGGCCCGGGCCTCAGCGTGCGGTGCTGGTCGGCCTCGGGGACGGCTCGCCCGCTGCCCACCGGCGCGCCGGCGCGGCTGCCGGGAGGGCCCTGCGGGGCGAGGACAGGGCGGCCACGACGCTGGGCGTGCTGGCCGACGACGCCTCGCTGCGAGCCCTGGTCGAGGGGCTGCTGCTGGCACCGTTCGCGTGGCGCCGGGGCACCACCCCCGTACCGGCGGGGGCGGCGGCGCGAGAGGTCGTGCTCGCCCAGACAGGGCCCGACCGGGACGGGGCCCTGCAGCGGGGGCTCGCCGTGGCCGGTGCAGGATGGCTGGCTCGCGAGCTGGTCGTCACGCCGTCGGACACCAAGGACCCGGCGTGGCTGTCGGCGCGTGCGGAGGCGGTCGCCGCGGCGGCGGGGCTCGCCGTGAGGGTCCGGGACGAGGCGGCCCTCCGGGACGAGGGCTTCGGCGGCATCCTCGCGGTGGGAGCCGGCTCGGACCGGCCGTCAGGCCTGGTCGAGCTCACGTACGAGCCCGAGGGCGCGGCGACGGGCACGCCGCACGTCGTCCTGGTCGGCAAGGGAATCACCTTCGACACGGGAGGGCTGTCGCTCAAGCCGCGCGAGGCCATGGTCCCGATGAAGACCGACATGAGCGGTGCCGCGGTCGTGCTGGGGGCGCTGTCGGCGCTGCGGGCCCTGGACGTCCGGGTTCGCGTCACCGGCCTGCTGGCCCTCGCCGAGAACATGCCCGGCGCCGCGGCCCAGCGCCCGGGTGACGTCATCACGCAGTACGGCGGCACCACCGTCGAGGTGCTCAACACCGACGCCGAGGGCCGCCTGGTTCTCGCCGACGCCATGGCGTACGCGGTGGAGCGGCTCCGCCCGGACGCGCTCGTCGACGTCGCCACGCTCACCGGCGCCGCCACGCTCGGGCTCGGCCGCAGGCACGCCGCGCTCTTCGCCTCCGACGACGGCCTGGCTGCGGCGTTGACCGCGGCGGGCGAGGCGGCCGGCGAGCGGTTGTGGCGGCTCCCGCTCGTGGAGGACTACCGCGACGCGCTGCGCTCCGAGGTGGCGGACCTCTCGCACGTCGCGGTCGACAAGGTCCAGGGCGGGTCGATCACGGCCGCCCTGTTCCTCCAGCACTTCGCGGGGGACGTGCGCTGGGCGCACCTGGACATCGCCGGGCCGGGCCGGGCCGACGCCGACGAGCACGAGGTCACCAAGGGCGGCACCGGGTTCGGCGTCCGGGCCCTCCTCTACTGGCTCGAGACGGCCGCGCCGCTCGGCCCCGAATGACCACGTTCACCACCCGCCCGCTGCCCTCACGAGGCGTCGACGCCTCGTGATCACCCCACGAGCCTGGTGCTGGGCAGGCGATCGGTGCCGGTGCGAGCCCCGGGGCGCTGAATCGGACGTCGGGCGGGGCCCTGGCGACGACCCCGCGTACGACAGGCCTGGTGGTGGGTCCATCACCAGGCCTGTCGTACGACCACGAGGCGTCGACGCCTCGTGAACCCCCCACGCGGGTGGTGAACGTGGTCATTCCAGGCGAGGGCTCAGCGGGGGGGCAGGGCGAGGGCTCAGCGGGGGTGGGCCAGGGCGTGCCGGTAGACCTCGACGGTGCGCTCGGCGATGGCGTCCCAGCCGAAGTCGGCGCTGGCGCGCTCGCGCCCGGCCCGGCCCATCGCCGCGGCCCGGGCGGGGTCGCCGGCCAGCTCGCCGCGGCGGGCGGCCAGCGCGTCCTCGAAGCCGTCGGGGTCGCGCGCGTCGTACGGCACGAGCAGGCCGGTACGGCCGTCGTCGACGACCTCGGGG
>DATHTV010000169.1:0-4704 GCA_035462845.1 Jiangellales bacterium
ACCACCACCTGACGCGGATCGTGGGCGCGGCCCGCCACCACCGGCCGGAGCTGGTCGTGGTGGCGCTGGGCCCGGCCCCCTGGCGCGGCCAGGGCTACCCGTCGGGACGTCACCATGCCTCTGCGGTCGCCGCGGCGCGCGCCTGGGCCGACCGGGAGGGCGTCAGGCTGGTGGAGCTCGACGAGATCGTCGGGCCGATGCTCGCCGCCGGGGCGGGCAACCCCGACGGCCTGCACTGGGACTGGCCGAGGCACGCCTCGGTCGGGGCGGCCGTGGCCGCGGCGGCGGGTGGCGCTGCGGTAGCCTGACCACGTGCCGAGCCTCCTGCTTACCCAGCCGCGCTGACCAGCAGCGGACGCCCCGAGCGTCGCGTCGGCGCGGCAGCCCCTCCAGGTGCGAGGGGCTTCGCCATGTCAGGGCCCGGGTGACCGGCACCACCGATCGACGAGGACGGCAGACGGCATGACGCACACGGACGAGCCGCGGCCCACTCGGCAGGCCGACGAGCCGCAGGCTCCCTACCGCTACGGCGCCGCACTGGCGGCGGAGGTCGAGCGTCGGTGGCAGGACCGCTGGGAGGCCGAGGGCACCTTCCACGCACCGAACCCGGCCGGCCCCTGGGCCGCACCGGAGCCCGTCGCCGACCGGCCCAAGACGTACGTGCTCGACATGTTCCCGTACCCGAGTGGCGCCGGCCTGCACGTCGGACACCCGCTGGGCTACATCGCGACGGACGTGGTCGGCCGGTACCGCCGGATGTGCGGCGACAACGTCCTGCACACGCTCGGGTACGACGCCTTCGGCCTGCCCGCGGAGCAGTACGCCGTGCAGACGGGACAGCACCCGCGGGCGACCACCGAGGCCAACATGGTGACGATGCGCGCGCAGCTTCGCCGCCTCGGGCTGGCCCACGACGCCCGCCGCTCGGTCGCCACGATCGACCCGGAGTTCTACCGCTGGACGCAGTGGATCTTCCTGCAGATCTTCGAGTCCTGGTACGACGCGGACGCCGACGGCGGGCGCGGGCGGGCCCGGCCGGTCAGCGAGCTGGTCGAGGCATTCGCCACCGGCGCGCGGCCGACCCCGGACGGGCGGCCGTGGGCGGAGCTCAGTCCGGTCGAGCGGAGCCGGCTGGTCGACGAGCACCGGCTGGCCTACCTGTCGTCGGCCCCGGTCAACTGGTGTCCAGGCCTGGGAACCGTGCTGGCCAACGAGGAGGTCACGGCCGAGGGGCGCCGCGAGCGCGGCAACTTCCCGGTCTTCACGCGCAACCTGCGCCAGTGGATGATGCGGATCACCGCCTACGCCGACCGGCTGGTCGACGACCTGGACCGGATGGACTGGCCCGAGCCGGTCAAGCTGATGCAGCGCAACTGGATCGGTCGCTCGCACGGAGCCACCGTCCGCTTCACCACCGACCACGGCGACCTCGAGGTGTTCACCACCCGTCCGGACACTCTGTTCGGGGCGACGTTCATGGCGGTCGCGCCCGAGCACCCGCTCGTCGACGCGCTCGCGGCAGGCGGCTGGCCCGAGGGCACCCCCGAGGCCTGGACCGCCGGGGCGGCCACCCCCGCGGACGCGGTCACCGCCTACCGGGCCGCCGCCTCGGCGCGTACCGAGGTGGAGCGGCAGACCGAGGGGCGGGACAAGACCGGCGTGTTCTCCGGCTCCTACGCCCTCAACCCGGTGACCGGGCAGCGGATCCCGGTGTTCGTCGCGGACTACGTGCTCATGGGCTACGGCACCGGCGCCATCATGGCCGTCCCCGGGCAGGACGAGCGGGACTGGGAGTTCGCCGAGCGCTTCGGCCTGCCGATCGTGCGCACCGTCGAGCCGCCGGAAGGCTGGCAGGGGGAGGCCTTCACCGGCGAGGGCCCGGCGATCAACTCCGCCAACGACGAGATCAGCCTGGACGGCCTGCCGGTCGGCGAGGCCAAGGCCGCGATCACCGCGTGGCTGGTGGGCAAGGGGCTGGGCCGGGCCACCGTCTCGTACAAGCTGCGGGACTGGCTGTTCAGCCGCCAGCGCTACTGGGGCGAGCCGTTCCCGGTGGTCTACCCGGTCGACGGGCCGGACGCCGGGCTACCGGTGGCGGTGCCCGACAGGATGCTGCCGGTCGAGCTGCCGGAGGTCCTCGACTACTCGCCCACGACCTTCGACCCCGACGACGCGGCCAGCGAGCCGGCCCCGCCGCTGGCCAAGGCTCGCGAGTGGGTCGAGGTCGAGCTCGACCTCGGGGACGGCAAGCGCCGCTACCGGCGCGAGACCAACACGATGCCCAACTGGGCGGGCTCCTGCTGGTACGAGCTGCGCTACCTCGACCCGGCGAACGCCGAGCGCTTCGTCGACCCCGACGTCGAGCGGTACTGGATGGGGCCCCGGCACGAGGGCGACGTGGGCGGCGTCGACCTGTACGTCGGCGGGGTCGAGCACGCGGTGCTGCACCTGCTCTACGCGCGGTTCTGGCACAAGGTGCTGCACGACCTGGGCCACGTGAGCAGCGAGGAGCCGTTCCGCCGGCTGTTCAACCAGGGCTACATCCAGGCGTACGCGTACGTCGACCAGCGCGGCGTCTACGTCCCCGCGGAGGAGGTCGAGGAGTTGCCCGACGGCGGCTTCGCCTGGCGGGGTGAGCGGGTCGAGCGCGAGTACGGGAAGATGGGCAAGTCGCTCAGGAACTCGGTGACCCCGGACCAGATGTTCGCCGAGTACGGCGCGGACACGCTGCGCCTGTACGAGATGTCGATGGGCCCGCTGGACGTCTCCCGGCCCTGGGAGACGCGCGCCGTCGTCGGCTCGTACCGCTTCCTGCAGCGGGTCTGGCGCAACGTGCTCTCCGAGGAGACCGGGGAGCCGGTCGTGACCGAGGAGCCCGCGGACGAGGCGACCCGGAGGCTGCTGCACCGCACCGTCGACGCCGTCCGGACCGAGCTCGACGGGCTCCGCTTCAACACGGCGATCGCGCGGCTGATCGAGCTGAACAACCACCTCACGAAGCTGCCGGCGGTGCCCCGTGAGGTCGCCGAGCCGCTGGTGCTGATGCTGGCGCCGTTCGCCCCGCACGCCGCCGAGGAGATGTGGCAGCGGCTCGGCCACGCGCGGTCCCTGGCCCACCACCCCTTCCCAACAGCCGACCCGGCTCTGCTGGTCGAGGAGACCGTCACCTGCGTCGTGCAGGTGGCGGGCAAGGTGCGGGACCGGCTCGAGGTGCCGCCGTCGGTCGGTGACGAGGAGCTGCGCGAGCTCGCCCTCGGCTCGCCGGCGGTGCAGCGGGTGCTGGACGGACGCCCCGTCCGTACGGTCGTGGTCCGGGCCCCGCGCCTGGTCAACGTCGTCCCGGGGTGAGCGATCCACAGGCGCTAGCCTCGGCGCGCATGTCCCCTCCCGTCGCCGTGGTCACCGACTCGACGGCCTACCTCGACCCCGGCGTCTGCGCCGATCGGGGGATCGCCGTCGTGCCGCTCCAGGTCGTCGTCGGCGGGCGCCCCTTCTTCGAGGGCGTCGACGTGGGGCCGGGCGACGTCGCCGATGCGCTGCGCCACTGGGTGCCGGTCACCACGTCCCGCCCCAACCCGCAGGCGCTGCTCGAGGCGTACGAGGCGGCGGCGGAGTCGGGGGCCGGGGGGGTGGTCTCGCTGCACCTCTCGGCCGAAGTCTCGGGGACCGTCGAGGCGGCCCAGCTGGCCGCCCGGCAGGCGCCGGTGCCGGTGGAGGTGGTCGACTCGCGCTCCATGGGCATGGGACTCGGCTTCGCGGTCCTGGCCGCGAGCGACGCCGTCGCGGGTGGCGCCGACCTGGCCGAGGCCGCGGAGGTGGCGCGAGCGCGTGCCGCCCGGACCACGGCGCTGTTCTACGTCGACACCCTGGAGTACCTGCGCCGCGGCGGCCGGATCGGTGCGGCGCGAGCGCTGCTCGGCACCGCGCTCGCCGTCAAGCCGCTGCTGCACCTCGCCGACGGCCGGATCGAGCCGCTCGAGAAGGTACGCACCGCATCGCGCGCCCTGGCGCGGCTCCAGGAGCTCGCGCTGGACGCGGTGGCGGCGGCCGGGGAAGGCGCGGCGGTGGACGTCGCGGTCCACCACCTCGCCAGTGCCGAGCGTGCGGCGAACCTCGCCTCGGAGCTGCGTGGCCGGCTGTCCGGGCGGGGCGAGGTGCTGGTCGCCGAGGTCGGCGCGGTCATCGGGGCGCACGTCGGGCCCGGGATGATCGCGGTCGTCGTCTCGCCGCGCTGACCCCCGCGGGCCGGGCGGCGTCGCCGCGTCGTCCACAGGTCCCGCCGGGCGGCCCGGCCGTCCACAGCGGAGCGGCAGGCGCCCGCCGCCGGCGGGATGCCGACCTAGGTTCGAGCCATGCCGAGACGACGGGGGCAGGAGCCGGGGGACCGCGAGCTGGCGCGGGCCCGGCTCGCCGCGCTGCACCCGCGGGCGGGCTGGGTGCCGAGGGTTCCGGACCCGCCGGAGACCTGGCCCGAGGAGACCGGGCCGAAGGAGACGTGGCCGGCGGGGACCGGGTCGGCGGAGTCCTGGCCGGCGGCCGACGCCTGGTTCGGACCGCTTCCCGCAGAGCCGGGGCCGGACGCGAGCCGCCCGTCGCCGGCCGAGCCGGGAGAGCCGGCCGCCGCCCCAGTCCCGGACCCACGTCCCGGACCGGGTCGCCATCGCGTCGGCGGAGTGACCGACCGTCTCCCGGTGGCGCTGCGCG